>JAJRWS010000417.1 GCA_024276705.1 Planctomycetota bacterium | reverse complement strand
TTTCCAGTGGTTTAACGGTGCTGGTAAACTGAGTTTCAGAACACTAGGGGAGGCAAAACACACGGATTGCTTAGATATTTGTATACGCAAAAAGGTTGGCTAGCCCCTCCGCCGTCGCCCTCGCATCAGCCCTTCGCCCCGCCGTCTGAGGGCTGATGCGAGGGCAGAGGCGCGAGGGGCGGACTCCCTCTGACTAGCCTGAGCTGAGGTCCAGCTGTCAATCTGATATCATTTTTACCCACCGATTCCGGTGAAGAGCCAGACTTCCTTGAGTTTTGATGATTACTATACGCCTGGCTTCCGGGAGGGTGGGGATTGCTATTCCAGAGCACCGTGAAGAGCAACATGCCGACGAAGGCGGAAATAACGAGTGTAAATAGCCCCGTATTCCACCCGTAATTATCGACGATCGCTCCCAGCCCCCAACCGGAAAGGATTGTGCTGGCATAGCCAAATAGACCTGTAAAACCAACCGCGGCAGCCCCCGCTTGCTTAGGAACCATATTGACCGCGATCACCGCCACCAAACATTGTGGCCCATAGATAAAGAAACCTGCTGCCCAAAGCAACAGTCCGTTGATCGCTACCGATTCGATCGGTAATTTCCAAAAGAGAAAAATAAATATGGCACAAAGGGCCATGGAAATTGCACAGGTTCTCCCGCCATAGCCTTTGAACAGCCGGTCCATCGTGTACCCACCGACAAGCATCCCTGCGAGTCCCGCCAATTCGTAGCCGCCGACAATCCATGCCGCCTGCATGATATCGACCCCTTTTTCTTCGGTTAGAAAGGTGGTTCCCCAATCCATGACCGAATAACGAACGATATAAACAAAAAAGTTGGCTAGGCAAACAACCCACATCATGGGATTACCAAAAATGTATTGGACAACCACCTGCTTATAAGAAAGACCTTCCTGCCCTTCTTTATCTCCAATATCCGGTTCTTCACCCCGGAACTTTTCTACCGTTGGAAGACCAAGTGATTGAGGACGATCGCGATGCCGGTTGAGAATAAACAAGGCAATAATAAAGGCCATAACGGCTGGCACATAAAAACAGTACCTCCAGCCATAGTACCTAATCAAATAGCCATTGATGAACATTACGGAAGCGGCACCCACGGCGCACGACGTATTAGCAATGGCAAACTTAAAACCTCTTTCGCTTGCAGAAAACCAATTGACCAGCGTCTTGCTGCACGGTGCCCACCCCATTCCCTGGAACCATCCATTCAGTATCCAGAAAGAGCCGAAGGCGATGATCCCTCCACTGAGGCCGAAGGAAACATTGATGATCGCTGAGCAAATTAACCCGAAAGCCATAAAATAGCGTGGATTCGTTTGGTCTCCGAAGAACCCATTGATGAACTTAGAAACACCATAAGTCAAACCAAAAAGGGTGAGTACCAATCCCATCTGCTGATTGGAGACGCCGTACTCTTCCTTGATGACGGGAATCGCAACAGAAAGACTTTTTCTAACAAGATAGAAACCGGCGTAACCGACAAGCGTCGTATAGAGAACCCTCGTTCGCCAGTAGTGATAGTCACTCTCCATTTCTTGCCGGTCAGAGACCGGCTCGCTATCCGGAGCCGTGGCGAAGAGACGGGAGAGCTTTTTTATCATCGAAATAGATTCTTAAACTGCATTTTAGAAAAAGATTACGTGTGGCAGTGCCCTGGTTCATCGTGAAATGGAATTTTCCGTGTGTTCCGTTCACGACGAAAGTCGTTTATGGATGTCTGCACTAGCGACTTTTCTCTCCGCGTCCCCATCTGTCGGCTAAACCTAGCTTCCGACGGTCGGCCTGCCGCTTCGCTTGCGCAGGCCTCAGTAGGTTCATCGGTAGGCCTCCTGCGGCGGATATACGCCCACCGCTCGCCAATCATCGCTCATTCAGGTCTTGAGTAGGTTTTGTAGTTCAAGTCGTGCAAACGGTTACGTTTTTATTTGTTTGGCCTCGACCAATTGTCGCCCCAGTTCGGTGAGGTCTGCGACAACCAGGTCAGGCGGTTCAGGACAGTGTCGTACTGCCTCAGGCGTCGCTTCGCCCGTAAGGACGAGTACTCCCAACGCTCCTGCCTTATTGGCCATCGCAATGTCGGTATAAAGTCGGTCCCCAATCATTGCTAGTTGATGCGGCTCTAAATTGTGCCGAGACAGGATTCCATCTAACATACAGGGGTGCGGTTTTCCCAGAACAAGGTCCGGCGCCCGCCCCGTTGCATTTTCAAGACATGCGCACAACGCCGCACAGTCCACAAGCAAGGTTCTTTGATCGGTAGGACAAATCCGGTCAGGGTGGGTAGCAATAAAAGGTTTTCCTTTGCTAATCCAGTAACCCGCCATACAAAGGCGATCAAAGCTGAGCCCCGTATCAAAGCCAACTACCACTGCGTCAGGCTCCTCGTCGGGAGATTTGGAAACAACGGTGAAGCCTGATTCCGTGAACTCCGCCCGAAGGCTCTCCGTGCCCAGGATAAAAAGTCGCCGATAGTCCGAGTGGTTCACACGGAGATACTCAATCGTTGCCAAGCCTGAGGTGAAGAGCCCGTCGGCTTGAACGTCGAGATTAATTTTTTTTAGGTAAACAAGATAATCCCTCGCACTTTTGGAAGAGTTGTTCGTAAGAAACGTGTAGCCAATTCCCAGTTCGCGCATCTTCTCCAGGAACGGCTTTGTGCTGTTAAACAGCGTTTCTCCCGAGTAAATTGTGCCATCCATATCGATGGCTAGGTGGCGAATGGAGGCGAGTTTGCCAGCGATATTTTTACTTTCCATAAATAACCTTCGGGTTCAAATAGACGGTCAACACAAGGCGTCCAGCGGTCGTGTAACGAGGTACCCGATGATTCTGGAACATGCTGACTAGTCTGTTTGAAGCTCTTTTTTTAGCCAACCTGGCCGGTTGGTTGTGATCGCCCAAGCTCCCCATGCTCGATATTTCCTAGCAATCGCAGGGTCATCGACGGTCCAAACATGGAACTCGCTGGCACCCGTCTTTCGGAACTCGTTTAGGAAGGCTTCATCAACGACCTTCGGAAGGGCCTTGCTGCCCAGCCCGTCAGTTCCTATGCGCCGAACGGTGGTGGCTACGCTCTCGCTGGTTGGATTCCACTGGTTCGTTTTTTCGTTCTTCTTGTAGCTCGTCAACCAATGGGTACGCATGAACGGCACACGATTCTCTATCGTCTCGATTGTATTGGCGTGGAAGCTGATGAAAATAATTTGCTCAGGCTTGAGGGACGAGTTGGCTAGAATCGCTAAAATGGGATCAACAATTTCTGGCCCCACCTTGATTTCGATAACGAGCTTCTTACCGACGGGGACGGTTTCGATGACTTCTTCTAGGGTAGGAATCCTTTCGCCTCGCCACTTTTCTCCTTTCCAGGCTCCCACATCCAACGTCCGTAGTTTCTCAAGCGTGGTCTCTGCAACAACGTATTTGACACCCGAAACACGCTCTGTATCTTTGTCGTGAATGCATACGACATGGCCATCCGATGAAAGATAGAAATCCCCTTCCACCGCATCAGCCTCACGCTCCCAAGCCAAATTAAATGAGGCGAGCGTATTTTCTGGCGCATCGTACGAGGCACCGCGGTGGCCAACAATAAACTGTCCCCAAGCAGAATTCGATTGGATACAGAGTACAAGCAGGATAGCTTGCCATAGAAAAACCTTAATCATAGGATAATGTTTCCGTGGTGCACAAAAGGATCGTCGAGAAATGCTGTTTGTTTAGTCAGACCAAAAAATACCAGAACCCCCTCATTTCATTGGGGCTTTCTCCCCTTTAGGCAAGGGGGAATCTACTTTCTTCCAAATCCGTACGTAGTCAATGCTGAGCACTTGCGGAAATACGGTCGAGGTGTCCGCCTCGCCCCCGAACATGCCCCCGACAGCCAAATTGAGGACAACGCTCATCGGCGTGCTAGGGATCGGAGCCTCTTCACCCGTGATCGTGAAATGGAGCGAGCCATCAACGTAGAAACGAAGGGTTTCGGGCTCCCACTCAACGGCATAAATGTGGAAGCTGTCATGAAAGTTGACGTGGGCTCCGTCGGCCTCTTGGGGAGCATGAGGATGGCTTACGTACTGGCGTTCTGCCACGCTTTTTCCCCAGTGATAAGCGCTTGAGACCTGGTGAGGCTCGCTCCCTCGGTTTTCCATGATGTCAATTTCTCCACCCGTGGGCCATGGCGCGTCACGGGGCAGTAACCAAATGGCAGGCCACATGCCTTGTGTCGTCGGCAGCTTGGCTTTGGCTTCAAAGCGTCCATGGGTCCATCCTTGACGGGTCCAAAGACGCCCTGAACGATACGGCTTGCCGTCCATCGGTTCATTCGTTGCCGTGATGTGTAACTTACCATTGCCTACCGTAACTTGGTCTGCAACGTAGAATTGTTTTTCATTGTTGTGGCTGTCGCGTAGGTTCAAGACTTCCCACGCTGTTGCATTGACTTCCTCGCCATCAAATTCGTCGTTCCAAACAAGGGTCCACCCAGGTATCGCGGGAACCTGGGCGAAGGCAAAGGATGAAGGCATCGTCAGGATTGTTATAAAGAGACTGAATGAGAAGTGTTTCATAGGTTTAATCGATCCTACAAAGAGGAATAGCCGGAGAGGTAGAGGGGCCGTTTGTGTACCGTTAGCCGCTCTTCCAACAAATGTTACCCGTGGCCTGGGGAGAGGGCCTTCTTTTCTAACGGACTACTAGAGCATCTTACCGGTAGGCAGCACTCGTCGAGGGTTCCCGGGAGGTGGTGCCGAAGTCCCCCCCAAGTCGAACCACGCCGAATGCCGATCATTGCTTGATTCGATCCCCGAAGCCCCCCCTTCAATCTTCTTCAGCAGTAAGTCTAAAGCGGCATGCCCAAGCATCTTGGAATCCTGACAGACAGCCGACATGTGTGGGTAGACCGTGCTTCGCGTATCGGTATCGTCGAAGCCGATAAGAGAAAGTTCTTCCGGAATTTTGACACCAAGCCGATAGGCTTCATTCATCGCCCCCACAGCAACAAGGGGATCAGCAATGTAGACCGCCGTGGGTCGGTTGGGGCGACCTAACAAATTGCGTATGAGCTGTGCCCCATCAAGACGATGGGGAGGGACTCGACAGACGAGCGTCTCATCCATCAAGTCGTTCTCTTCGAGAACCTCTCGGTAGGCGTTCAGGCGGTCCAAATGGTCGCCATCGTCTCTTTCGCATGAAGCGAAGGAGATCCGCTTATGCCCTAACGAGACAAGATGTTCGATCGCCTCTCGGCTGGCTAACTTTGACTCGGCATAAACGAAGGAAAGATTGCTGTGGGTCTCCGATATTTCGAAGTGATCTCCTAGGACGACCAGTGGTAGATTTTCCTTGGCCATTCTAAGAACAGTCGGTCGATCTGCCGACGTGCAACGAACGATCGCGCCTGCGATGCCTTTTCGCATAAAGAACTGTCGAAGCTTTTCGTTCGGGGAGAGGTCCCGGTGGATATCAACAATGCGAAGATCGTAGGAGGACTCACGCATTACCTCCACGATGCCTTCCAGGCAAGCAGAGTCGTAGAGAGAGCCAATGCAAAAAGGGCCAGTGTAAATCATGGCGATCGCATCGAGGCTTTTGCGTCCCATGGCGGGAGCGTAATCACACGCCTCGACAGCTTTCATGACCTGCTTGCGAAGCGTAGAAGCCACCGTGTCCGAGCCGTTGATAACTCTTGAAACAGTGGCAATGGATACGCCGGCCTCTTTAGCGACATCTCGGATGGAGGGCATTTCAGGTACCTGGGGGAATTGAGTAACTGTTACAAAGTATGATGCTTGGTCGTTGAAATGCAAGTAGCAATAAAGGAAAACACTCGAAATCGCCATGAATAGAACCGTTTCACCTGCTTGCCGCTAAAAACAACGGAAAAAAACCCCTATTCAATTGACAACACTAAAAAGTTTGATTACGCTGATTGAAGTAACAGTTACGAACCCTTTCCCGCCCTTTTGCTAGTGCTGTGTCAGCCATGGAATTGAGGGATCGGCTTTGCTAGCCGCAGGCGGCAGCCGCGGTTGATTTCAGCACCAACCGCGGCTGCCGCCCGCGGCTACTATCCATCAAAACGCGGCTGCAACCCATCAAAGCAGAGCTGACAAAGCACTAGGAGATTGCAAAATCGTGTTTCGCACCTCCTTTCATGAGAAGAGGCGACACCCAGAGAGGCAACACAGAATAGAACAGAGAGGCACAGCACCATGTCTTACGTCTTGTTGGCAATACGTGGTGCTGTGCAGGTGAGCGGGATAAGAGAGTGTTATTCGAGGCAGTTTTTTTGTTTTTTCACCCTGAGGAGACTAATGATGAAGATTCGATTGGTAACGACACTTGGCGCGGTAGCGATTATGGGCTGCCTAGCTGGGATCAGTCATGGTACGACGATTGGTTTTGTCGGCGCAACTTTTGTCAACGGCAACCTTCCCGCAGGTTACGGTAGCAACATCAGCGGGGACGGTATCGGCTGGACCACAACAGATGGAACGGGCGCTACTCCTGACGTAACCCTCAACTGGCCCGCTGGTCCTGGTGATTGGGAATACCATAACTCCCCGAACTTTTCGGCTGTCGAGAGTCTCAACGTCGGCGGCGTGAACAGCCTTGGTTTCGAGTGGGACGACAACACGGCTGGAACAACCAATTCCGTTTCTCAGACCCAGAGCGGCCCCCTGCAGATCGATTTTTCGGTACCCGCAGGAATTCAATTCGTACTCAATTCGCTTGATATCGGAAACGCCGCCGACCTATCTGCGGCCGAAGGCCCCTATGGGATAAACCTGAACCTTGTCGATTCGGGCGGAGTCTCGGTCTGGTCCTATGATACGCCCCTTTTTGGTGCGAATGAAGCTGAATCCGTCATCATCGGTTTCACGGGCGCTCCAGGAGAGGATTACACCCTCAACTTTACGCGTATCGATGATGGAACTCCGACAGAAATAGTTTATTGGCGAACCGGGCTTGATAACCTGAGCTTCAGCCAGATTACCATTCCTGAGCCTTCGTCGATGATTCTGGGCGCGCTGGCGAGCCTTGGTCTGCTTGCGGCCAGGAAGCGTTAGGCCCGGCTCGAGATAGGAAATGCTTACTTAGGCTGGTTGCCTTGTTCGTTGAAGGGGGCAACCAGCCGGTGAGCCGATCGTCGATTAGAAACCCACTCTTATAGAGCCGACTCCTGAAATCAATCCGTTTGACCATGGCAATCTCTTTTTTTAGTGCATTCCGGTTGGATCGATTGGTAGTCGCGTTGGTTTTCGTGGCAACTGGAGTCGGCGAAGCGGCCGGAAGTGGTGTATTGGTCGAGGCCCATCGAGGGGATTCGATCAATACCCCGGAGAACACCATTGCATCGATAGATTTGGCCATCGGGATTGCCGACTTAACGGAGTTCGATGTGCGGATCACAGCCGACGGAGAACTTGTCTTGATGCACGACAGTACCGTTAATCGTACAACGAACGGATCGGGAGCCGTTTCTTCTTTAACCCTTGCTCAAATTAAGACGCTCGATGCGGGCTCTTGGTTTTCACCTGCCTTTGCTGGAGAACAGGTGCCCACGATGGCTGAAGCGATCAATGCCGCTTTGCTAGGAGGCATCACACCGCTCGTCGAGCCCAAGACGGGGAGCGCTTTAGATTACTACAACGAATTTGTTTCACTAGGATTGTCTCCAAGTGATTTCCGTGTCATCTCCTTCGATTGGAACTTCCTCAGCGACTTGAATGCTTTGGATCCGAGCTACAATCTTGGTGCCTTGGGAAGCGGGACACTCGATCAATCGACCATCGACACGATTCAAGCGAATGGAGCCGACTTTATTTCCTGGGCACATCCTACCATTAACCAATCCGTGGTGGACCTTGTGCAGTCCAACGGGATGGAAATACATACCTGGACCGTCAATAGCCCCTCCCGAATGCAAGAACTAATCGACTTTGGTGTCGATGGAATTACGACCGATCGACCGCAGGTACTTCGCGATTTAGTTATTGAATCCTCCCGCACGGCAGATATCAACGGGGACGGTTTTGTTGATGCCGCTGATTGGCTCCTCTACAATACGGGCCGGGGAGTGGATATGTCCGGCTTATCGCTAAGTGAGGCGATGGCGATGGGTGACATTGATGGCGATCTTGACAACGATATAGCTGATTTTGTTTTGTTCAAAACGCTCTATGAAGAGGCGAACGGAATGGGTTTGTCCACTTTGTTTACGAACGTGCCAGAGCCAGCCACCGTGACTTTGTCCATCCTGGCCTTGGGACTGACGATGATGGCACGGCCGACGATGGCACGATCATCACGACGACAGACGAGGACAAAACTCCGTCTTACATAAGAAATTACTTCTAGTAGCTACACGTAACAGAAAAGGAAAATCATCATGAAACAACTTTACAGCACGTTGGGTCTGCTTGCCCTTTTGGGGTTCTTTACGGGGAATGTATCTGCCCAGGGGACAACAACCCTCACTTTTGAAGATGCGGCCGCTGGCAACAATTATGACATCCCCCTCGACTACGGTAGCTTCATTGCCGGCCCTGGTACGGGATTCGTAACGACAGGCGGAGCGACGCCAAAGATCGGCCTCACTTGGCTTGGTAATATCGCGAACGAATGGGAGTACCACACGGCCTCGGCCTGGTTGCATGAAACACCAGTCTACGTCGCGCAACTAAATTTCATTGACGACCCCAGTACGGGCCAATTTGTCGATAACACAGCGGAAATCGTGTTCTCCCCCATTGATGGCCGATCCGTGGTTATCAACTCTTTCCTTCTCTCCGGTGCGAATGATCGCCCGGGGAATACCTTTGATTGGGAAGTCGTAGGAACCGCTTTTTCCGGAACAGAAACAGTCGGCACAGGGCTTAACACCGGCACGATCAATGTCGGCTTCACAGGCCAAGCAGGTGTTTCTTATACGCTTCGATTTACCCGACAGCCCGACGCTCAAATTGCAGCCGTGGGAACCGCCCTGGATGACTTGAGCTTTGGCGAAGTATTACTCCCCACTGCTGAGGTCGTCAAACTTACGGTAAATCGTTCCACCGGCAACATTACGATTAACAATATCGGTAGCAATGCCGCAGATATTATCGGGTACTCCATTACCTCAAGCACCGGTGCCTTGGACCAGGGTGGTTGGACTTCCATCAAGGACAACTACGACGTAAACGGCGATGGATCGGTCGATAGCAATGATGCGTGGACCGTTCTCCCCCCCGTCAGTCCGAATACGGAGCTCACCGAGTTTCAGTTTGGCGGCGATGGAGGCTCGCTTGCCACGACCAATTCGATCAACCTGGGAAACGGTTGGATTCAATCGCTGACAGAAGACCTTCAGTTCCAACTCATCCTCTCCGACAACCGAGTGAATACGTACTCTGTCGAATACGTGGGGGGGCCTGCTGGAGAGTTTGAGGTGGGCGATCTGAATTTCGATGGCACGGTTAATGCGCTCGATTGGCCTATTTACAACGCAGGGCGAGGGGTCGATTTCTCGGGCGAGTCGCCAGCCTCTGCCTATCAATTGGGCGACTTGGACGGTGACTTTGACAACGACATCTCGGACTTTTTGCTCTTCAAGGCTTTATTTGTTGCCTCCAACGGAGAGGGTTCCTTTGAAGCCATGTTGTCGGTTCCTGAGCCGGGAACGGCCTTGCTGTCCCTGACGGCTCTAGCTTCTTTATTCTCGTTGCGGCCAAGAAGGTCTGCCGCGTATGTTCAAGTTCGTAGAGATTCACCACGGAGTATTGTCGTGAGTAAGCGATTCGCAGTTGTAGCTTTTGGCCTGTTGGCCGTGTTGGCTTTCCTTACGACGGGCGCTCAGGCAACGGTTCTCACCTTTGCGGACTCCCCGGGCAATAATACGGATCTTCCTGAGTTCTATGGCAGCAACATCGCAGTGAACTCTGCGGCGTTTGTTACTACCGATGGCTCGGGAGCCACGCCGAACATCGGGCTCACTTGGGGCCCCACCGGCAGCACGGGTACCAATGCCCTTGAGTTCCACTCAGCATCAACTTTCGCCGGAGCAGGTTTTTCGGTCCCCGTTTTGCAATTCGATGTGGATGGCTCTGCTCAACCCGGAGGGACTCCACCACCTGATCCAACGATCGACTTTACGGCTACGGATGGCTTTTCTTTTAGGCTCAACTCGTTTGAAATCGGAAATGCGACCGACCAAACTACGCCGGCTTACAGGTGGAATCTCAACTTGATCCGTCTCTCGGACATGACAACGGTTGCGACTCGAACAACCAGTTTCTTGAGCGCAGGTGACCGAGAAACAGTTGTGTTCGATTACACGGGCGACGCGAATGAAAGCTATCGGCTGTTGTTCGATGATGAGGGGGCGGATCAAGTCCGTACCGGAATCGATAATCTCAGCTTCAGCCAAGTCCTCGTCCCAACTCCGCAACTCAAGCTGTTGATCAATACGGTGAACGGGTCGGCCACGATTGTGAACGATTCTGGCAGCAGTTTCACTATCGACTCGTACGAAATAAAGAGCGCCTCAAACTCCCTTGACCCGGGTGGATGGAATAGCCTTCAGGACCAAGATTACGAGGGCAACGGTTCTCCTGGCACAGGCAATGGCTGGGAAGAAGCGGGCGGAAGTGACGATGGCCAGTTGATCGAGTCTTATCTCCTGGGCGATAGCACGATTGTCGATGGCGTGACGCCCATCTCCCTCGGCAGTGCTTTTGACATCAGCGGTCAACAGGATATCGAATTTGTCTATCACGAAGCCGGCACCGGCAGCATCTTGCGTGTCGGTATCGTCGAGTACGTGAGCACCACGATTGCTGGCGACTACAACAACAATGGCTCCGTCGATGCGGCGGACTACACCGTTTGGAGAGATGGCAACAGCCCAGACTCGTCGATCAATGGCTACAACCTCTGGGTTGCCAACTTCGGCAATACGTCGAGCACCAGTTCTAGCGAATCGGTCCCCGAGCCCAACACGCTGTTGCTTTGTGGCATGTTGTTGCTAGGCCTGGCCGTTTTCCAGAGGCGACGCAGCCTCCACGGGCGACGCAACTCGGGGCGATTGGTTCTTCAAGTCATCGCTGCGGCGGGGCTCTTGGCCATCATCGCACAGCCTGCTTCGGCGGCAGTGACGGTTGATCGCTCTTACCTCTTCGGTGAGGATCCGAGTGAGAATCCGGTCGCCGGTGCTCCGATTGGCACAACGCGCGACTCGGTGTCGATCGGTGGCGGGGACCAACAAAACTTGACGGGGTCTGGTTCAGCAAGGCCGACCTACGTGAATGTCGGACCAAGTGGTCTGGCTCGTCCTGGCGCTAGCAATGGTGACTTTGGTGCCCAGTTCGATGGAATTAACGATCGGCTGATTGGCGATCCTCTCAACCGACCTGACGAGACGGCTGGCCCCACAAGTACGGGCATTGGTCCGCTGCTCAGCCCCTTCCCCTTCAACTATGACGAAATCACCGCACGGGGTTTACAGGTATGGGTTTATCCCGATGCCGATGCGTTAGGAAACGGTCGTCAGGGAGTCGTCTTCGATACGATCGCGGCGGGTGGTATATCAATCACCGCCGATGGCATGTGGACGCAGACCAACGACAGTAAATTGACCGATGGCCTCATTGGGGCGACGGTGCCCGTCGTGGGCGATCAATGGTACCACGTCATGCAGCAAATCTATTCGCCCGATAGCGAAAGAAGTCCTAAGGTGCTAGCCCTAGGTGGGGGAGCCTCCTTTACCAGTGTCCTCTATGTCAATGGCATTGCCGTTTCGGCGAATAATGGAACCCCCAGCCCAGGTGAACTTGATAACGGCGATCGTATTGGTGTTCTTGCTTTAGGTGGCGAGGAAGTTGAGTCGTTCGACTTTGTTACCCCTGAGACGATCAATCCCTTCAAGGGAACGATTGATGACCTAGAGATGTACGTCTTCGGGGACAACTCGTCCGTAACCACCTCGCCTGCTGGGCAAAACTACGGGACGTTCAATCTCTTTGAAGACAACGCCTGGATTGCCGATCAGGTGGCCCTAATCCCTGGTGGCGTACTCCAATCGGGAGATATCAACCGGGATGGCAACGTCAATGCGTCCGACGTTACAGCTTTTGTCGCCGGTTGGAGAAAAGAAAAACGTTTCATGGGATCAACAGGCGAGATAACAGCCGGCGACTGGGAGACATGGGGATGGGGCGATCTGAACCTGGATGGAACGGTTGATTTGTTCGATGCCATTCAGTTCAACCAAGACTTAATCGCAGCGGGCGTTGGGGGCTTTAGTTTTGCCCTGCTAAACGGCAGCGTCCCTGAGCCAACATCGCTGCTACTAGTTAGTGCCGGCATGATGACGATGGCGTTACGACGTCGATCCCGAGAATGTGTTGAGACAGATTTCTTAAACAACTCGGTCGATATTTTTCATTCCACAATTTGTTGAGGGACCAGTCGCCTCTCAAACAATGCCCTAGAGGTAAAAAGGAAACCTACAGATGCTTTCGTTACTATCTCCCAAGAAGAGGCCCCCAATGGCTAGGTCTGTGGCACGGCAAGGATTTACGCTCGTTGAACTGCTGGTCGTGATCGCGATCATCGGCATCTTGGTGGCGCTGCTATTGCCCGCCGTTCAAGCGGCTCGTGAAGCGGCCCGAAGGGCCCAGTGTACGAACCAAGTAAAGCAACTCGCACTCGCTTCGATGCTCCACGTCGACTCGCATGGTTTTCTTCCCAGCGGCGGTTGGGGATGGAACTGGGTGGGCGATCCGGACCGTGGTGCCGGCGAGTCTCAGCCCGGTTCGTGGATCTATTCGATCCTCCCCTACATCGAAGAAACAGCGCTTCACTCCATGGGAGCAGGCGTGACCGATCCCGTTCAGAAGGCGATACAACTTTCTCTAATGAACGAGAGGCAGCCTGGTGGGCTCATCTGTCCAAGTCGTCGCTCCAGCACCCTTACCAGCGTAAAGCCATTTTGGGCACCCGTAAATTGCAACCCAGTTGCCTTTGCCGGCAAGAGTGACTACGCCATCAATATCGGTGGCAATGTGGAAACTAGCGATTACATTGGTTTCCCAGGCCCAACGTTTGCTGACTTGGCGAACCCGAATTATGCGAGATGGCCATCGGTGGTACCGGATGCTGTGCACAGGAGCCGATACGGTGAGAACATTTACATTTATGATGATTTCAACGGCGTCTGTGCGCTTAGGAGCGAAATACGCTTAGCTCAAATTGTGGATGGGACTTCCAACACCTACTTCATTGGCGATAAGTACATCCGCACACAGAGTTACGAGGCTGCAGGTACCCCTGGAGGAGCTACCTACGACACGGGAGATAACGAAACGATCTTTTCCGGTTTTAATCGTGATATGCAGAGAAGTTGTGCGGCCCTACCTCAGCAAGACCGACCGGGAGCTGTCTTCGACAGCATCTTTGGTAGTGCCCACGCAGGTGTCTTCGTGATGTCCATGTGTGATGGCTCTGTTCAAGCGGTTAGTTTTGACATTGAATTGGAGGCACACCGCCGTGCTGGGATCAGGAACGACGAAGGGGGCGTGCTTTAGGGGGTCGCACCTTAGCAGCCCGCCCGAAAAAGGCATGCGCCAAGTAAATCAGGCAGGTTCCAACGGCTTCTGTTGTGTTTTCGCTGTCGTTGTTCCATTTCCCCTCCTACCCACTCCCAGCGAATTTAATCCGGTAGCGTTATGCGTCGATCTTGCTACAGCACAGCTTTTGTTTTTATCGCGGCAGCGATGCTCTTTTCCCAAGGTTGTTGGTGGGGGCCCACTGCTATTAAGGTTCCTCCGATCAAGCCACAGAAGGCTACGGAAGCAGCCTTTTCTCAGTACGACATGAGTAGCGATGGTGTGCTCGACGAAAAAGAACTCGCTCTAGCTCCTTCGTTACGAGATGGAATGAGAAGCCTCGATAAAGATCATGATGGTCGTTTATCTCAAGAAGAGCTTGTCGAACGGTTGGAGAAATGGCTTGAAGGAGGGGTCGGTGTGATGCCATTGCGATGTGTCATAACCGTGAAGGGACGCCCTCTTGGAGGTGCCCAGGTCAAACTCGTTCCGGAAGAATTTTTGGGAGGAGCAATCCAGCCTGCCACTGGTACCACCAGTAGCTTAGGTATGGCGCGGATGTCGATAGACAAGTCTCACCTCCCCAAAGATATGCAGAGAATCCCTGTGGTCCATCAAGGCTTCTATCGAGTCGAGATTACCCACCCGAGCCTACAAATCCCACCGAAATTCAATGTGGAATCCACTCTTGGCTTAGAGGCTTCCTTTGAGAGAGGAAGAAACATTATTTCTTTCAATTTGTAGGTAATGCGATCCCCGTACCCCTACCCATCCAATTGTGAAAACCGGCAATTGATGCGAGGTTCTTTGGTATCCACTGTTTAACGATTTTTGACGATCACTTTCTTTGATTGACGACTTTTGCGAGTAAGGACCCGATTGATGCGTGCCGCTGGCCGTTTGGCTTTTAATCTTCTGCTGTTTTCTCTGTTCGTTCTATTCGCAGCAGTTCTCACTGCTGACGAAGCGGTTGTTCATCGTGTCGCCCTTTCGGTGCAGTCCGTGCCAAAGAAAGGAATCGGTGCTGGGCATTTCGTCCAGTACGACTCACAAATCACGCCGCTTCTTGAGCGAATGACGCTGGTTGAAAAAATCGGCCAGATGACACAGGCCGACCTCAGCTACCTGGGCGATCTCTCCGATATCGAAACCTATTGCCTGGGCTCTGTGCTGAGTGGCGGCAATGCCGATCCGCCCGAAGGAAACAGCCTTGAGGCTTGGACTGCCATCTACAACGCCTGTCAAAAGAAATCGCTCAAGACAAGATTGGCCGTTCCCTTGCTCTACGGAGTCGATGCGGTCCATGGCCATAACAATGTTCTTGGGGCTGTGATCTTTCCTCACAACATTGGGCTCGGCTGCGCGAATGATGAAACTTTGACAGAAGAAGTTGGACGCCTTACGGCACTTGAAGTGCGGGCCACGGGGATTCAATGGACTTTTTCCCCCTGCATCACGGTGCCCCGTGATGATCGTTGGGGTCGTACCTATGAAGGTTTTTCCGAGAGTCCTGATCGAGTAGGAAGGCTTGGCGTAGCCATGGTGCGTGGTCTTCAGGGAGGAGATTTGAAAGACCCGACAAGGGTGCTGGCGTGTGTCAAGCACTTCATTGGCGATGGAGGGACAACCCCCGTGCCTCGTCCGACAGACTCCAACAATCGGGCCCCCGGCAACCGAAATCCCAGCAGCCCCCCAACCCCCCGTAACCGGCTCAAGCTTGACCAGGGCAATACCCAATGCGACTTCGAGACACTCCGTAAAATTCATCTTGCCCCCTATCTACCCAGCCTGGATGCAGGAGTTGGCACGGTCATGCCTTCCTACAGTAGTTGGAATGGTGTGAAATGCTCCGCCAGCAAGGAAATGCTCACCGACTTGCTTAAAGACGAGCTTGGCTTCGAGGGTTTTTTAATTTCCGACTACAACGCCGTCGATCAATGCCATCCCGACTACAAAACAGCCATCGGCATCTCGATCAACGCGGGCATGGATATGGTGATGGTTCCCGACCATTATCGACAGTTCATCGCCCTGCTGACAGAACTTGTTGAAGAGGGGACCGTTCCCCTGTCTCGAATTGACGACG
>JAJRWS010000416.1 GCA_024276705.1 Planctomycetota bacterium | reverse complement strand
TGGCGCAGCGCCAGGAACTGACTCCACAGGCACCTCCGGAGCGACCGGCACCTCTGGGGGAATCGCGTCCTGGAGTGTCGAGCTGAGGGCTGGGGGCTGAGGGCTGGAAACTGGGGGTTGGAGGTTGGGGGTTGGAGGTTGGGAGATGGGGGCCAGGGGCTGGGGATCGAGAGCATTCTCCTCGAGCCACGAGTCGGGCGCATCGACCTGCACCATGCTACCACAGCGTGGGCACGACAATATCTTGCCTATCACCGCCCGATCGCGGACCGAAAGGTTGGCATGACAAGTAACGCAGGTGAGCCGAAATAGTTCCATAAAAGAGGGGGGTGGGACTGGGGGCTGGGGGATTGGGGGGGCTGAAGGCAGTTTCCGCTAGTTTTTACGTTTACTGCCCCCTGTCTCCTGCCCACTTGTTTATTATAGCGGACTACTGCTGTTTGGGGTGGAACACTTCGGGCAACCTATCCCCCCTGGCTGCGGCAGCTGTGCGAGTCGTCACGAAAATCCGGGGAAAACCACCTTCCCTTCGTCGAATCGTGTATACCAGCATCTGCCGAGGATCTGCGGGTCCCGTGGCAGCCCGATCGGGGTTGGCTCGACGGAGAATTTCCAGCAGAATTTCACGGGCTGGCAAATTCTTCAAATCGATACCAAATGACTGGTTTTTGGTAATCCCGGCCAATTGCAAGTCCTGGCCCAGGATCTCAATATCGACCCCTAAATCCTCCGCCAAAATCTGGAGCGATTGCTCCAAGGTCTCATTGGGCAGTACCAGCGAAGTCCTGGAAGCCAGTTTTTCCTCAATGGTGGCTTCCCGCTTAGCCATGACGATCTGAGCCTCTCCCCCTCCTCTCGCCACCCCATGCTCACCGCCGATGGTGGCAGTCAGTCGTAATGCTCCAGCCAATAGCAGATTGTGCCCCGCCCGTACCGGCAAGTAACATCGGAGCACCACATGACCTTGCTCGATTCCACTGCGTGTGTAATCCTTCAGTATTCGCAACATATCAGGCAGCCGAGTCAGCACCTGGCGTCCATATGGCTGGATGACTGCCATCTGTAAGGTGCGTTGGCTCCAATCGGAGAGCTCGGAAACTCGCTCGCTCAACTCCCTGGCAAAATGGTGCGGTCTTACATTGAGGGTCGCCGTGGCCAGCAGCTCGATAAAAAAATCTCGATCCCAGTGCAAACTCAATACCGTGGCGGTCGCATCTTCTCCCCATAGCCAGGCCAAGGCCGATGCGAGCGTGGGCACCGTACCACGACTTCCATCGAATACCCTCCGGCCTGTGCCTTGTAAAAATTGCACCGACAACAATGCCGTGAATATCCGCTGTCGATCGGTTGCAGCAACCAGTCGCTGAACATCACGCGGCAACCCAATCTGCTCCTGGCCCTTCTCGATCAGGCCGACCATATCCGTGGGCAGACAAACTACGAGTATGCCCCCTGCCTCGGCCGGAGGAAGCCAATAAGCGAGGCCAGCGGCTTGCCCGTAAGATTGCCCCCGATGGCGGCTCGGCTGAAACGGTCCTCTTCCATGTCGCCCCAACCGTTCTTGCAGTGTCGTCTCCGTCCAAGCGGAAGCCAATTCAACGCGTAATACATAATGGAGATTGCCCCGGACATCCGTACCGACCGCAAGCATCAGCGCGGGCACTTCCTCGTAAGTTCCAGGATACCACCGCTGAAATCGTGCTAAGAGACGATCTCCCCAAGGCGCCAATACCGCGACGATCTTTTCGCTCTCGGGATGATCCCATAGGGCTTTCGGGCGAACGTGAATCAGCAACTGGGCTCCCATGGGCAAGTAATGCAGATCAAGCGGTTCTCCCTGCGTTGGGGAGGCCCAAAGTTGCCTGTTGTCGTCCTGAGCAATGGCCTCCTTGCTTCGGATTGACTGTTGTGCGGGTACCGATGTCGACTTGGCAACCGATTCCTGTAACTTCGAAAGCGATTTGCCGCCTGCACCTTGTTGCGCAGCAGGCCCTCGAGAGTCCTTGGCGGAGCTCCCCCCCCACTTCATCACTCCCATGGCGATCAGGGCGGACCCCACAAGCACCAGGCCCAGCAACCGCCATGGTCCTCGCCCCCGCTTACGTTTCCTGCGCCGATAACGGCTGGCAACGGAATCTTCACCCAAATCGATCTGGGGACCATTTTGCATCATCGCTAAGCTCCTCCATTCGGCTTGCGAACCAGGCAGCTCACTTGTGACCCACGGCAGTGGCTGAATATCCAAAAATTTTACCGACGGCAACGAAGAAAACAAAGAAGCTCGGTAACAGCCAATCGCCAAGCTCAACGAATCGTTCGCACAAGTACCCCGATTGTGAAATAATCGAGCTGCGTTTATTATCATTGTAACCAGGAATGCTTGATCCCCACTGCCCACTGCCCACTGCCCACTGCCCACTGCCCACTGCCCACTGCCCATGCCCACCCCGCTTTCCATTCGCCGCATCGACACGAGCCAGCCTGGCGCCGCCGAAGAAATTTCTCAATTGCGCGCTTGCCTGGCCCCCGATGGAAATGTGGTCAGTGCAGCAGGCCGTAAAAAAACAATCGAGGTCTTTGGCGCACCGCTCACACCCGTCCAGGTGGTGGAACGGATTTGCAGCGACGTCCGCCAGCAAGGCATCGACGCGGTGCTGAAGTACACGGCCCAACTCGATGGAGCCCAGCTCACAGCCGAGCAGTTGCGAGTACCGGCTGGCGAACTCGAATCCGCGCACCAGGAGGCGGAGCCCGAGTTCCTGGAAACAATCCGGCGAATTCGGCAGCAACTTCTGCGATTCCAACGGGCCATCCTGCATACCGACGTGACAGTCCCCATGGAGCACGGCGGCACCCTGCGGCAGCGTTACCTGCCTCTGGAACGAGTCGGAATCTGCGTCCCCGGAGGAGCGGCCGCTTATCCGTCAACCGTGCTAATGACGGCCGTTCCAGCCCAGGCGGCCGGCGTACCCCAATTGGTGGTCATCGCCCCTCCTACTCCCTTTGGTTCGTACAATCGGGACCTGCTCGCCACTTGCCATGAGCTGGGCATCGACGAAGTTTACCGCGTCGGTGGAGCGCAAGGAGTCGCGGCCCTCGCCTATGGAATCGAAGCCAAAATCTCCGGGGGCCGAGCCCGCGGAAAGGGTGGCTTGCCCGCCGTCGACAAAATCGTGGGGCCTGGCAACCTGTTCGTTGCTCTGGCCAAAAAACACGTTTTTGGCACTGTCGATATCGACTCCATCGCCGGTCCCAGCGAAGTGATTGTGCTGGCCGATGACACAACCCGAGCCGACTTTGCCGCCGCCGACCTGATTGCTCAAGCGGAGCATGCTCCCGGCTCGGGTATTGTCATCAGTTGGCACTCACCGCTGCTGGAGAAAATCGCTGTTGCCCTGGAAAAGCAGCTCGCTTGTCTTGAACGGGGCGATCTGGCTCGTGCATCACTCGAATCGTTTGGCGCGCTGATTTCCGTAAGCGACCGCGACGAAGGGGCCGAATTGGCCAACCAGTTGGCGACCGAGCATTTGCACATCGCCTGCAGCGACGCAGAAGGCATGCTCCGTAAGATTCGCCATGCGGGGGCGATATTCATCGGGCCTTACAGTCCGGTACCCCTTGGCGATTACGTGGCGGGGCCTTCGCACGTCTTGCCAACCGGAGCCACGGCCCGCTTTGCCAGCGGCCTTTCGGCCAACGACTTCCTCCGCGCTGGCAGTGTGATTCACTTCACCCAGAAAGGCCTGGAAGCAACCCTCGACGATGTGCTGAGAATGGCCCAAAAAGAAGGCCTTACCGGGCACGGAGCCTGCGTGGCTATTAGAAGGGGGCAGGGGGGGGCAAATGCGGATTGCGGATTGCGAGTAATCGACCACGGCTAGAAGCCGTGGCTTTGGCTTGCCCCGCAAAGCGGAGCGTGGGAACGGTTGAAACGTTTGTTTTTGGCTTCATTGCGTTTTGGTTTGGATTTCGTACTCGTACTCAGCAGAGCGGTACTCGTACTCGCCGTTTGCATGGTGCTGGACGGAAGAGCGATGAATCGACCAATCGATCGAAAGGCGTTAAACATCCACTCGATCGTGGCAAAGATCGGTTCGATTATTGTCCAGTCCTTTCGAGTACGAGTACCGGCTGGCGCCAGAGTACGAGTACGATTCAAGGCCTGAACTTTCAATCCATGGATGACCTTGAAAAACTCTCCCCGGACCGGCAGAGCCTGTCAGGGTCGCACGGCCAGAGGCCGTGGATTTAGAGTGGTTTAAGGGAAACAATGATGGGTGGATCAACAATAAATAATTCCGCAATCCGAATTCCGAATTCCGAATTTCCTTCCATGTCTTACTTTCGAACCGATATCCGCGCGATGGCAGGCTACGCCCCGGGTCAACAGCCGGGCGGGGGCATATTCATCAAACTCAATACCAATGAGAACCCCTACCCTTGCTCGGCCAAGGTACTTACCGCGATCGGGCGGGCGGCAGCAGCCGGATTGCAACGTTACCCCGACCCATCTGCCAGCGCTTTTCGCGCCCTGGCCAGCGTGCTGCACAAAGAGACCGTTGCGGGCATTGGCCCCGAATGGATTCTGTGCGGCAATGGCAGCGACGACCTGCTGACCATCATCACCCGAGCCCTGGTCGGCACGGGTGAGACTCTCCGTCACACCAATCCTAGCTATATCCTTTATGACACCTTGGCCCAAATCCAAGAGGCGGTTTGCCAGGTTGTCGACTATCGAAAAGATTGGTCGTTGGACCAGCAGTTTACGGCCCCGGACGACCGCCTTCGACTGGCCATCCTGGCCAACCCCAACAGCCCCTCAGGCACACAAATCGAGCCTGAACAAGTTCTGAAAATTGCCAACGCCCTCCCCTGCCCTCTGCTGGTGGACGAAGCTTATGCCGACTTTGCTAACAGCGACTGCCTGAGTCTTGTCGCGGAAAACGAAAAAATTCTCGTCACCCGAACTCTCAGCAAATCGTACGCACTTGCCGGGCTGCGGTTTGGCTACCTGGTGGCACAACCTCAGATGATCGAGCAATTCAGCAAAGTCAAAGATTCCTACAATTGCGATGCTCTGGCGATTGCCGGTGCCACTGCGGCCATCGGCGACCAGGCGTGGCTAGTGAAAACTCGCACGGCCATCCTCGCCACCCGCGAGCGGCTCACTGGCGCGTTGGCACAACTGGGTTTCCAATGCACACCTTCGCAGGCAAATTTCGTCTGGTGCCAGCACCCCGTCAAACCGGCCGAGGCGCTCTACCAGCGGCTGAAGGCCGATGGCGTGCTGGTCCGCTACCTGCACTACCCGCGTTGGGAGCCCGGCTTGCGGATCAGCGTGGGCACAGACGAGCAAATCGACGCCCTGCTGACACTCTTGAAGCGTTATGGACTGGGTTAGCCTACAGCGGCATTGATTCCAGGCGAGCTTTACCCCCAATGCCATTTACTCTGTCGATTTCAACCACTGAGCCGAAGGCGCTAGCCTCGGGTTTTACAGGGTTAACGTTGCCTCCAAGATACCCGAGGCTAGCGCCTTCGGCTCAAAGCAAGTGGCATTAGACGCTGCCCCTCCGAGCAAATTTGGCCCTGTCCGTCAAGACCAGTTTTACAATCGATTGACGTTTTTACCTGACCCGTTCTCACTGCCAGTACTGCTAGCAGCCCTGCAAATCCTGGTTTTCCAGGATCTGGACGGATTCGTAGAACTCTCCGCACCGTTGGCACGTAGTATGCATCATGTAGTTTGCATCAGTAAGGGTCAAGCCCGTACCGGGGCAAGCGAAGGTGCCGTTACGGCCAAGGCCCATCGGCCCCTCTTTTCTCTGAGACTTTTCTTACCAACAAGGGAGTGTGCGATGTTAGTTCTTACACGGAAGCAGAACGAAAAAATATGTATCGGCAACGAGATTACCATCACGGTCTTGCGGACCAAGGGCAAAGGCGTGCGACTGGGTATCGAAGCCCCGGCCCACATCAATGTTCTGCGTGGCGAACTGGTATTCGATCTGGCCACGGAAGAGCTCAAATCGGCAAGCGCCCGAACTCAGGGAGCGGTCGAATCGGCTTCCCACGGAGCCACCCAATCAAGGGGCCACCGGGAGCAGTCGGCCTCTTTATGGCCGGCTACTCCGGATAAGCAGACCAACGCTACGGAGCCCAATGTCACCAGGCCCAATACCACGGAGCCCGGTTCGTCACGGAACCCTCGCCCAGCGCGTCAGGTAAAATCGCCGCGTCAGGTAAAATCGTTCACTTGTTGTAGCGAGCTTTAAACTCCTGGGCTGCTTTTTCACGTGCCGCTTTCTCCTCGGGACTCATCTTGCCGATAATCCACTTGTGATCGTCGGTGTTGAGGATCTCCTCCAGGAGACTGGCAAGTTTATCCGCCGCCTGTTGTTTCTCCACATCCTGGGAAGTTCGACCTTTCTCGATGAGCTCCTCGATCTCGGGAATGAACTCCGTGTAGAAATGCTTGGCCACCTCGTACGTACCGTGCCAGTGTGTGTAGTCTGGCCCCATCATCGAGGCGCCGTGCCGGGCCCGCCGGCCTTCGTGATGCCAAATTTCAAACCAGGTAAAGTCGATTGGGTTGGAGAACTTCACCGGGTTGCGCAGCGGCGTGGTCGCTTTGTAAAGGGCCAGCCCCGGTTTGGCGAATTTGTTGTTGTACAGATCGATCAGACCATCGTATTGAATGTACCAATTATCAATCCAGCTCTTGGAGTGGCAACTGGAGCAGACATTCTGCATGTTCGCTCGGCGCACATCCCAGGTGACATCCTTGCCGGGAAGGTTCATCTTGGCATCCGACACCTCGGGACGTATCGAGACCGGCGGCCGATTGTTCCAACTGATTCGCATGCCAATATCGTGCGTCACCGGCAGGGTCAAAGTTGCCGACATGTGGCAGGTCGCACAGGTGGGGGCGACCGAATAGTCCTCGCCGGGAATCCACTTGGGGGAATCCATATTCATCTTGTCTTTATTGGCATGGTAGGCAATTCCATGTTTCGACTCGTTGTAAATTTCGATTTGGGGATGGTCCGGACCCATGTGGCATTTGCCACAGTTTTCCGGTTGGCGGGCCTGGGCCACGGAAAATGAATGCCGCGAGTGGCATGCCGAGCAAGAACCTTCGGAGCCGTCAGGATTCAATCGCCCAATCCCCGTATTCGGCCAGGTTGCCGCATCCAGCAATCCATCGGCGAGAACTTTGACCTGGGAACCGTGGCACTGCCAACAGCCGTTGACAGCAGCCGCCGAGGTTCCTTCGGGAAACCCTTCCGTCTTCATACCACGGTTTCCCTCGACCACTTCGGCCAATACATTGTCGAGCGATCCCAGGATCCGCCCCGCCTTGGCGTGGTGCGAAGAAGCAAATTCCTGCACCTCCTTCTCGTGGCAGCGTGCACAATCCTTGGGACTGACAATGGTGGAAATCAACTCATCGTAATGGATATGGGCATCGGGCTCTCCCTCATTGGCCATGTGGCATTCATAGCAGCCGACATTTCCGCGGAAGTGCTTGCTGGAACCCCATTGCTGGTACAGAGCCTTATTCTCTTTCTTGTGGCAGTCAACACAGAGGGCCGATTTCTCGCTGAGTTCCGGCAGACCGATTGCAGCTCCTCGCAATGCCGAGCCATGCGATGAACCAATCAGAATCAGAACTGCCAGCAGTAGGCTTTTATGCTTCGTAAACATGAATGTCTCCTTGTCAGTAAGGGGCTTTGTCAATACGGGGATCGTGTGTTGTCAAACTTGCATTTTGAACATTCGTATTTGTTTCGAATTTCGATATTCGGATTTCATACCGGTAATGGCTGCCTTACAGGTTGCGGAGAAACCCGCTCAAGGGGTCAGCCCTCTGCCTGCTGCTACTCGCCGGAGCCTGGGGAATCGATCGTCAATCTGCCTTCCAGCACGGGCACCGTGATACGAACAAATATTGTGTATAAAAGGAGTCCAAACGCCCAGATGCCCAGGCAAACCAGAATCTCATTCAAGGTGGGAACATATTCGACAATTTCACCCAGGGGGCTGGGGATAAAGGCGGGTACAATCAGACCCATCCCCTTCTCAATCCAGATGCCAACGATCATCAATACACAGGCAATATTCATGACTCCCGTTCTGGTTGCCAACGGCGTCAACAAGAGGAATAAGGCCACGCTGTTCATGGCAATCGCCGACCAAATCCAGGGGACCAGGGCATGGGCGCCATCTTTGCCAAAGAACAGGTAATCGGACGATGCCACATGAGCCGAGTCGGTGTAGAATTCCGTAAAAACCTCGCACGCCAGCAGAAACATATTGATGAGCAGTGCCACCGTAACGATATTGCGAAGCAAACTCAGACCTTTTTCAGAAACGGGGTAACCGGTTGCCCGCGAGATGACCTGGAGCGTGAGAATGATGAACGCAGGCCCCGCCGCAAAGGCAGAGGCCAGAAAACGGGGAGCGATGATCGCCGAATTCCAGAAGGGCCGAGCGCCAAGACCGACGTACAAAAAGGCCGTGACCGTATGAATACTGATGGCCCACACGATCGCGATAAAGACAAAAGGAATGTAAACCCAACGACTGGGAGACCTTTTCCGATAGGCGCAGTAGATCAGATACCCGCAGATATGCATGTTCAGCAGCAGGTAGACGTTCAACACGATCACGTCCCACGACAACATCGAAATTGGAAAATTCAATCGCAGCAAAAGATGATGGAATCGCAACGGTTGGCCAAGATCGGCGGTTACGAATAACAAGCACATGATGATGCTGGCAATGGCCAACTGTTCGCCGAAAATCACCAGGTCATGCAGTTCCCTGTTGCCGTAGATATAAACGGGCACCACCAGCATGACCGCGGCCGCCGCCATTCCCACCAGTAAGGTAAAGTTGGCGATGTACAATCCCCAAGAAACCTGGTCCGTCATGCCGGTCGTCACCAACCCCTGTACGAACTGCTTGCACCAGGCATTCAGACCCAAAATCGAGAAGACCGTAAGCACCAGCATCCAAAGATGATACTGCCAGTTACCGACAAAGCTGATGCGAAAGCACCGATAGAGAAAACGCGGATACTCTCTCATGCCTTCCCCTCCTCGCGGATCGCACCGTCAGGTTCCTCGCCAGCGCGCGGATAGCGTTCGTCGAAGTAGTAGAAAAACCGTGGCAGCGTCCCGGCTTCTTCCTTGAGTACAAAAATACGATTGGTTTTGAGGATTTGGGAAACTTCGCTCTCGGGATCGAGCACATTCCCAAATTTCCTGGACCCGGTGGGGCAAACCTCCAGGCAAGCAGGCATTCGCCCCTGGCGGGTCCGATGCAAGCAAAAATGACATTTTTCAACAACCCCCTTGGGACGGGGACGGTTGGAAAGGTAGGCCATGTCGGGATTCAACTGGTCTTTGGGGATCTCCGGTTCGGCGAAATTAAAGCGGCGTGCCCAGTAGGGGCAAGCCGCCTCGCAATAGCGGCAACCGATGCACCAGTCGTAGTCAACGACCACGATTCCGTCCTCCTCTTGCCAGGTTGCTTCAACTGGACAAACTTTGACGCAGGGAGGATTCTTACACTGATGGCATTGCACCGGCATGTAGAAATGATTTGCATCGGGCACGGTGGGATGGTCGTAATAGTGATCACCCTGCTCGGGATCCAAAGTGCCTCGCGGCATTTCCAAGACGCGAATGTACTGAATCTCCGGCGCCCGACTTTGGTTATTTTCCGCAACACAAGCATGCACGCATTTACGACAACCGATACACCGGCTTAAATTCAAAGCGTAAACAAATTCCACACCATCCAAAGGCTTCACATCCTCCACCGTGGGCTTCACGTCAAAACGGTCTTCGACCTTTTGGGCAATACGTGACAAGGCCGCTTCCATCTCCGTAGGCGACATCTCCTTGTAGTGTTTCTGCAGGAACTCTTCCACCGTAGGCAGATCGTCGGGATCCAATTCCGTCAGCGGACTGAGAGCGGCGGCAACTGCGATCGCCCCCCCCGTGACCGCCAGACCTTCGCGCAGAAAGTTTCGCCGATCGACCTCGGTGGCACTGCCTTCGACCGGAGATTGTTTTTCGGGAGTAGACTTTTCACGCACGTCACTCATGGCTCACCTCCTGACTCTCACCTCCGGATTCCATCTTTGCCGGCTCAGCTTCCGCAGGTTCCGACTTCTTGGATTCCGTCTTTTCGGAATCCAATGGTTCCGGCACGGTTGCACTGGTTGAGCGAGAGGAATGCCCGACATGAGACAAGTTCGGTGAACCCCTCATGCGCAGCGGGTTCTTTTTTCCATGAACATGCTCCCCTTGCAGATGACCACTGCCAGGTAGCCGAGGAATCGTATCCATCCGCAGCGTATGAGGACCTGGCAACGGCTTGAATGGATTGAAAGCGGGCGCATGGGGGTCATGGCATTGGATGCAAGTTAAACGGTCCCGTTTTCCCAAGCTTTCATTCCAATAGCCCATCGTTTTGCCATGCGAACCACGCTGCCAGTCGCGATACGTGGTGCCATGACATTTCGCGCAAACCAGCACCGCCTGGTCGAAGCCGACCAACGACCCATCGTCCAATGCCAATTGATCGCGTCTGGCCAAGTCGTGGCAATTGTAGCAACGTCGGTTGATTCCATGGTCCATCGCACGCTGGATTTCCCGGTGCTGGAACATGGTAAAGGGAGTTTTCGACCCGGACTTGAACAGGGCATGACAGTCCATGCAGCCTTTCTGGTAGCCAGCAACACGTATTGCCAGCGGTGGACGTAATGGCTGCCGCAAAGGGGCCGGATCGATTTGGCTGGCTTCGACCACTACCTGCTCCGAAACGGGAAGCGACCTGAGCCGGGGGCTTAACAGAAGCACCAATCCCAATAGCATCAGTATGGGACCGACCAGCCAGGCAACCGGATTGTCTTTCATACCTCACCCTGCGTCTTCCTCACCTGTGCGCCTTCACCAAAAGACGCCTGCACCAAGGCATGCCCTAGAATAGCCCCTCTACTTGGGGGAAGCTGGGGGCTAATTCCTCACCAGCGTCCGATTGTAGCTGCCGCATAAACAGACGACAAGATCCTTTTATCTTAATAAAACAAAAAAATGCCTTCTCCACTTCGTCGCCTGGCAAGAAAATTTCGTGGGCGTCGCCAGTTCGGCAGCCATCGTCTCGACCAAAGTACCGGAGCCAACAACCGGAGTCATGCTCCTCTTAAAGAATGGCCCTGCAAGCGGCCTTGGGACAATTGCCACGATTTGCTACATACGTCCTCCCCTAGGCTTGGTGTGCCCCGTGGGCGCTCGCTCTCGAATCACGAAACACTAGCCTCCGCATCAGATTATAGCACCTATTTCCACCAGCACCCCGCCGATCCACGATGACCACAACCCATAAACTTTGCCTGGGCGGAATAGTGATCACCATGGCAACAACATGCCTTGCCTACATGGGCGCCTCTTCCAGTTGGCAATTCTACATGACGGTCGACGAATTTCTGAACCAGGCTCCAACTTCTCGTGATTATCGAGTTCGTCTCAGTGGCAAAGTCGGGCATGATTCGCTACGCATTGCAACCGATCGAACTTCGGCCTCCTTTACTCTCGTCGGCGCGAAATCGCACCTCCGCGTGGAATGCCGTGGGCCCCTCCCGGATAATCTCACCGAGGGGCTCGATGTTGTTGTCGAGGGACACGGGAAAAACTCCGGTCTATTCCAAGGTGACAAAGTATTGACGCGTTGCGCGAGTAAATATGACGCCAGCAATCTTTGATTGCGACGTCAAAACCTCCACCCATGGGAAAACGCAAGTTGAAGCGTCGGTTCCAAGGCCATGCCGGAAAAAGTGAGGCAAACGCGGATGATGACCGGAAACGATGCCATTCGAATGACCGGCCTGTGCAAGGCCTTTCACGACATCCCCGTGTTGCGGCATGTCCATCTTCGCGTCGCCGTGGGAGAGTCGATCGCCGTCATGGGCGAGAATGGAGCGGGTAAAACAACCCTGCTGCGTTGCCTCGCGGGAATCGTCCGCTGGGATCGTGGCCAACTGTGGTTGCATGGCAAGCCCGTAACAAGAAGCGGCATGTCCAGTCGCGATGGCAGTCGCGATGGGGCCAGCCACGCTGAATCCTGCCGCGACATCGGCATGATCTCCCATGCCTGCCAACTCTACCCAAACCTGAGCTTATGCGAAAACCTCCTGTTCGCCGCTCGCATGACCGGCCTTCCTCACCCCCGCAAACAGGCCCACGCGTGGCTCGAACGGATCGGCCTGGCAGGCCAGGCCCAATGGCTCCCCCGGCGCCTTTCCCACGGAATGCGGCGACGGGTATCGATCGCCCGTGGCTTGATCCACCAACCCAGCATCCTATTCATGGATGAGCCCTTTTCCGGCTTGGACCGGCAAAGCAGGCAGTGGCTGGCTGACTTGCTGGCACGATTGCAGCGCCAGCAAAAGAGCATTTGCTTTACCACGCATGATCCGCGAAACGCGGACCAGTGCGCCGACCGGGTGCTCGCATTGCAAAATGGTGTCTTGCGGGAGATTGCCACGGATCCCAATTCGGCTCACGAAGCGTCCCACCCACTCATTGCCCCCCGACTCATTGCCTGAGACGAACATGCTGATGGTCACACAATTCTACTGGATGGTTCGCAAGGATCTGGTATCGGAATACCGGGCCCGACAGGTATGGCCGGCCATGCTGATGCTGGGAACCTTGGTCTCCTTTTTATTCAGCGCCCAGTTGGACGGCGTGGTGGAAGGCCGGTCCAGGATCGTCGGCATGCTGGTTTGGCTTGCCATCTACTTTGCCGGCATTCTCGCCATGCATCGCACGTTTGCCATGGAGCAGGAAGATGACTGCTGGGACGCTCTTCGCCTCTATCCGGTAACCGCCTCGTGGATCTACCTGGCCAAATTCACGGTTAACTTTCTTACCCTGGCGACACTCCAGGTGGTGGTCCTGGGGCTCTTCGTGGTTTTCAGTAATGTGCCCCTTCTGGACCATCCGCTGCGCATGCTCACGGTTGCCTTGCTGGGAAATGTTGGCTTAACCTCAGTCGGCACCCTACTGGGCGGAGTCTGGACGGAAAATCGCCAAGGCTCAACCATGCTGGCATTCTTGACCCTCCCCTTGGCGGCACCTGTCCTTCTGGCAGCGTCCGAAGCCACTCGGTTGGTCATCGATCAGGAAGGTGGCCCTCTCTGGTGGCGTTGGCTCAGTTTCCTGGTTGTTTTTTCTATCGTATTTGTCACCGCCGGCATCGTACTTTTCGAACTTCTCATCGAGGATTGAGACCATGCAACGCAGCGACCTGAAAATAGTATCGGCCCGATGGTTGACCTGGCTAGTAACCGGCTTGCTGGTTGCGGCCCTGGGAATGGCAATGCGAGTAGCCCCCATGGAGCAATCGATGGGGCAGGTACAGAGAATCCTGTACATCCACGTCTCGGTTGCCTGGCTGGGTCTGATGGGATTCGCTGTGATGGGAGTCTGCGCGATGCTCTACCTTCTGCACCGCAACATGGCCTGGAACCGATGGTCCCAGGCGGCGAACGAAGTAGGCTGGCTCTGCAGCAGTTTGACCTTATTCACCGGTTCGATTTGGGCTCATGCGGCATGGGGAACCTGGTGGACATGGGATCCTCGGCTCACCACCTCGTTGCTCTTGTGGGCACTCTACTCAAGCTGCTTGATCCTTCGTGGCAGCATCCAAGAATCTCATCGAAGCGCCCGTATTACCAGCTCGCTGGCATTGCTCGGCTTGATCGACCTCCCCCTGGTCATCATGGCGACACGCTGGTTTCGCGGCATTCACCCCACCTCGCCAGAAATGGAACCGGTCATGCACTTCACCCTGCTATTGAACGTGATCGGTTTCACCCTGTTTTTCAGCCTGTTGTTCCTGCGTCGTCTCCGTCAATTGCAAACGGATAATTTGTTGCGGAAGTTAGAACTCGAAGCACTGGTGAACCACCCTTACCCCCCCCTCTCCGCTGCCGGTGGCTAGCGCCATGCCGCCCACAGCCTCCAGAACCTGCAACTCTCAACCCCATGAAGGCCCTTCCATGAGTTTATTTGTCATTACCTACGTTGTTTTTTGGCTGGCGGTGGCGCTCTACGTCATCCGGCTCGGTAGCCAACAACGCAGACTTCAAGACCGACTTCTCGCCCTGCAGTCCCAGTTGCAAATGCCTGAGAGGTGAGCCGATCCCAGGCAGTACGCTCAGCATAACCGAATGCATTCTCACCCGTGGAGCCGCAGGGGACTTACGGATGAAAATGTCGGCTTAAGGCACTGAAACGAGATCCCTGCTACACTATATCTCTACGACATATCTTTACGACCCACTGGCAGGGAGTGCGCGGAATTCACGCCCTTGCCGGATCCCCGTGTCCGATCATCGAGTCCGTGTGGAGAAGCAAGGCGTACCCAATCATGACCCTATCGATTTCGCGTGAACTTGTCGAAAAGTACAACCGTCCCGGCCCACGCTATACCAGCTATCCCACAGTCCCCGCCTGGAACCAAACATTCGGAGAATCGCAGTACCACGAGGCCCTGGCTGAATTGGACACCCGACCGAACGACGCACTGGCAATCTATCTGCATATCCCCTTTTGTGCCAAACATTGCCACTACTGCGGTTGCAACATGATCATCTCGCGGGAAAAAGATGCCGTTGGGCAATATCTTGGCAGGATCGAGCGGGAACTGGAGATGGTGACCTCGCATATCGGCACGCACCGGCGCGTGGTGCAGTTGCATTGGGGAGGTGGCACCCCCAATTACCTCAAGGAAAGGGAAGTTGAGCAAACACTCGATCTTTTTCGATCGGCGTTCGACATCGCCCCCGACGCGGAGATTTCGTTGGAAATCGATCCCCGCATCGGATCGCCCGAACAGGTCATGCATCTCCATGCCGCGGGCTTCAATCGAATCAGCCTCGGTGTGCAAGATTTCGATGTGCGTACCCAGAAAGCGATCGGCCGACACCAGAGTCGCGCGCGAACCTTGAAGGTGTATGAGGGTTGCCGGGATGCCCAATTTGAAGGCGTGAACATCGATCTGGTCTACGGACTCCCGGGCCAGACGCCCGAGTCGTTCACCAAAACACTGGCCGAGATTATCGACCTGAAGCCCAATCGGGTGGCCTGCTTCAGCTATGCCCACGTGCCCTGGATCAGGCCCAATCAGGACAAGGTCGACACGACGATCATGCTCACCGGATACGATAAATTCCAGCTTTTCCAGCAAACGGTCGACCGGTTTGAACAGGCCGACTATACCTGGATCGGCCTCGACCACTTCGCCCAAGCGGAAGACGAACTCTCAATCGCCTTAAACCGGCGCAAGCTGCACCGGAATTTCATGGGGTATGCCACCCGTCCAGCTCCTCACATGCTGGCCTTCGGCATGAGCGGCATCGGCGATGTGTGCGACCGCTTTGTGCAAAACGATGCGGAAATGAGCCGTTGGGCGACGACCCTCGATGCCGGGCAGTTGCCTGTCCACAAAGGCCACCATCTGAGTGCGGATGACAAGCTGCGCCGGTTGGCCATCCTGAACCTGATGTGCAACCTGGAACTCCCCTGGTCGCTGACCGAAGCGACTTATGGGGCTCCAGCCGACCAATTGCTGAGCGACAGCTTGCGGGCGTTACCCCCATTGATCGAAGACGGCCTGGTCGAGCAAGATCGAGAGGGCCTGAAAATCACCCGGCGCGGACGTTATTTTGTGCGCAATGTGGCCATGATCCTGGATACTTACCTGGGCGTGGGCAGCGCGAAACCGATTTTTTCCAAAACCGTTTGAAGTTAGCGGAGAGCGGAGAGCAGAGAGTGGGGAGTAAACGCTTGGATATGGCAGGAGCAGATTGCAAATCAGTCACGTACCACTCGCATAGCGGATGGCTTGAGGAAAGCCCCTAAAAAGGGCTTGGGAATAAATATCGTACTCGTACTCAGCAGAGCGGTACTCGTACTCGAACCCAAGCGAGAGGCCACTTCAGTCATCATCAACATCCATGGTCTCATATTTTGTTTGCATCCAATGGTTCCATTCGAGTACGAGTACGAGTACGACAAAACGCCCGAAGCCTGATGGGTACTCACCAGCCGAGCTGGTAGTTTACGGACAATAATTAGCCAACTGTCAGCCTTAACGAATGCTCCAAAGGAGGGCAACCGTGTCATCCGAACCCGACCCAATTCCCACGGTAGGCGTGATCGCCGGTGGTGTCGCCGGACTGGCCACCGCGGTCAACCTGCTGGACGGGGCCAAGGAAGCGGGTATCAACCTGCGGGTGACCCTGTTTGAAAAGAAGGCTCAACCCGGCGGCAACCTGCAAACGGTCCGTCATGACGGTTGGCAGGTGGAAAAAGGTCCGAACGGGTTCCTGGATAACGAGCCTGCCACGCTACGCCTGGTCGATCGACTGGGACTACGGGAAAAACTGGTCCGCAGCCATGACGCGGCCCGCCGCCGTTTTCTGCTGACGCGGGGCCGCATCCAGCAGATCCCCGACTCGCCGCTGGCCTTCTTTAGCACCAGGATGCTGCCGATCGGCGCCAAATTGCGCATGGCCGGGGAATTCTTCATTCCAGCCCGCAAGGATCTGGGCCGGGCCGTGGAGGATCCCGGCACCGATGAGACGATCGCCCAGTTTGGCAATCGCCGGCTGGGCCGAGAATTCACCGAGACGATGCTCGACCCCATGGTGAAAGGCATCTTTGGCGGAGATGCCCGACGTCTCAGTCTGGCCGCGACTTTCCCGCGCATGGTCGAGCTGGAAAAGGATTATGGTGGACTGCTTCGGGCCATGATCCGATTGACTCGCGAAAGAAAAAAGAAGGTGGATGCGGGCCCCACGGGAACGCTCCATTCGTTCGCTGGCGGCATGGCGACGCTGGTTTCGGCCCTGGCCCGAACCTTGGAGGCGGATCCGCGTGCCCGGTTGCTGACTTCGGCCAACGTGCAATCGATTCGCCAAAGCGAGGGCCGCTTGTGGATCACTTCCGGAGACCGGACTCACGGTCCTTTTACCACGGTGGTCGAAGCCGCGCCGGCTTATGCGGCCGCCAGGCATCTTGGCACCCTCGATTCGGGCCTGAGTGAGCGGCTCGCCCGAATTCCCTTCGCCCCCATGGTCGTGATCGCGCTCGGTTTCCCCCGCGGAGCGGTAGCTCACGACCTGGATGGTTTTGGCATGTTGGTTCCCAGCCGCGAGGAAAAGATGCTGTTGGGCTCGCTTTGGACCAGCAGCATCTTCCCTGATCGTGCTCCCGAGGGCCAGGTGCTTATCCGCTGCATGGCAGGCGGTGCGGCCAATCCCCAGGTACTGGAGCAGGACGACACGGAAATCCTCGAAACCATCCTGGATGAATTGCGGCCGCACCTCGGTTTGGGCGGCACGCCATCGATGGTCGAACTATTCCGCTATGGCAAGGCGATTGCCCAGTACGAACCTGGGCATCTGGCCCTATTGCTGGAAGTCGACCAGATAGCCCGTTCGCTACCAGGTTTGTTCCTGACCGGAAGCTCCTACCGGGGCATCTCCGTGAATGCTTGCATCAAGGAAGCTGAGCAGGTGGCTCGGGAAGTCCTCGAACATGTGGAGACGTGCTAGGGTTCAGGTGGCAGGTTTTTTTACTAGCGTTTATCAACATCCTGTATTTTCGGAAAAACGGGGTAACCTTTCTCGACTACGTGTAATGACTCATCGGGATCGGGACTCCGATAGTTTTGGTGGAAAATAGGGAGAAGCTCAACGGTGCTCACGGCTCCCGGTGATAGCCCCTATTCCAAGCCGCACTTTCCGCATGGTCATCCTGGTGTCGCTTGCGGCATCCCGATCGAAAAGCTATCGTGGTTAGGATGGATTCGGGGTGCTCGCTCTGCTTCTCCGATAACGATTCCGACCGAGACCGCTGTCTCGCCGCGGGATAATCCATCCCTCCATTTCGAGCTGCACACCCCCCGCACTCCCCTTAAGGGAAGTGGCCGCCCCCAACCCCCGACCGATTGCAGGAGTTCGTAGATGGCGAATAATGGACACGATCAAGGCACGCTGCCAGCCCCTCCAGCGAATGACAAACGCGCGCGGACCGGGCCGATTGGATCCACCATCGATGCGTTGGCCAAGCTCTTTACCTCGCTCAAACTGACCGTATTCTTGCTGGCCTTGGCGATTTTCATCGTGCTGGCGGGTACCATGGCGCAGGTCGACAAAGGCATCTGGCAAGTCATCGATGAGTATTTCCGGGTCTCCATCGCGTGGGTGGATCTGCAGATTTTTTTCCCACGCCACTGGTTTCCCGGCCTGCCCCCGGTGCCAGGCCGCATTCCTTTTCCAGGGGGCTGGCTGATCGGCTTCCTGATGGCATTCAATCTGCTGGCCACTTACGTGGTCCGCCTGAAGATTCACGCCCGTGGGGTGCGACTTGTCGCAGGCATCGCTTTGATCGTACTGGGCGTCCTATTGACCTGGCTGGTGGTTGCCAGCGGATCGAACAAAGACGACTCGGGAAACATCGCCGAGATCGAGTGGTCGACACTCTGGTTCCTCCTCCAAGCCGGACTGGCCAGCCTTGGACTCGTCGCGTTCTATGGACTCTTCCGGATCGATCCGGC
>JAJRWS010000415.1 GCA_024276705.1 Planctomycetota bacterium | reverse complement strand
AGGAAGTAAGTCTTTATCCGGTACGCCAGCAACGCATGCCATTGGGTGTCGGCCAGACGTACGACCGCGGACGACGGGTGGTCGACGCACCAAAACGCCTCCTTCGGCCGTACACCGAATTCCTGAGTGCAGTCGCGGATGGGACGTGAGGCAGCCAGATGCGTGCCCTCGATCATCCAGAAACAGAGCCTGGGCCGTTTCCCGCCGCGCGGACTCGTAGCAATGAAGGGAGTGCCACAGGCTGTGCGGTGGATGCTGACGGGCGACGAGCTGCGCACGCCGGTCTGGCGCACGATCTCTTGCCATGTTCTGCCAGCATCGGCCGACCGCCAGACGACTACCGCACTCTCCTCATCACCTCCCAGACGGGTGGCGAACATGAGTGACCCATCGGCCACGCGCACCAGGCTAGGCTCCGAACCAGGGCCCACGGGCACAAACTCCGCAGCGGCCCACTGGCCTTCCTTCCATTGCCAACGACACACTCCGCACCGACCCTGACCGTCGCGCCGTGCGAGCACTGGCAGTAGCAAATTGTTTCCTTCGGGAATCGCGTTCGAGAGGCCCGGGCTGACCAACTGCCACTCCTCTGAGCCAGCTGGCGGTAGCCGAGTCGGTCCCGCGATCTCGCGTTCGGTCACCTGGAATCGTGTCCCGGAATAGCTCAACTGTAGCATCTCCACATACCGCACGAACGGCTTCGTCCATGTGAACAAGCCCCTCTTGTCCGTTTCGAGCGACAGGGCTTGGCAGAACCCAAACCCTCTGCCCTCGCCGAGATGGCGTGAGCCGTCAACCGCTTTGGCCCCTAGCGGCCAGAACCCGGCAGCCACGGGGAACTTGACGACAAGACGCGACTTGCCATTCTCGTCAGCGGCCTGCTTTTGGTTTCGTGAGATCGCGATTGGGCTCGCTGTTTGCAATGCCGTCAGGCTGTCGAAGATGAATACGTCCGTACCGTCTTCGTAATCGAACATCCCCGGGGCGATGACGCGCAGATTGCAAAAGAGCGCCGCTTCGGTAGCTGACACCTGCAGGGGCAGACCGATACCGTAGCGGGCCGGCCGGTTGTTCGTGGTCTCTCGCGGCAGGGACACATCGGGCGGGCCGTGCGTGATCATGGCGGCATTTTCAGCCATCGCAGCGGTCACCGTGGTAATCAGAAGCACGATGAGCAGAATCATCGTCATTTGAATAATAAAAAGTCAGTAGTTCCAAAAACGGCGAATTCCTCTAGGCGAACGTAAGCTTCCTCTGGTGCACGACTTGAGTCAAGCCACGTCATCTCCAAGGAGGGAGGCCATGCATTCACACAGAGAGTATACCATTGCGAAGGACGATCCGCGTGGCAACATGCTAACATAAGGCAAAGAGAAATTCCACAATTGATTCGGCAATCGACTACTTGATTCCATTTACTGGCTCACTGTGCGGGCGATCGACGGACTGGCGGAGGACTCAATGTGACGCAAATACTCCGATTTTCAATCGACTGGCGGATTGACCAGCTACCGGAAAGGTGCCCCGGATGATTCGCAAACACTCCGTTGCAGACACGAAAAGGTGACAGCTACCAAGACTAGTGAGTCTAGGATGTTTGGGGCAATTGCTTTGTGGTGAGCCCAGCCCAATGAGTCCAGCCCAATAAACCGCCGCGACAAACTGGCTTTTCACTTGCACCCTGCGAGGCTGTCGCGGCGGAATTCCGCGGGTCCCTCTGCCAACAAGAGCCGCTGTGAAAAGCGTGTGCAGCCTCAGCGTTTGTCATCCTCTCCCGCACAAGCCACGATTCTCTTGGCGTCCCGGTGGAGGTACACACAGTCGAACTGTTGAAGTATAATTTACTTGAGGCGACCATCGGTAAGGCGAGCAAGACCGAGCAATGGGCCTTTTTCTTGCTGTATGTGGACCGGTATGACTCCTAGTGCTACCATTGGACACCATGCCACTTTTTCGCAACTGCTAATTCAACAGATTGAGCGCCCTGATTGGGGGTAAGCAATGGGTACCGTCGCCAGCTTTTCTCTTAAACATTACGAACACATGGTGGATGTTGGCGCATTCACCGGAGAATTTCAGCAGCGCATCGAACTCCTGGGCGGAGAGATCGTTATGATGAGTCCGATTGGTCCAGAGCATCATCATTGCCTCATGCTACTTACCGACTGGAGCTATCAGGTAGTCCCGCTGGAGCAAATCGCCATAGGCGTGCAAGGGCCAATCCGTATCCCGGAAAGCGACAGTGAACCGGAACCCGATTTGGTATGGCTGGCCCGTCGCGATTTCTCCGGCCGCCACCCGGAACCGCACGAAGTGAAACTATTGGTGGAAGTCGCGGACACTTCGCTCGAAGCGGACCGTACGGAAAAACTGTCCATCTACGCCGAAGCCAATATTCGCGAATACTGGATTGTCAATCTTGTCGACAAGCAAATAGAGATCTATCGCGATCCTAGCGGCATGAGCTATCAACAACGCTTGACCTGTCAAGGCGACGAAGTAGTCTATCCCCTGGCATTACCGCAAGCGAAGCTTGCTCCGTCACAAATTTTCCGCACCAAGGAAAACAAGGGGTGAAACAAAGGTGCCCGTCAGCTTTTTCCTGCTGTTTGTCTTGGGGCTGGTGCTGGGGGCGGTTGTCAATTGGGCAACATACTCTTTGGCATGGAACCGTCGAGACATTTCGCCTTGGTCCGCGCCGGCAGCGGGGGCTCCGCCACGGCGGTGGGCGGATCGTATCCCCGTGCTCGGCTGGTTGGGCTTGCGCCGAGAAACGCCCTTGCATGGCTCCCGGTTCTGGTGGCGGCCCATGGGGGTTGAGTTGGCCATGGGAGTGGGGCTGGTGGCCCTCTATAGGTGGGAAGTGTTGCAACGTGGGCTGCTTGCGGGGCAGGCCGCCGGAATATGGGGACAGCCTCTAGCGATCAATACTTGGATCATCCCAGGAAGTTTGCTGACCGGTGAGTATCTCGGCCATGTGGTGCTGATCGTATTCATGGCGGCCGCTACGCTGATCGATATGGACGAAAAGATCATCCCCGACGAAATCACCGTGCCTGGCACGGTGCTGGGATTGTTGCTGGCGACTATGCTGCCGATGCCTCTGTTGCCTCACTTGGGCCTTTATCAGCCATTGCCGGCGGGGGTTCGGGCAGTGGAAGTCCAGCCGGCGGCGATCCAGCCGGGGGGTGGCTGGCAGCTCGGGGTCGAACCGGTGGGGCTTGCCGTCCCCAACGCCTGGCCTGAAGGGTTGCCAGACGCGCCTCACGGATGGAGCTTGGCGCTGGGCCTGGCCTGTTTTGGATTGTGGTGTTTCGCCCTGGTGCCCCGTTACTGGCGCGGCCGGCGGGGGATGTGTCGCGGACTGGCGGTGCTTGGCAAGCGGATCGTTCGAGAACTGATGCGGCCACCGTGGTTCTGGATCGCACTGCTGGGAATAGGGTACGTGGCCGCCATCTGGTGGTGGGGAGGAGCCGCCTGGCGAGGGTTGCTTTCGGCCTTAGTGGGATTGGTCGTCAGTGGAAGTGTGGTCTGGGCGGTGCGGCTGGTCGGCACGTGGGCGCTGCGCCGCGAAGCGATGGGCTTTGGCGATGTGACGCTGATGATGATGATTGGTACCTATTTGGGCTGGCAGGCCGGCTTGATCATTTTTTTCGTGTCACCCTTTGCGGGCCTGGTGGTCGGTGTGGTGCAAATCGTCTTGCGTCGTGGCGACGTGATTCCGTATGGTCCTTTTCTCTGCCTGGGCACGCTGGCGGTGATGATTGGTTGGGGCCATCTTTGGAATCTTCAAACGCTTCAATCCGTCTTTGGCATGGGCTGGCTGGTGCTGCTGGTGATGGTTGTGGGTATGCTCCTGCTCGGTGCGATGCTGGCTGTTTGGCGGGTGATTAAGACGTGGCTGTTTGGCGGCTAGAGAGGGTGTGGAATGGTGGAAGAATGGAAGAATGGTATGGTGAGGCCAGGGTGGTTGATCAAATCGTTGCCCATTCGTTCTGCCCGGGATTGGCAGGCAGGTCAGGCGGAAATTGCCGACCAGCGTTACGGCGTGATTGAGACAGTTGCAGGCCGCTTGGTAGCTCTTCATTTTCGACTGTGGCCCAAATTGTTTGCCTGGCCCGAATTTTGGCCCGTGGGGGCCGATTATCACGCTTCGGGGAAGGCGGATCGCTGTTTGCTCTACTACAATCAGCCCCGTCGGCATTCGCAATTTCTGGCCTTGCGATACATGGTTTCTCAGCGCGGGACTACCTTTGCGACTTTCCGTGCCGCAGTGGAAGTGCTGGATTGGATCGCCGAGCTCAAACGGTCCGATGCCTTGCTTTGCGACGCAGCCAACGGCCGGCTCTCCGAGCGGCTCATGAGCCGGTTCGGTTGGGAATCGCATAAGCCTTCGCGTTGGCACCGCAACTATATCAAACGGTTCTACGGCCAATATCCGGCCAGGACGCAGAGACCCTTTGCCACCCAATCGGCGTGAGTGCTAGCGGGTTGGCCCAATTGGTCTTGTCGCCGAAAGGAGTGATTGCTACGGTCCCCTCGCCAATCCTCCCTCCCGTTCCTCATGAGACGCCCACGGTGCT
>JAJRWS010000414.1 GCA_024276705.1 Planctomycetota bacterium | reverse complement strand
CCCACGGCATCCTGAGTAAAGAAGCGAAAGTCTTCAAACCAGAGTGGACTTTTGATCGAAGCACCAAATCGCCAGCTCTCGTTGGCAATGTAGTAGAGGCCAAGCTGGGCCCCCCCGCCGAAATAATTACGGCTGCCATAACCGGGCGGATAGCCGCCTGGGCTGTCGCCGGGGGGATCGGGCGTGGCCATAAAGAGTGGGTTGGCATTCATGCGGGCGATAGCCAGAGAGGGGGCGAAACCGATCGACAATTGGGGAGTCAGGGCATAGGAGATCGCGGGAACGATTTCAAAGACCTCAAGTTCCGAATAGATAACACCCAAGCCATCGGGTTGCGGCATCGAAATGGGATTGGTGGTACTAGCCGGATAATTGGTTTTAAAACCAGCGATCCCGAACATTCCCAAACCAAAGGTCCAAGGCGAGTTTTTTGGCCGATGGACCAGGGCGACCGTCGGGATGACCGAAGCGCCGGGTTCCCCAGCAGTGGTACCCGATATCGGACCAAATTGGGTCGGCACGGTGGAACGGAGATCCTCGGTGGGCAGCAGTAGCTCCGCGCCGAAAGTAACTTCTGATGATTTGAGCCCACTGATCGAAGCTATGTTCCAATGCAGCGCGCCAGCGGCGTCGATGGGGGCCGCGGTCGCGGCTCCCGCCATCCCACGATTCACTGGCCCCACGCCAGTCAAGAGAATCCCCTGGGCGGTTACGGAAACTGGTGCTAGCGTCGCTATCGTCAGGCACAATAACAATTTGCGCAGACGCACTTTACATGGTGTTGCCATGATAGGATCAATACCCTCCCTGGATCGAATATGCCGTTTCTACGTCACCTATCGGCTGTAAGGAAAGCATTGTCCAGTGAATTTGCCTTACACTGCGTACGGTAGGCAAAGGCAATATGCGGGAGATTTTCCTTGTAGGGGAACTGGCCGGTTTTAACACCCGGCCTCAGCTCAACCTGAAGCGATTACGGTTTTGGGTCGGATCGAGGAATGGAGCGATCGCACGGCAGGAAGTGAAAACGGAATGTCCAGTTCGGGCGGGCATGAGTTCACGGCCAGAATGTTCCCATTGGTGGAGATCGCCTATGCCCTTGGGGAGTTTCGAGTAGAATCACTGCCGACGGTCGTTGGATTTCCACATTGCTACAACCCGGCATGAACACCATGAGAATAACCTTGTTTGTTGCCCTTGTTTTACCGTGGATTGGCTTGCCTGCCCACGCCGATCCGCTCGAGAAGTCCGTGGAAGCGGAAACGCCGGAGAAACCGCTCGCTCCAGAAACCAGGCCGGGCTGTCTTGCTTGCCACGAAGGGATTGAATCGATTCGCCAGCTCGATTCCGAGATGCTGCGGCAGATCCTTGAATTGGGCCGCGATCAGGGTGATCCGGCCGGTTGCGTTGTTTGCCATGGCGGCGATCCCGCGGCGACTGAGAAGGAGGCCGCCCATGGCGGCGAGGCGTTCTACCCCGATCCCAGCAGCCCGTGGATCAATGAGCATACCTGCGGGCAATGCCACGAAGACCACGTGCGAGTGCAGTGGCACAGTCTGATGATGACCGAAGCGGGTAAGATCCAAGGTGTAGCGTGGAGCTTCGGGGCGCTCTCCGGCTACGAGCATCGATGGGGAAACTACGATGTCGAAAACCCGAAGGACCCACATGCGCGTCTCGGTACGGACAAGTATCGCGAATACATGCAGCGACTGAAAGAGCTGGAGCCGCAGGTGTTCGTGGATCGGCACGAGGCCTTACCCGCAGCGATCTCCGACATGGACACGCTCCGCAAGAATCCTGAACTATCCGCCTTCACGTACCTTCGCAATCAGTGCCAACGCTGCCACCATGCCGTTAAGGGGAGGCAGAAACGGGGCGACTACCGGGGGATGGGTTGTTCGACCTGCCACATCCCCTACGGCAATGAGGGCCTCTACGAAGGGGGGGACAAGGCCATTCCTCATGACCAGCCAGGGCATATGCTTGTCCACACGATCCAGGGTACACGTGACGCGAAAGTCGAAGTCCATGGTAAGCAATACACGGGTGTCCCAGTCGAAACATGCACGACCTGTCATGATCGGGGCAAACGCATTGGTGTTTCGTTTCAGGGATTGATGGAAACACCCTATGTGACACCCTATGCGGAGGATGGCGGTCCCCAGCCAGCACTGCACACCAAACACTATCTTGCGATGGAGCAGGATATCCACTACCAGAAAGGTATGCTCTGCCAGGATTGCCATACATCGCTCGATGTCCACAGCGATGGCTTTCTGGCTGCCGCCAATCTCGGTTCGGTAGAAATCGAATGCAGCGACTGCCATGGCACGCCCAATCGGTATCCATGGGAATTGCCGCTTGGCTTTGGAGATGAGTTCGAGGAGCAGCCTGCTGGTGGCATGCCTCGCGGGACGAGCAACGAGCTGAACGATTATGAGCTTCAAGGCAAAGTCTACGATCCCCAGGATGGTTATCTGTTGACCGCCCGTGGCAATCCGTACGCGAATGTGGTCCGCACCGGCAACCAGGTAATCGTTCACACAGCGGGTGGTAAGGATCTTGAGTTGAAACCGCTTCGGTTGATCTCGGAACGGGAAGAGCTTTCCACTCGTGGCCGGGTTGCCATGCAGGCAATCGGTACGCACATAAACCGGCTTGAATGCTACACGTGCCACACCTCCTGGGCGCCGCAATGTTATGGTTGCCATGTGAAAATCGACTACTCCGGCGGCGCGAAGAACATCGACTGGTTGGCCGGTGGCGCTCAGCATCAGCGGCCCGAGTACGCCGCCGATCGGGGCGAGGCGCATTTCAACAAGCTATTAGCGGGAAAGGTCAGTGAGTCACGCTCGTTTCTCCGCTGGGAAGATCCGCCCCTGGGTGTCAACGGCGAGGGTCGCGTGACGCCGCTCGTGCCAGGTTGCCAGGTCTCGACGACCGTGATCGGCCCGGACGGCAAGCCCATTCTGACGAACCACATCTTCCGTGGCCCGCCGAACAAGGAAGGCGCGGGGCCCGAAGGACAGCTTGTCATCGACATGAGCCCAGTCCAGCCACACACGATGACCAAGAACGCCCGCACATGCGAATCCTGTCACGCGAGCGAGAAGGCACTCGGCTATGGCATCGGTGGTGGCAAGATGCGTCCGCCCGACAAGCCGGTGGTCGTCGATCTGGAAACGGCGGATAAGAAGGTGCTGCCGAAGAACGTGCAAACACAAATCGCCGCGGTCGAAGGGCTGGTCGCTGACTGGTCTCGCATCGTCAGCGAAGAAGGAAAGCAGTTGCAAACGGTTGGCCACCACTTTTCAGGCTCACGACCGCTCAACAACGAAGAACGCAGTCACATCGACCGAAGCGGAGTATGTCTGTCGTGCCATCAGGAAATCCCCGACAAATCGTTGGCGGTGAACCTGCTGCACCATGTTGCCGAATTTTCCGGTCAGACGCCGAAAACGCACGACCAGCATGACAACCTGGTCCACAAGATCATGCTACTCGCCGGATGGGTGCAAGTGGTCGGGATCGTAGGTCTCCCGCTATTGCTTCTGGTCGGCGGTACCTGGTGGATCCGACGGCGGAAAAAGGGGTCAGAGTGAAAAAGGGGACAGGAGCCTTTTTCACTCTGGATAAAGGTTCTTGGCCACTTTTCGCTCAGGAAAAAGGCTCCTGTCCCCTTTTTCACTTCGCATCAAGGCCCACAGTGTTTGCAGTTGAGCCACTTGCTGTTTGGGTACTTTGACGCCGGCGTAGGCCAGCGAGTTGTAGAGCCGTACCATGCGGCGTGCTTCGCTCGAGAGGGCCGTTTGGGGGGGTACCGCCTGGCGGACCAGCTCATGCGGGGTCTGGTCGACGCGACGGGCAATGCCCCGGTCGCGGGCCCATGCTTCAAACGCTTCGAAGGTGTAGCGGACCAGTTGCTCTGGCGCCAGGGAACGCCCCGTCAAGAATGGGTCCTGGAACTGGGCGAAAGTGGGCGGGGCTGCTACGTGCGGAACGCTGGAATTGCCCGGTGCCATGTTCTCCGCGGGTGATTTTCTGCCCAGTAGTCGGGCGAGCAGATCGCGCAGTTGGCTTGCCAGGTCGGCCAGCGCGGTTAATAGCTGCCGGCGATTCTTCCAGATGAGGTATCCGATCATCAGGGCGATGACAGCGTAGAATACTAGTTTTAAGAGGGCGCCGATTCCGGCGACTGGCAGCGAAAGATGAGCCAGCGGGTTAGGTGGCGTAGTGCGACCCGCCGCAGGTGGCGACGGAGTTCTTGAGGGTCGCTTTTCCTCGGTTTGGCGCAGGTCGGAATTTTCCGACTCAGACGGTTCTTGCTGATCGGGAATACGTTCAGCCGCTTGGGCGCGCCGAGACTTGTCCGCGCGAGTTTGGGGCTCGCGGGGCGGCTGCTCCTGGGTGTCACCATTTTGACCCTGGGTGTCACCATTTTGTTGGGTGTCACCATTTTGACCCTCACCATTTTGCCCTTTTTGCGGTGATTCCGCATCTGCTTTTCCACTCTGAGTGGGAGTGCCCTCTTGCGTTTGCGATGTGGACGAAGCTCCGTCCGGCTGCTGGTCCGTGGCCTGGTCTCCCTGCTGGGACAGATCAGCAGGACCGTCTCGACTTTTCCCCGGTTCCTTCTCCCGAACTCCATCGGTGCCGAAGCTTCGCTGTGACGGTCTCAGATTTTCAGGTGAGCGTACCTGCCAGGGTACTTGCGAAACGGCATATTCCGCATGGGGACGTGGCAGCAGGGCCGCAACCAGCAGCACCGTCACAATGAGCAGGCCGCCGATGGCCACCCATGTGGTGGCGATTGGAGTGGGCATTTCGAGCCGTCGTTGCCGCAAGTAGCGTCTCAGTCCCAGGAAGCTGGTGGTTACCAATAGAGCTAACGCGGAAGCCACGTACAGAGTCAGCAGTACAAAGGCATAACGTCGGCGGCTCGTGTCGCCCGCGGGGATCAGCCGCTGGCCCAAGCCGAAGATGGGCAGGGCCGCCATCGAGAAATACAGCACCCACATGCCAGGCGGATGGGGGCCCCGGCGCCTCAGCCAACGCTGCCACCAGGCTTGCTGCTCATCCGCTGAGCCATCTTCCGCGGACAGCAATTCGTTGTTCGCGAGCCCCGTTTCTAGCTGCAATTCGGCTGTTGTTGGGGGCGCATGCCCGTCGTCTGCATCGTGCCCTTGGTCAGCATGCTCATCGTTATCTGACAAATCGACGCCGAGACGTTGCATGAGGCCTTCGCCAGAGGCATCTTCCCGTTCGTCGATCAACGTGCAGTCCCAGGTGAGGCGGTGCGCGCACCACCAGACGATGCCGATCAGGCCTAGGTTAAGCAAGTGGCTGAACGGGGTTGGATGCTGGACAAATTTTACCAGGACCCCGAAAACGGCGAGTCCCAGAGCAAGACCGAACTTCAAGGCATGCTCGGTTCCCATTTCGATGGAAATGCGTGCAATCAGCACGGCTGCAAACACGAACAGAGCGAAAACATAATTTAGCCGGGCGTGAAATTCACCCACGTAGAATATTTCGATCAGGAAGAAAACCAAACTGCCCACCAGGGCCATGATCAGGGCCGGACTGATAGCGATCGCTATGTAATCGGCGGTAGTTTTATGAAGTCGCCTGGGCATAGTGTCATGCTGTATGGAAAGTTATTGGGCATTTCCTTCTTACTTCTCAAAGAACCGTCTTCCCTTCAGCCCTCCAGTCCCCCAGCCTCCAGTCCCCATTCATAATACCATGCAATTCGACAACAGGGAGGGAATGGCTTTTTCGTCGATCAGTTGCCGAGTTTGTATATGTTGGGCCAACAGAGAAGCTGAACGTTCAGCAAAAACTTGCGGGTCGTACACGTTGAGAATGGCCGTGACGGCGTACCCGCGCCGATGCAGATTTCCCAAGGCGATGGCCGTTTGTGGTGTGACCTCGGTCAGCACCGTTACAATCGTTGCGCTGCGAGGCAGGCGGCTTGTGGTTTCCTGGATCAATTGTGCAAAGGTCAGGCCGTCCGTCTTTTCCAGCCGGGCCAAGGTTTCGAGCAGAATGATCCAAGTGGCATGGTCGCGGCTGGTGGGCACGATCACCGGCTGCAAGCGGTCGCTGGCCTCTCGCATTGCCACGGTGGTGCGCGCGACCTGGCGGCTGGCCAGTTGTTCATGGTGGAGTTGTTCGTGTTGCCACCCATGGATGCGGATTCGATCCGCCGCATCGCGACCATTGGTGACCAGGCCGACTTGCTGTCCCATTTCGACCAGCGCGCCGGCGATCGAGGCCGTGGCCGTGATGGCCAGTTCCGATCGGAACGGCTCATGTCGCGGTTCGAAAGATTGCTGGTGAAAGTCGACCAGGAGCGTGGCGCCGGCAATCGATGACGATTCATACACCTTGCTTTGTAGTGTGCCGGTGCGTGCGGTCGCGGGCCAATGAATACGGTTCTGAGGGTCTCCAGGCTGGTATCCGCGCACTCCACTGATGCGTGTGGGATCTTCGTACAGACGGTGCGACATGCGTACCTCGCCCATCGGCCTGCGCGAGGCAATGTCGAACCCTTCGAGTGGAATCACCTTGGGGTAGGCAAGCAGGTAGCTAGGTTCCGTGAGAATTCGAAAACGGCGGTAGAGCCCAAACAGGTCGCCCGTTTCTGCTACCAGGGGACCCAATTGGTAGTATCCCCGGCGATTGCAGGTGAGTTGGTAATAAACAGTTTTGTGAGACCGTTGGCTACGCAACGTGGGCCGCAGGGAGACCAGTTGCAATCGGCGGCCCTTGACCTGAAGGTTGGGAGGGTCGTGAATCAGCGCGTGACGAGGCAAGAGGTCTTCCAACAGAAGCCAGGGGACGGGCAGCCAATGCCGGTTTTCTATCGTCACCACCACCGCCACGGTCTCGCCAAGCTCCACCCGCCGGCGGCTCATCTCGCGTTGAGCCACCAGTGCGGATGACCATCGGTCTGCCAGCATGCGGCCCAGCAAGATGACTCCCAGCAAGGCATACATCGCATACGCCAGCAAGCCGAAGCCGAAAGCGAGCGAGAAGAGCAACAGCAAAATGGCTAGGACCAGTAGACGCATGGGACGGCGGTGTTTCGGTGAATCGGTGGTCGAGTTGCCAACAGGAGGGCGGGGTCTGGTACAAAAGAGTTGCGAGTTGCGAGAGACGAGTAAAGGGTTGTGGTTTCTTCTTGGGAGTAGTACGGAATCTTTTCTTGTTTTTCTCGATGCTCGCAACTCGCAACTCCTCACTTATCGACGGGCAAGCCGAAAACTTGTACCCGACCCCTTCCCAGGTCTGAAGCACGAAATCCCAAACAAATTCTAATGGGCAAAATTCAAATG
>JAJRWS010000413.1 GCA_024276705.1 Planctomycetota bacterium | reverse complement strand
TGCCGGTACTTTTTTTGCGTGAGTTCGATGCGCAACGGAAACGCGAATATCCAGCCATTGGTAAGGCTGCAGCGAAGTGTGCGCTGCAACTGGAGCAACAGGGGCTACCGTTGCTCGATCGATTGGAACAGTTTTACGATGGCAATACATACGTTGAGCGACGGGCCAAATATCTGCAAGCCATTCGCGATCTGAAACCGGGTGTCACTCAGATCATTGTCCATTGTGGCTTTGCCGATGAAGAATTGCGGGCGATCACCACCAGTGCCGAGCGTCGCGATGGCGATCGGCGGGTCTTCATGGAACCGGAAGTGGCCAAATTGATCGACAAGCTGGGAATCACGGTTGTGGGCTGGAAAGATTTACGGTAATTGTTCCACGTACCGTAGCATTTGCGCATCGAGCAGTTTGAAGTTGTTGCCAAAGACGCTGGTAAAATCGTCTCGGCGTTCGGAGGCCGGGTAGAGGCTGAAGGCGGGGCGTGCCGCGACACGGGCCAGGTATTCGCTGTATTTCTGCGGCCGTGTTTCATAAAGGTAAAAAGAGAGCAACCAGGCTTCGGCGTAGGCTCCCACGGGGTCGGTGCGGAAGGTCTGGTCGGAAGTGACCAGACGCAGCAAGGCATCGTGTGGCCGTTTTTCAAGACGTCGCCGGAAGTCTTCCAGTCGGCCTCGATTGATGCGGTCACTGCGCGTGTGAATGGACCAGGCCTCGCGCATGCCTGGCATCTCGAACATCATCGCCAGGCCCTCGACAAGCCACTTGGGTTGCTCGGCGAAACGTCGATGGACACCTACATTGTAAGCAGTTTGATGGGTGGCTTCATGCACAATCGTATCGATGCTGCCGCTCGTTTGGCCACTGTCGAACAGAAAGATGCGATTGGATTTGGGTTCGTAGTGCCCCAAGGTATTAGGTTGCAGGGGGGTGCCGTTGGTCGCCGCATAGTGGCGGTAGTAATCGGCCTGGGTGCGAAACACGACGGCCACCAGCGCGACCTGGGGTTGCACCGTGGCAATGCCTCGTACACGCATGTTGCGCACGAAGGATCGGTAGAGCGACTCCATTTGGCCGGCCCAGTCTTTACGCAAGTCATGCGGAGTCGCAACGACGAAATGTTGAGTCGTGCGGACTTTGAACGTGCGGCCAAACTCTTCGCGCAAACGTTTTTGCATTTCCGAAGAGGTGTAGCGGGAGAAACCGACTTTCGTTTTGCGGGCCTGCCGGGCCGAATCGGGTGGGAATTCATACAGGGCCCCATCACGCCCCAATAGCAACATGTGGCGAGCATCCCACAGTAAGGGTTGTCCTTCCAGCATTTGATCGTTGACACGGGCCATCATCATGAAAGGCGCCGGTCCGCCTGCCCGGACGATACTTGGGAGAGCCAGTCCCAGCTGGCCTGTTCCAAAAAGGACTGCCAGCAGCAGATTCCACCGAGGTCTAGGGATGGTTGTTTTCATGAATGTAGGCTCGTTAGTATCTAATTCTTCTGAGAAAACCCCCGGCTTTGCCGGGGGACGGGCAAAATTTGATAGTTCTGTAGTCAATTTTATCGGGATCGGGATCGGGATCGCTATCGAAACGGATCAGAATTTGGACGTACGGACTTTCGATCCCGATCCCGATAGCGATCCCGATGATTGTAGTGGAACCCAGGGTTGATGCCGGCCTCCTTTTCGGAGTTGAGCTACTACCGCTCCCGGCGGTTAACAATAGAAGCCTCCGGCTCTGCCGGAGGAGCATCACTCTTAATCTTACTTTGACTCCCATTGCCTGCCGGATCCATGGCCGGTTCTTCAGGCATTGGATTAAGATTAAGAGTAAGATTAAGAGTAAGATTAAGAGTAAGAGTAAGAAACGGGATATAACGACCGTCCTGCTCGCGGGCGGTGTGCATGGTTCCAGCGGGCGAGTCGGTTGCGATCGTGATGGCAAGTCACTCTGGGAGGGTTTTGTGAGATATAAGAACTGGCAAGCGTGGTTTCTGGCAGTCGGCTTCATGGCAAGTGCCATCGGTTTGGCATGGTTGTCGGGGACTCTCGCGTTTGGAGTACCAGACAGTCAGCCGCAGCGGGCGGAGAAAATCGAACGATTGATCCGGCAACTCGATGCCGATACGGCGGCACTTCGCGACCAGGCGGAGCAGGCACTGTTGGAATGGGTGGCCGAGGAAGATGCAGAGGCCAGCGAGGAATTTTTGCGCAAGTTGTCCTCCCTCGAGCCACGAGTGACCGAGGAGGTGCGGCTGCGATTGGCACGCATTGCCAGGCAGGTTGCCACGCAACGGGCTCACCGTACGGTGGCTCCAACTCGGATCACCTTGGCAGCGGAGCAACTTGACCTGGCCCAGCTGCTTACCCAAATCGACCAGCAGACGGGCAATCGTCTGGTCGACTATCGCGGCTCATTCGGGCAGGACGATGGGCCACGCGGCGTGACGGTGGCGATCGACGACCAGCCATTCTGGCCCGCCTTGGACCGAGTCCTGGATGCCGCCAGTCTCGATCTCTATCCCTATTCCGGTGAGGCAGACCTGGCGGTGATTGACCGTGAGCCAGATGCCATGGGGCGGCAGGCAAGTGGGCGGAATGGCCAGGTTTGCTATGTCGATTCTTTTCGCATCGAGGCGGTCAAGGTCGTGGCCCAACGTACCCTTCGCCAGGCCGGGCAGGATAGTCTGCGAGTGGAATTGGAAATTGCCTGGGAGCCGCGGTTACGACCCATCAGTTTGTCGCAACCCACCGCGATGCTGAGTGTGGTCGGCCCGAGTGGAGCGCCCCTGGAAGTGGCCAGCCCCCAGGCCTCATTGGATGTGGAAGTGCCCTCCGGCAGCCATGCGACCGAATTGACGATCCCGCTGGTCTTGCCGGAAAAGTCCATGGAATACATCGCCCAGTTCAGCGGTCAATTGATGGCCTTGGTGCCTGGCAAAGTGGTTGAATTTCGTTTCGATCATCTGTCCGCGGACCGCGGACAGGCTGGAGCCTCTGCCAGTCACCAACAACAAGGGGGCGTAACGGTTACGCTGGACCGGGTGCGCCGAAATCATGAACTCTGGGAAATCCACATGCGGTTGCATGTGGATGGCCCCACCGAAGCGCTGGAGTCGCATCGTGGCTGGGTATTTCAAAACATCACGTTTCTCCAGGATGGGCAAGGCGAGGTGATCGATCATGCCGGGTTTGAAACAGTACTGCAAACTCAACAGGAGATTGGGCTGGCCTATTTTTTCGACCTGCCGGATTCGATTGAAAACTACACCTGGGTCTATCGCACGCCCGCGTCGATCGTCCGGGTGCCGGTGTCGTACGAACTGCGCAACTTGCCGCTGCCATAGTGCGCCTTATGTGAATCGGTACGCGCCGGGCATGGCGACCTTCGGGACCGGGTAGGGACCCAGTTGATATTCGGTGGGCCCGAGTCGTGTGGTCGATTGCATGGCCGTGTCCCAGTCGATTCGTTGACCACTGTAGACGGCCTCGCGGCCGAGGATGCCGGTCATGGTGCTTTCAGCGATGGCTTGTACCTCGTTGATCGGGTCTTCCGCTCGAATGCTGGTAATCAGGTCTTCGTGCTCCTGCTGGTAGGGATTTGGCACTTTGTCCCGATAACGCCAGGCCTTTCCCGTTTTGGGTTGGATTCGATCCTTGCAGTTACTGGTCCCCTCGGTGCCGATGACCCCTTCTTTGACTAGACTTTGGCAGCCGTTGATCTGGCGGCACTGGCTGAACATCGAGATGTCTCCCGGGTACTCGTATTCCACGGCGAAATGGTCGTAAATATATCCGTGTCGCGGGCCGGTTCGGACCTGGCGACCACCCAGGCCCGAGACCGCGCTGGTCGGATGCGCCCCGAGCACCCAATTCATGATATCCAGATTGTGTACATGCTGTTCGACGATGTGATCGCCCGAAAGCCAGGTAAAGTAATTCCAGTTTCGGAGCTGCCATTCCATGTCGCTCCAACCAAGTTTCCGATCCACGACCCAGATTTGCCCGCCATTCCAGGAGCACTTGGCGTAGACAATTTCCCCAATGGCGCCTTGCTGGATGCGCCGGATCGTTTCCTGATAGTTCCCCATATGGCGTCGCTGCGTGCCGGCGGCAATGCCAAGCCCCTTCTCTTTGGCGAGCCGGCCAGCCTGCATGACGGTCTTCACCCCCGGTACGTCCACCGCTCCTGGTTTTTCCATGAACACATTCTTGCCAGCTTCGATGGCCGCCAGCAATTGCATGGGTCGAAAGTGAGGCGGGGTGGCCAGGATTACGTAATTGACTTCAGGGACGGCCAGCAATTGCTGGTAAGCATCGAAGCCAGTGAAACTGGCTTTTTTAGGGGCTGCAATTCCCAATTTCGTCAACTGTCTCTGGCAATTCGCTAGCCGATCCTCGAACAGATCGGCCAGGGCGACCACTTGGATGCCTTTTTTTTCGATCTTGCCACCCTGAGCCACATCCTCCGTGTGGTAGCCACTTTGGGGATAGATCACTTGGGTTGCCGCCCCGACCGCGTTGAGCAGTGCGCCGGTCCCGCGACCGCCACAGCCAATCAAACCGATCTTGATTTCCGAACCTGGCGTCGTCTGGGCTGCATGGACCAGCGGCAATTCGGCCATTGCCGCGGCACCGGCCAGCCCCAGTGAAGAATGCTTGAGAAATCGGCGCCGTGAGAGGGCCTCTTGTTTGTTGTCGTTTTCTTGATTCAGCATCATGTTTCCTCTTTTAAGGGGCGGCAGATAAATAACTATCCGGTATAAATATGGTAGTCGTTCACGTCCGAAGGCCGAGAACGTCTACTCTTAATCTTAATCCAAAGGGGGGGGGCTGACCGGGGATTAAGATTAAGATTGGGAAATTACGTCCTTTTTCCGTGAACGGTTACTAAATATGAAACGCACAGTAGACTGAAACGAATGCTCAAGCGCATCGTATCGATGCTAACGCGATTGATTGCGCGTTGTGACGTGACCCGAGAGGATTCCGCGGAGTACAATGCAAACAGCGAGTACGAGTACGAAACCAAAACGCAATGATGCCAGAACAAACGGATGCAGTGGAGCCGTAAATGCCGTGGCGGTCTGCTTGCAAGTCTTCTCACGGCCCACTGATCCGAAACGTTAAGGTCCCGCACGTAACGCCTCATCGATCCCCACCAGGGCCTTGCGGCCCAATTTGATTTCGTCGATCCAGCTTCCGAGACCGAGTGGATCTTCCGGGTCGCAGGCGAGGAGTTGTTCGATGACTTCCACTGCCATGGCCGGTTTGTTCAGGGCGTGCAGGCACCAGGCCAATCCTCGCCCCGCATCGTAGAAGGGCTGGTTGGCCGGATGTTCGGCACTTAACGGACTTGGCATTTTCCCCCGGCGCAGGGCCCGCAGCCCCAATTCGTAACCAAAGCCGAAGTGGGCCCGTGCCAGAGGCAAGTCCTGGTCGGCTTCCACGGCCAATTTTCCCAACAGGAAGTGGGCCGAGATCATTTCACTGCAGTCGGCCAGCAGCCACCGCAGCTCATCGATGGCGATGTCGATTTCTCCGGCGGCAACCATCTCTTCGACTTCTTCCAGGTCCTCGCTCCGATCTCGCACTGAGCGGGGGTGGACCAGCAGCCAGCCTGAACCACCGCGGATGCGGCGCACACCGATATCGTTGCTGGACCTGCCTCGGCCGGAGCCACCCCGTTTGGCCCCACGGTGGACGGCATGGCCTTGTCGAGGATGATTGCCAGAGGCCCCCCGTTTACCAGGGAGGCTCTTTTTGTGATGGTCGGGTTGTTGAGGCATAAGGAGCCGCAAGGGTCGAAATCGTGAGATTCACAGTCGGGTGATGAACGAGTCAATGGGCGAATTCGATTGGCTCGAAGATTGGTTTAGGGTGCGTGTGACGATTATCCGCCGACCGAGGATTGCTCCGGGCGGCCTGTAGTGACTGTAACGACAGGAGGTGGCACCCGGGAAGGGGATCCTAGCGATTTTACTGATTCCAGACGATCACAACGGTCGAATCTGGTCCTGCAGGTTTGTCTGTTTGTACGTGTTTGAGCTTGCAATATCCCCCCCATTCGAGCCCCTGGCATTTATTAATCCCGGCGAAAGGCAACCGATGATTGACAACGTGGGCCGGCCAGCCGAGATGCCCGAAAATGCTTGCAAGGGTATCCGTTGGAAACGTCTGTCGGACGTTGCTGCGTGGTGGGTTTGGAAGCTTGGAGCAGTCCTGGGGCTGCCAGCATGGACCCTGTTGTTGCTGGCCGGTTGTAGCAATTCTTCAGCAATCGTCGAGCAAGCGAAGGTCGTGGAATTTCCGTCACGGTTTCCAAGCGGTCTGGCTGGGCGAAATCCAGTCGCCAGCACCGACTCGCCCGATCTGAGCACCTCGCCTGCTGGAGATTGCCAGATCCATTTGGTGGGTACAATGACCGGAGACCCTTGGGTTTCCGCAGAGATTGCCCAGCCATGTTTTTCAGTTCAGGCCGAGGATGTGCTGACTGGCCTGCCTGTAGGCTCGCCTGCTGAGCCGTTATGGGATTTTCCACCCTCGAGTGCAGGCCCTTTGTTGAGGCGGCTGCCACCGGTGGAGACACACGCAGCGGTGCAGCCGGTTGGTTCCTCCAGGCGGGCGGTCGACCTGCCTCAATTTTCGCTAGAGTCAAGCTGGGAAAATCTTTCCGATGCGGACGCGGCGCTCTATACCGGGGTGCGTACCAGCACGAAGATCCACGACCTGGCACTGGCAAAAATTCAACATGGTTACCTGCTGGCCGATCGGCATGCCTACTATGCGGCGCGACAGGAGTTTATCCAGGTATTGCGCATGGTGTCGCGCGGGTTGGATGCCCGGGAAGGGACAACCAGGCGGACGCTCGACCTGGCAAGCGGTTTACGTGCGTTGGAAGAAGCGGAAGATTTCGTGCCGCGCGGCACCGGTTTGGAAGCCGACTTGAACGTCTCCATCATCACCTCCGCACATCGCACACCGGTGGCAAAAGATATGCCTCTACAGTCATGGCTGCCGCAGCAGATCATGGATCGCTACTTTCGCTATGCTCAGCTCAAGTTGGGGGCTGCGGTAGCGGGCGATCCGGATGGCTCGATAGGTCTCCATGCCTTGGGCAAACTCCAGCGGCGGTTGGGGCAAGTGGAGCCGAGAAGTCACCCACTGGCTCATCGTCAGGCATTTGCTTTTCAGCAGGCCGCCTTGTTGGCGCACCCTTTTAATCATCTGGCCGCGCATGAACTGGGGGTATTGCTTGCCGATGGGGGCCGCTATGAAGAAGCCCAGAGCCTGCTGGAACAGGTTGCCAGGAAAGAACCCCATCCGGTGGTGTTACGCAATTTGGCTCAGGTGCAATACAAGTTGGGACATGCGGAGCAGGCTGCCAGGAATGACCGGAAAGCCCAGCAGTTGGCTGCGAAACCGGGGGTCGCGAGTCGTCGCGTGAGGTGGGTTTCTCCGACTGAATTCGCCGACGCGACCGACTCCACCATTTTTGGCACGCCTGTTAAACCATGGTCCGATTCAGCCCAGGTGACGGCTGGGCATGCTGGTAAGGCTTCCGGGTTGACCGCTGGACTGAAGGCTCGGCAAGACTTGCCTGCTGCCGGGGCAGCGGAGGGGCGTAAAGTCTCCTCGGGGCTCCGTTCCCTGTTGCCGCACCCCACGCCAACGCACAACGCTCGGGTGCCGGCGAACCGGTCTCGGTTTTAGAGTCTTATCCCTTTAGGGAAGTGCGATGAAATCTGCATATTCGTTCCAATGTATCGTAGGGGCATGTTGGGTCGCGGTGGCCAGTTTCGGTTGCTGGGCTGCCACGGGTCCGTGGTCGCAGGCACCCGGTTTGATTCCGCGGCAGCGGGCTCAGTTTGCCCAAAATCATGGAGAACAGAATCATGGAGAGCAGAATCCTGTGGAACCGACTGGCAGGATCACGGCTGGCGGGCAGACGGTTCGACCTGTCCGCGATTGTCAGAACTCCGTCCGGCCTTGCACGCAGGTTGTCGATTGGAGTCAAATTCGCCTTTGCCAGGCGTTGGGGCCCGCCGCCCCGCATCCCATTTGGGGTGTCGATAGTCTGGCGGGCCGTGGTTGTGGAGAAGTGGGCTGGGAAGCGCGTGGATGTGTCGATTGGCAGGCCTACGCCCAAGGCGAATATGTGGGGCATGAGCGAACCGCCCATGTGCCCGAATACCGTATCCGGGTAGGAGACCTGTTGGCATTTCTGTACCGACTGACACGAGAGGAAACGGGCCAACCTTATGAATTGGAAGTGGGAGATCAGATTCGGGTGGAATCGCTCACGGGTGACAATGGCAGCAGCGTGGGAGGGGTTACCAACGACAACATTCGTCGCGATTTGATTGTCCAACCGGATGGCACGATTTCGCTGCCGTTGTTGGGACAGGTTCGCGCCACCCGCCGTACCATCGAATCGTTGCGCGACGAATTGGAAAAAAGATACTCCCAATACTATAAGGTGCCCGCGATCACGATCACGCCGCTGCGGGTGAATACCAAACTTGCCGACTTGCTGGAAACGGTCGATGCCCGTTTTGGAACGGGTGGGTTGCAGTTCCGACTGACCGTCACGCCGGCTGGAAAAGTTTACCTGCCTGCCCTCGGCTCCGTCCTGGCCCAGGGGCTGACGCTGGACGAATTGAAGTACGAGATTGACGCCCGTTACGCGGTCAAGATTCCCGGAGTGGAGGTAACGCCCTTGCTGGTACAGCGAGCACAGCGTTACGTCTTCGTCCTGGGCGAGGTCCCCAGGCCGGGACGTTTTGTCCTGGAAGGTCCCACGACCCTGATGGGCGCGATCGCAATGTCGGGTGGCTGGAATCAAGGCGCCAACCTGCGGCAAGTGGTTGTGTTTCGGCGTGGCGACGATTGGCGGTTGTTGGCCACCATGCTCGACCTGCGCGGTGCCCTGTACGGCCGCCGTCCGGCACCCGCCGATGAGATCTGGATCAACGATTCCGATATCGTCGTCGTACCCAAATCGCCGATCCAGGCGGCTGATGAAGTTGTCGATCAGTACTTCACCCGCGGCTTGTACAGCATCTTTCCGCAATTCGCCTTTGGCCGCTGGCGGTTTGGGACATTCAATACGATTGGCAACTAAGTTGCTCTTCCAACCAGGTTTGATAGGCTTCGCTGCAGGCGACGATGGGCGTGGCGAGGATTTCGGGGCATTCGTAGGGGTGCAAGTTGCAGATGGCCCGGGTCACGGCCTCAAACAGGGAGTCTCGTGTTTTTACGGTGCAACGCCATTCCTGAGCCTGTTCGACCTGGCCTTGCCACCGATAGACACTTTCCAGCGGTCCTTCGATCTGCACGCAGGCAGCCAGTCGCTGCTCGACCAGTGCCGTGGCAATTTGCCGGGCGTACGCTTCGGTGGCGGTCGTGGTCGTCACCTGGATAAATGGCAAAGGGTTCATGGCTGCTCCATTGCGAGGTTCCTGACTCTCCGCTCTCCGCTTACTGCCCACCATAGCAATGTCTGGCTACCTGCTCCAAATGAAAAGGGAGCCACCGCAGCCGAGTATAAACGGCGTGTCCCAGCAACCGGCGGTGCATCGGCGTCTCGTGGTCCGGGTAATCGACCAATAACGTTGTGCCCGTGTCGGGCACTCGCATGCCCCGGCTGACTCGTTGCATGAGCCGTTCCGGGGGCAGGTTTTGTTCGAGCAGTTTACCAAGTTGCCAGTCTGATACCACGGTTCTCCAGGCCAGCAGATTGGGTGGCAGGTTGCTGCCGGCGATGCCGATCTGCTGCACATAATCGCCGTCGGCCGCGGCCAGCATGCGGCCTGGTTCCAAAGGATAAGGGGCCAGGTACTCAGGCCGGTCCGGGAGCGGCCGGTGATTGACAAAATGGAGCAAACTGGCGTAGCTCGCTTTGCTCCATGCGTAGCGGATTGGGGTGCCGAAGGTGACGATGTCGAGTGCCAGTCGGCGTCGTGTCCATGCGGTTTCCGCAGGCGCCGACCAGCCTTCGGGGCGAGGCTTTTGCGGCGTATTTTTATCGATGCTTTGGAGTAATTGCTGCGCGTCGATCCAGGCCGGCATATCGATCCTTCCAGTCCAGCATTGCCGATAGAAACTGCGGGTTGCCCGATAAAAATGTTTCCGCGCCGCCGAGCCGGCTGCCAGCAAATTCGTCAGCAAGGCGAACAGATTGCCCGCATGGCTATGTCCCCAGAGTAACACGCGTGGCTGCAACTGGCTACGATTTGTCGCGGTCGAGGCCAGCGGCACTTCGGGCAGGCCATTGGCCAGAGCGTTCAGCTCCTTCAGGAGACGGACCGCGCCATCCGCACGCCCGATATGATTGTTCTGGCTGGACCAATTGAAACGGAGTACGGGAATTCTGTACCCGGCTCCCGCGCTCAAGCCGGCTTCCAGGGTGGCGATGTAAGCAGGAGTGAAATTGCCCATTTCGCCGGCCAGCAGGTCGACCGTTTTCTTGCCAAACTGGCTGAGTGTTCTGCTCAACGAAGGCACGATACGAGCTATTTCGGTCATCAGCCCCAGGGCGTCGTTGCCGGTGAACGTTCCATGCACACAGTAGACGGCCACGACCCCCGCCTGCCCCAGCACCTCTCCAGCGGCCGCAAGTCGCTGTTGAAACTCATGCGACGACGGGTCCGCCGGAAGGCCTGGCTGCAGAAGCTGGTAGGGGGATGCGGGGCGATCGGACCGATAGAGCTGGTGCCGAAACGAGTTGGTCTCCGGCGGGTCTGGGTCAGTCCCGTCTTGGGCTGAAGGGAGAGGTGTGGGGACCTGGGGCATCGGTTGCCAACTCGTGAGTCACGTACCACCGGCAGAACCGGTGGCTTGAGGAAGCCCCTAAAAGGGGCTGGGGAATAAATATCGTACTCGTACTTTGCGCCAGCCGGTACTCGTACTCGAAAAGACTGGACAATAATCGAACCGATCTTTGCCACGATCGCGTGGATGTATAACGCCTTTCGATCGATTGGTCGATTCCTCGTTCTTCCGCCCAGCACCATGTTGACGGCGAGTACGAGTACCGCTCTGCTGAGTACGAGTACGAAATCCAAACCAAAACGCAATGAAGCCAAAAACAAACGTTTCTGCAGCTAGCCGCGCTACCCGGGTCGGCTTCATCGGCCCATTCTTGGAACTACTGTCATTCTTTCCACTTCAAGGTGATAAAGCGGGAGCCTGCCTGATCTTTGACCAGCAACAGCAAAACGCCCTTTTCACGCGAGGTATCCAGGGCTTGCTTGAAAGCATCGACCGAGTGCACCTGCTGGCGGTTTACTTCGACGATCAACACGCCTGGCCGCATGCCTGCCAGGGCAGCGAGCGATCCCCGGTCGACTTTGCTGACCACGACTCCTTTCTCCTGCTCGGGATAGCCCAAACGTTCGGCCAGTTCGGGGGTTAAGGTCTGGACCGCGAGTCCCAGGTTTTCCAGCGATTCCTCGTGCGGCGATCCATTCCGGGCCAGTTCATCTTTCGACGGCAGTTCTCCGAGAGTGACGGTGATCTGCTTGCGCTGGCCGTTGCGCAAAACGGTCAAGGTGACATCCGTGCCGGGGATGAACATGGCGACCCGATTGCGGAAAGCGCCCGCCCGTTCAACCGGTTTGCCGTTCATTTCGACAATGATGTCGCCGCTTTCCAGGCCGGCCTTGCGGGCCGGTGAGTCCCCGGTGACGTCGCCGATCAGCACGCCTTTTGTGTCGGTCAACCCGAACGACTTAGCCAGGTCGGACGTGAGCGGCTGAATCATGATACCGAGGAAACCCCGGTGGACGGTCCCGTCGCTCTGCAGTTGGTCGCGAACGTTCTTGGCCAGGTTGATGGGGATCGCAAAGCCGATTCCCTGATAACCGCCCGATCGCGAAGCGATCGCCGTGTTGATGCCAACGACCTGCCCGTCGAGGTTCACCAGGGGGCCACCCGAGTTTCCTGGATTGATCGCGGCATCGGTCTGGATGAAGTTTTCATAGTCAGCGATGCCGACGCTCGTACGGCCTTTGGCACTGACGATCCCGGCGGTCATGGTGTCGACCAGGCCGAAGGGACTGCCAAACGCCAACACCCACTCGCCCACCTCCAGACGATCGGAATTGGCCAATGGGATAAAGGGAAGATCCTTGGCGTCGATTTTGATCACCGCCACATCGCTCCGCTGGTCGCTGCCGATGAGCTTCGCTTCCAGTTCACGACCGTCCTTCAGCCGGACAATCACCTTGTCCGCCTTTCCCACGACATGGTGATTGGTCAGAATGTAGCCGTCGGGCGAGACGATGAAGCCGGAACCCTGACCCGAAATATGCCGTTTCCGTGGTTGCTTGGGCGTTGCATGGTATTGTTTGAATTGTTCATATTGGTCGCCAAAAAACCTTCTGGCGAATTCATCGCCGAAGAGTTCCGAAGGATCGTTGAACGGCATCTGCCTATTTCCGGCGACGCCACGGATGGTTTGCTCGACCCGGATCGAGACGACTGCCGGCGACACCGTTTTTTCGATCGCGGAAAATGCCCGACTGGTGGCGCGCAGGTTATTGAGTGCCTGGGCGTGATTGCCGCCGGCTGGCTCAGCGGCCGCGGGATTCGTGAGCAACTGCATGCCACTCAAGGTCAAGGCAAGTGAGGCCAAGGCAAATGTTGCCATGGCGGGTCGCCAGAAGGAATGGGCCGTGGGTGTGAGACGAGTCGATTTCATGGGTGGGCTCCTTTTTCATGAATGGTTGAGGAGTTATCCTTTGGTTCCTGATGGCCATGGATAACCGGTCCTAGGATTGCCAGTTTCCTCGCAATCCTGTAAATGCATCATTTTGCCGCAAAAAATGGGGCGCTGGGTCCCCGATTATCCTTCTACGTTCGTGAACGGCACAAGTTCGCGCACCTTGGCCAGGAAATCATCGGTGGCAAACGGTTTGTCGAGGATGATGGCTACGCCCAGACTTTCCGCCTTGCGGTGGGTCTGATCATCGCCGAAGGAGGTGATCAACATGACCGGTGGCCCCTGCGGACGGGCTCCCACCTTTTCCAGGACTTCAAATGCCTCCATCCCGGGCATGCGAATATCCGAGATTAGCAGATCGTAATCCCTGCTGGAAGAATGCTGGCCGCGGGCACGCAGATGCTCCAGGAGCTCCAGGCCATCCTCGCACTCAAGTACCTGGTATTTCGCTTGACGCAGGGTCAGGGCGAGCAGGGACCGCATTTCGTGGTCATCCTCGGCGAGCAAAATACGTGGCCCTTTCGGCGAAGTGTCGGCGGCTTGTGGCATGGAACGCCTCCAGCATGACGGCTCGGAACCTACTATGAGACATGCGTTGCCATTCTGTTCACGCAAAGAGCGTGCCAGGGAGGTGGAGGCTGGAGGGAAAGCGAATTGTCCATGGAAATGGGGGTGTTCAGGTGGGGCATTATGCCCCACCGGGGAGAATTGCCGCGCGGTTAATTTCGCTGAGAAAATCCCCGGATTTGCCGCAGGACTGGCAAAATTTGATAGTTCCGTAGTCAATTTTATCGGGATCGGGATCGGGATCGGGATCGAAACGGACTGGGATTTGGACGTACGGACTTTCGATCCCGATCCCGATTCCGATAGCGATCCCGATGATTGTAGTGGAATCCAGGGCTGATGCCGGGCCTCCTTTTCGGAGTTGATCTACTACCGCTCCCGGCGGTTAACGATAGAAGCCTCCGGCTCTGCCGGAGGAGCCTCATTCTGTCACAGCAGGTTTCACTCCCCTACGGGTCTTTGCCGTCTGGTCTTGGTTTGCCTCAGAGCGTGCCACACGAAGCCGGGTGCTGTACCGATGGCTCCGTTTCTTGGGGCAGGTAGATGGTAAAACGGCTCCCCTGGCCTGGGCTCGATTCGACTTCGATCCAGCCGCCATGCTCCTGGACGATTCCTTGTACGATCGACAACCCCAGGCCACTCCCCTGGCCCGCTTCCTTGGTGGTGTAAAAAGGTTCGAACAGGCGCGTTTGATGTTTTTTTTCAATCCCCAGGCCATGGTCCTGGACCGCGATCGTAGCGCACTTCCATGGAGTGGTGTCTCCTCGATCCGAAGTCGGGTCAGGCCGGCAAGCCAAAGTCTGATCGATCTCAATTTCAATCCCGTCGCCGGCGGACGACGCGTGCAGGGCATTGATCACCAGGTTGGTGAGCACTTGTTGGATTTGGCTGGCATCCACCTTCACGGTGTTGTCCTGATGGGTGCGAAGTTGGAGTGAGATATTTTTCTTTTTCATCAGCGGAGTCAGCAGTTCGACCGTTTGTTGGCCGATATTTTGCAGATGGACCGTTTCCCGGAGTGGTTGCCGCCGGCGTGCGTAATCGAGTAACTGCCGAATGATTTTTGTCATCCGCTCGGTTTGGCCATGGATGATCTGGGCACTGTCGAGGACTTCCGAGTGGGCGAGTTTTTCGCTGACGATTAAGCTCGCGCGCCCGGAAATGACGTTCAGAGGCGTGCCCAATTCATGGGCCAGGCCCGATGCCAATTCTCCCACCGTTCGCAGCCGGTCGGCATGGCGAAGTTGCTCGAGGACTTCGATCCGTTGCCGGTGTTGCACTTGGGAAGTTTCCCTCGCGTCTTTCAGTTGCTGGCTCATCGCATTGATGGCATTCCCCAATTCCGCCAGTTCATCATGGCCTCGCAGCACGACCGGTTCGTCAAATTTGCCCTGGCCTACGCGCTTTGCCTTATCGACGAGTTGTTGCAGCGGTTTGCCCACGACCACCATGCCGAGTATTCCGGTCGTCACCGCGCTGAGTAGCACAATCAGCAACATCAACAGCAGGCGTCGCGAGGTGGACTGTTGGGTGTACTGCTGGATCGGAGAGAATGGCTCCGATATTTCCAAGGCACCCGGTCGGCGATGATCCACCGTGGCGATTTTCAGATACGTATAGAGTATCTCCTTGCCATCGTCGACAATTTGATGCCAGAAAACGGACTCTTGCTGGAAACCCTGGAGCAGTTTGTCTTGCCCCACGACGGGTCGATGCGCGGTACCGAAAGATTCGTCCAGCCACACCCAGCGAATCTTGATCGGGCTGTCCGTGGGATTCGACCGTTCGACCCATTGGAGTGCGGCCTCTTCTCCTTGCCGCTCCCAGACATCCGTCACCCATTCCCGAATCGATGTGCCCAGAATCAACGCGTCCTTTTTCATGTCCTCATGGAAGGAATGCGTTTCGCGCTGCACCGACAAGATCAGGTCACCCGCCAGCAGCAGGATCACCACCAGGACAAGGAAGCCGACTAGCTTGAGTGTTAATTTCATGGTTTCCGCCCACCGTTTAGGGATGGCTCAATAATAACTTCGCCTTAGTCCCCTCTCCCATGGGGAGAGGGCAGGGTGAGGGGACATGAGAATATGGAAGTTATTTTTGAGTCATCCCTTAGCCAGATCAACGCTAACGTTTTTGCCGGCCAGACACCTTTCGGGGCGGTTTCATCCGGCAAAGATGGAACTACCGTATTTTGTACAATGATGCTGGCGCCGA
>JAJRWS010000412.1 GCA_024276705.1 Planctomycetota bacterium | reverse complement strand
TTGGATCATCGTCTCTTGGACCACGTCCGATTGATCGAACTTGGCTTGCAGATTCCGGTCGATCCGTACTCGGGCCAACACGGTCAAGTAACTGCGATAACGCACAAGCAGCACTCCGATTGCCTTTTCGTCCCCTGCGCGTGCCAAGTCGAGTAGCCGTTCAAAGCTGGAATCGTCTGGTTGCTGCATCGGCTGGCTCCCCTAAGGGTATAGCTGCGCATTCACTGCCTCTTGGACCCGCAAATTATCTCAGAATATCCCAAAAAAGAGAAAAAAAACCCATTGATGATTTGGCTGTAGGCCAGAGAGTTTGCTGCGATTCGGCGTTGCAGCTGGCAGAATGTTTGGGCAGCAGACTCCGGCGAGACGCGCGCCGCCAGTTCCGCGCAAACGCGAGCCCCGCCGTAAATGGCCGAATTGGCCAACTTTCCATGCATTTGTCAAGGGGGGGATTTACCCCCTATCTGGACAATCCCGCGGAAAAATGGACTGTTTCCCCCTTGGAAAAACAATCTATCTGTGGTGTACTATAGGGCCGCCAGGCTGGTGCGGTTTGCCATGAACTTGCTTTCCGCCAAGAGCATGCTTGCTTTCCACTAAGAGCATACTTGCTTCCCACCAAGAGCATACTTGCTTCCCACCAAGAGCATGCTTGCTTCCCACCAAGAGCATACTTGCTTCCCACCAAGAGCATGCCTGGCGAACTGGCACAGGAACAGGCCGGTGACGGAATCCGTGTGGAAGAACCGGACTACTGTTCCCTAGGTACAGGTGTCCCATGTCCACAGATTTCAAACCACCCCAAGGCGAATGCCCGAGTTGCAGCGGGTGTTCTCTGCACGGAGATTTCCAAGAGTCACCCAACCATAGGGCTGAAACCGAAACGAGTGGTTTCGATTCAGACGGCTCGGCGTGTCTTCTTGGAGGCTCCGCGGGTCTTCTTGGAGACCCCGCTGGCGATGGCCCTTTACGAGGAGTTCGTTTTGCCATGGCATCTTTCGGGCTGTTTATCGTCCCTCTCCTGTTGGCCATGACCGGCGCCATTATGGGCGGGAGCCATTGGGGCATGAGCAGTTCCAATGGTCAGCTCCTGGGGGCTTCCTGCGGATTGCTCATCGGCATGGCCGGATCGAGAGTGGTGGCATGTGCACTACGAGACCGGTCCTGCGACGAGTCCGATCCCATGACTTCAAGCCAGCCGCAATCAAGCCGCTTGGAATATCGAAAGGTTGAGACACCCAGATGACTGCCATCTTGAGCGAGGTTCGTGGCACCGCAACTTTTGTCCGGGGTGTACACCCCCGGGAGAAGAAGGAACTGGCGGAAAACGCCCCGATCGAAGTCTTGCCGACCCCCGCGGAAGTACGGATTCCGCTTCTGCAACATTTGGGTGCCCCCTGCACCATCACGGTGAAACCGAGGGCCGAGGTAGCTCCAGGCGATGTGGTCGGGGCGGCGGATGGGTTCGTCTCCGCTCCGGTCCACACGAGCCTTGCCGGGGTGATCGCCCGTCCCTCCGTCACCACATTGCCCAATGGCAGGCATGTTGAAGTCATACCGGTCAAAGCCGCCAAAGAGCAGCCACTGACTGGAGCGGCCCTTTACGACGACCAGTTCGGCGGCCCATGGCCCATTCGTGAACTGGCCAATGGTGAACTGGCCAATGGTGAATGGGCCAATGGTGAATGGGCCAATGGTGAATGGGCCAATGGTGAATGGGCCAATGGTGAATGGGCCAATGGTGAACGGGCCAATGGTGAACGGGCACGGGACGGAACCTCGTCCTACGAACCCGAAGCGATCGCCGAAGCCGCCCGTGAGGGCGGCCTGGTCGGACTCGGGGGAGCGGCCTTTCCGACCCATGTCAAACTGCGTCGGAATGAAAAAAAACCGATCGATACGCTGCTGATCAACGGCTGCGAATGCGAGCCGTATTTGACGGCCGATTATCGGCTAATGCTCGAAGCGCCCGAACCGGTTATTGCGGGAGCCTTGCTGGCCAGCCAGGCCATCGGCGCCAAAAACATCCTCCTCGGCGTCGAAGACAACAAGCCCGAAGCGATTGCAGCTCTGCGGAAAGCAGCCGCGGAAACCGACATCACCGTCCGCTGCCTGAAAACCAAGTATCCCCAGGGAAGTGAAAAACAGCTCATCGACGCCACTCTGAAACGCAAAGTGCCCACCGGTGGACTCCCGCTGGATGTGGGGGTCGTCGTCATGAATGTCAGCACGTGCGCCGCACTGGCCCGCGCAGTCCTGCGCGGCAAACCGCTGACGCATCGTGTGGTGACCGTTTCCGGACTAGGCGTGCGGGAACCCAAGAACTTGCTGGTGCCAATCGGCACCAGCTATCAGCACTTGATCGAGTATTGCGGCGGCCTCACCGAAGACGCCAACCGCGTTGTGGCGGGTGGTCCCATGATGGGCTTCACGCTGGGTAATCTCGACGTACCGGTCACCAAGGGAACGAGTGGCGTGACGGTGCTGACAGAGGAAGAGGTTCGCCGTTCGGCCGAAACGGCATGCATTCGTTGTGGCCGCTGCATCGATGTCTGTCCCATCAACCTGATGCCAACACGAATTGCCCTGGCAGCACGAGTCGGCAATGCGGCCCTGATCGGTCGCTACCACGCAAACGCCTGCATAGAGTGTGGCTGCTGTGCCTTCAAATGCCCCGCTAGCATCCCCCTGGTCCAGTTGATTCGGATGGGCAAAGTGATGCTGCGAAATGTTCAGAAACCCTAACATACGCTCACGGTGCGTATGTCACGCCGTAACATGTAGTACACCTCATGGTTGAGAAAAAAAATTCGCCAAAATCGAACGGCCCACCACCCGTCGCGGCACCCATGCTGCACGTCGGGCCGTCCCCCCATTTTTCCGAAACGGAAGTGACCACCCGTCGCATGATGCTCGATGTGCTGATCGGCCTTGTGCCGGCGATCGCGGTGTCGCTCTACGTATTCGGTTGGCACACCGTCTGGCAACTTGGCGCCTGTGTCGTGGCCTGCTTGGCGGCCGAGAGCCTGTTTACCAAGATGCATGGCAAGCGGTTGGCGCTGGGTGATCTGTCCGCCGTGGTGACCGGATTGCTGCTGGGCATGTCGCTGCCCGCCCTCGCACCGCTGCACATTGCCATCATTGGTTCGGTCGTGGCGATGGGAGTCGGAAAGGTCGTCTTCGGCGGCCTCGGCTACAACCTGTTCAATCCGGCCATGGTGGGGCGGGCCTTCGTGATGCTGAGTTTCGCCGCCCAGATGGGAGCCCCTGCTTTCATTGTCTCCGCCGATTCTCGGGCCGAGGCGCCCGATGTACTCACCCGCCCCACCCCCCTGACCAGCGCGAAACAATATACGTCCGACCTGGCATCGGGGAAGATCGATGGGCCCGAAATGCCCGACGATCTCCAGGTCGCGTCTCAGCGAATGCCTTTGCTGCTGGGGCAGGTGAACGGTTCGCTCGGCGAGACCAGTGCCCTGGCACTGCTGCTGGGCGGAATCTTTCTCTGCGTCCGGCGAACGGCATCCTGGGAAATTCCCGCAGGCGTTCTGCTAGCAACCTGGCTGCTGGCGGAACTGTTTCACCTGGCGGGTGGCACGCCGTTCGACGGCCTGCAACATCTGCTTGGCGGAGCCGCCATGCTCGGGGCTTTTTTCATTGCCACCGAT
>JAJRWS010000411.1 GCA_024276705.1 Planctomycetota bacterium | reverse complement strand
TCTCTACTCCAGCAAGCCCCCCCTGCTGACATTCATGCTGGCCGGAGAATATTGGCTCCTGCACCAACTCACCGGCATGACCCTGCTCGAGCATCCCTACCTGCTAGGCCGGGTGATGCTCTTTACCATCAACATCCTGCCTATGATCTTGATGTTCTTGCTACTGGCCCGCGTGGTGGATCGGTTTGGCACAACCGACTGGGGACGTATTTTCGTCATGGCAGCCGCCACGATGGGCACCATGCTGATTCCGTTTGCGGTCGTATTGAACAACCATATCATTGCGGCCGTGAGTGCCATGGTGGCCCTCTACTGCGTGGTGCGCAGTCGGGATGCCGATCAACCTCGATACGGAACGTATGCCCTGGCCGGTCTGGGGGCCGCCTTCACGGCCGCCAATGAACTGCCTGCCCTGTCGCTCTTGGCCCTGGTCGGAGCTGCTCTGTGGCTTCGCGACCGTCGGGCCTGGCGACTTGCTTTCCTGCCCGCGGCCGCGGTGGTGATCCTCGCATTTTTTGCCACCAATTATGCGGCCCACCAGTCGCTACGCCCTCCCTACATGCATCGCAGTGTGAGCGATCCGGAAGATAACTGGTACCACTACACTTACACTAAGAACGGCAGAGAACGTGAAAGTTACTGGCAACATCGACAGGGGATCGATCAGGGAGAACCATCTCGAGCGACCTACACATTCCATGCCCTGGTAGGCCATCATGGAATTTTTTCACTCACCCCCATCTGGCTGCTCAGCCTCTGGGGCATCTGGCTTTGGTTACGGCACGGTTCGACAGCCCAGCTCCAGCTTGCGGCCGGTATTGGTTTGCTGACGCTCGTCTGCCTCGTCTTCTTCCTGGGCTTGCGGCCACAAATCGACCGCAATTATGGTGGCATGACCAGCGGTTTCCGCTGGATGTTCTGGTTCGCTCCACTCTGGTTGCTGGTCATGACTCCTGCCGCGGACCGTCTGGCACCCTCGCGTTGGGGGCAAGCGATGGGGCTGGTACTGCTCTCCTTTTCGGCCCTCTCGGCCAGCTACCCCAACTGGAATCCCTGGACCCATCCCTGGATCTACCGCTGGCTGGAATATTGCGGCTGGGCGGGCTTTTAATCGCCGAAACCCTCGGCGATCGCGTAGGCGATCGCGTGGCTGCGGCAGTGCGAAATGCTGATATGCAATTCACGAATTCCACTCTGTTCCAACACATCGCGTGTGCCTCCAGCCAACGCGACCGTGGGCGAGCGGTCCCCGTGTTGGCGGATTTCAATATCGCGCCAACGGATTCCACGTCGCCAGCTGGTTCCCAAAGCTTTGAGAACTGCCTCTTTGGCCACCCACCGCCCCGCATAGTGCTGGGTCGCGGCGGACTTGGTTGAGCAATAAGAAATCTCAAGTTCCGTGTAGACACGCCGGATGAATAATTCGCCATGCCGTTCGATCATCTGGGCGATGCGCAGACATTCAATGATATCGGTACCGATGCCGAGGATGTGCATGGTGCTACCATCCTTTGATCCCGCAAGCTTCCTGGGCTCGCTGGAGTACCGCGCTGGCTTTCGCTCTGGCCTTAGCCGCCCCGTGGGCCAGCACATCACGAACATCCTCGGGATGCGAGGCCCATTGTTCGCGTCGCTCGCGTGCTTCCACGAAGAACGCTTCCGCCGCCGCAGCGAGTAGTTTTTTCACCTCGCCATAGCCAAAGTTCCCACGGCGATAAGTCTCGGCCATCTGCTCTCGATCCTCGTCACTGGCCACCAACGAGTAGAGCTGGTAAAGCACATCTCCCTCGGGGGGCTTAGGGTCTTCCAACGGACGTGAATCGGTGGGAATCCGCATGATCTGTTTGCGTTGGACCTTTGCAGATTCAAACACCGCAAGAGTGTTGTTGTAGCTCTTGGACATTTTTTCACCATCGATGCCCGGCACCCGAGCCGTATGGTCCAACACTTTGGCTTTGGGCAATACAAACACTTCACCAAATTGATGATTGAAGCTACCCGCGATATCTCGGCAGACCTCGATATGCTGCACCTGGTCTTCGCCGACCGGAACGGTATCGCTGTCGTAAGCCAGGATGTCGGCGGACTGGAGAACCGGGTAACTGAACAGCCCCACGCCGGCCGCCAACCCTTTGGCTTTTTTATCCTTGTATGCATGACAACGTTCCAGCAAGCCCATGGGAGCGCCGGTCATCAACAGCCAGCAGAGTTCACTGACTTCAGGCACATCGGATTGAACAAACAGGGTCGCCTGCTCAGGATCGAGCCCCAGGGCCAACAGATCGATCGCGGCATCCAGGGTCAATTGCGAAAGCTTGTCTCGATCGCGAATCGTCGTCAATGCATGCAGATTGGCAATGAAATAAAATGCTTGATCGGCCTTCTGTAAGGCAATGTATTGAGTGATCGCACCAAAATAATTGCCCCAGTGGGGACGACCAGTCGGCTGGATTCCGCTGAGTACACGCATGACATTTCTGTGTTTCTGTGTTTCTGTGTTTCTGTGTTTCTGTGTTTCTGTGTTTCGGTGTTTCGGTGTTTCGGTGTACCGCTAAGGGGTGACCGATTAGTCATGTACCACCCGCATAGCGGGTGGCTTGAGGAAGGCTCCTCAAAGGAGCCGGGGAGAGAATATCGTACTCGTACTCAGCAAAGCGGTACTCGTACTCAGCAAAGCGGTACTCGTACTCGAACCCAACTGGAAGGCAAGATCGGTCATCATCAATACCCATGGCCTCTTGTTTTTGTTGCATGCAATGGTTCCATTCGAGTACGAGCACGAGTACGAACAATATCACTACGGAACCGTCAAACTCTGCCAGTCCCCCGGCAAAGCCGGGGGTTTTCTCGACGGAAATAAAGTCTCCTGACCTCACTCCATTATTCCAGAGCCTCTCGGTCAGGATTCGGTTCCATTAATAACCGGAAAGTTAATTTTCGGCTGTCCCTAAGTTATCATACCGAAACACCGACCTACCGAAACACTGAATTACCGATCTACCGTGTTTCCAACGTTCCCACGACATCGGCAACTCGGCTTGCTCCTGCCTCGGCCAGTGCGGCTGGTAAACCGTCGAGGATCGTCATCGATCCGGCTGGATTATAGAAGTTCACGGTACCGAGTTGAACCGCCGATGCGCCAGCCACGAAAAATTCCATGACGTCGTCGAGAGTGGCGATTCCACCGATACCGATAATCGGCGTTCTGGTGGCTTGGGCCGCCTGGTAAACAGCACGCAAAGCGATCGGCTTAATGGCAGGACCACTGAGGCCTCCCATCACATTACCCAGCAAAGGTCTGCGACGGCGCCAATCGATGGCCATGCCCTGGCAGGTATTGATCAACGAAATCACATCACAACCTCCCGCCTCGGCCGCTTTCGCCATTTGCGGAATGCTGGTAACATTCGGCGTCAGTTTTGCAATGATCGGAAGGCAGCATGCCTGGCGACATACGGTCACCAAACGCTCGCAGAGTGCCGGATCGGTGCCAAAATCGACGCCACCGCTCACATTGGGGCATGATATATTCAATTCCACCCCATCGATGGCCTCCTGCTCTGATAACTGAGCGAGAAGGCTGACAAACTCTTGCTGGGTCCGGCCCGCGATACTGACAATCAGGGAACTGTCCAGACTGGCCAGGTAAGGCAGATGATTGGCCAGAAAAGCCTCAATGCCATCGTTATCGAGGCCTATGGCATTGAGCATGCCCGAAGCCGTTTCGACGGTACGCCAAGGGGCGTTGCCCGCCCTGGGTTCCGCGGTAATGGTTTTTGGCAGGATGCCCCCTAGCCGTGACAGGTCAACCAGGGACTCCATTTCACGCGCATAGCCGAATGTGCCCGATGCAACCAAAACCGGGTTTTTCAGCTGGAGCCGACCGAGTGTTACCGATAGATCCACAGGGCTGGAACACGGCAGATCCGCCTGGTTGGAATTTCCATGATTGGAATTGCCGTCAGCCAAATTGCTATCCAGGTAAAATGCCGGTCGTAGTCAAGGCGATGGGTGGACACCAAAATCCCCACTCATCCTTACGTGGCCCAGGGCAGTCATGTACCACCCGCATAGCGGGTGGCTTGAGGAAGGCTCCTCAAAGGAGCCGAGAAGAGAATATCGTACTCGTACTCAGCAAAGCGGTACTCGTACTCGAACCCGACTGGGAGGCAAGGTCGGTCATCATCAATATC
>JAJRWS010000410.1 GCA_024276705.1 Planctomycetota bacterium | reverse complement strand
GGCGGCCCGGATGGTTCGGCACATCCGGCGCAGTCTGTGCGAAGCACTGGAACACTTTTTCCAGCAAGCCGAGCAGGAGCCCACGGATAGCGACTTATTGCTGAACCTTCCTCTCCCCGAAGAATTGCTCAAGGAGATCAGCCGAGTTGAGTCCTCCACAGAGAATGCGGATGAAACCACTCCGGAAGCTGGTGGCTTGTAAAGAACAGCTTTTATAGTCCCATTGCGTGAACCGTTACGCAGCCGCTGATAAAAAACAGAATATGCCCTATCCGATTTTCAACCGATTCGGCGTCGCGATGCAACCTCTTACGTCGCGAGAGAACAAAAATATACTCGAGAAAAAACGAGTTTCTCCGGACCGGAAACCTGGCCCCATCGCGGCTCAGGCCCACGAGACCATAGCCGACCTGGTGGAACGCGTGCGTTCAGCGCGAGCCCAGGGAAAGCCGGTCATGTGTGCTTTCGGAGCCCACACCATCAAGAACGGCTTGGGTCCGGTTTTGGTCAAACTTCTCCGGGATGGCTGGCTTACGCACCTGGCAACCAACGGCGCGGGTATCATTCACGATTGGGAGTTCAGTTACCAGGGCAAGAGTTGCGAAGATGTTCAGAAAATGGTCCGGCAGGGCCGCTTTGGCAACTGGGAGGAAACCGGTTTTCTGATCAACCTGGCCTTGAACGTGGGCGCCTACGAGGGCAAAGGCTATGGGGAAGCGGTAGGAGCGATGATCCACACGGAAGGACTCGACATTCCCGACGAGCAGACCTTGAAATCGGCGGTCCACTCGGAGCTGGCGGAGCATCCCCAGCGAGCCGCGGCCGCCGCCGATTTGCTCTGGATTGTCCGACAATTTGAACTGGAACCAGGCCGTCGGGCGATCGCTCACCCATGGAAGGAAGACTCGGCTCAAGGGCAGGCATACGCGGCGGGAATTCCTTTCACGGGCCATCCCATGTTCGGGCACGATATCATTTACAACCACCCGATGAACCATGGTGCATGCCTGGGGCGGTGTGCCCAGCGCGATTTCCTGACGTTCGCGGAAAGCGTCAGCCGGATCGATGGCGGTGTCTATCTGTCGATCGGTTCGGCCGTGATGAGCCCGATGATTTTCGAGAAATCACTCTCGATGGCGCAAAACATCGCCTTGCAAAAGGGGCGTTCCATCGACAACCATTTTCTCCTGGTCGTCGATCTTGCCGATTGTGACTGGGACTGGTCTCGGGGAGAACCGCCCGAAGACAATCCAGCCTACTACTTGCGATACAACAAGACCTTCAGCCGAATGGGGGGAACGATGAAGTATCTGCGAGCAGACAACCGAGATTTTTTGCTGACCCTGGTTCAGTTGTTGGGAGACAAAACAGCATTGGGAGATCGGGTGTGAAGCGGGCAGAACTTTCACTATCCCGGCTGGCGGAATTGTTGGAAAAATTCCCTCATGGGCGAATTGCCGTCGTGGGAGATTTCTTTCTCGACAAATATCTCGACCTGGAACCATCGCTGGCGGAGACCAGCGTCGAAACCGGCCGCACCGCGCATCAGGTCGTCGACGTTCGCGCCTATCCGGGCAGCGCTGGAACGGTCATGAGCAATCTGGCCGCCTTGGGCGTGGGAACCTTGTATGCGATCGGCTTTCGCGGCAATGACGGGGAAGGGTACGAGCTTGAAAAGGGCTTGCGGAAACTCGGCTGCCATACCGAGTACCTCCACGCAGTTGAGGACCGATGCACGCCGACCTACCTCAAGCCGCGCAATCGCCATGATGCTTCCCTGACGGGAGAACACGATCGGTACGATACCAAGAATCGCAGCCCTACCTCCACGGCGACCGAAAAACTTCTTCTCCAGTCGCTTGAGACCGTCATTGCCCAAGTTGACGCGCTGATGATCATGGACCAGGTGGAGGAGTCCAATTGTGGCGTGGTGACTGATGCCGTGCGGGCACATATTATCCGTTTGGCGCACGCCAATTCCAAGGTGCTATTTTGGGCGGATAGCAGGCGGCGTATTCATGACTACCGCCAGGTGATCATCAAGCCGAATCAGTTCGAAACGGTGGGGCGGGAGTTTCCCATGCCCGATGAAGAAATCGAGCTGGAGAGGCTTTTGCCGGCCGCGCGAAAATTGCGTGAGCAAACGGGAGCCCCGGTGGTGGTCACACGAGGCGCGCTCGGCATGTTGGTCAGCGACCCGGAATGGACCGAAGTCCCAGGAGTCCGTGTCGCGGGAGAAACCGATCCCACCGGTGCGGGCGACAGCGCCAGCGCTGGCATGGTCACCAGTCTTTGCGCGGGTGCCGAATTGGCCGAAGCGGCGGTGGTAGCAAACCTGGTGGCATCCATTACAATCGAGCAACTAGCCACGACCGGCGTGGCCCGACCCGACCAGCTGCCGGAGCGACTTAAGCAGTGGCAACAACAATCGTAAAGGACCCTCATTATGGTAAATGACCTGGCAGCCCCCCAGGGTTACGTGCGCACTTATCTGGACAACCTGACGGAGGTGATCCAAAAACTGGATGCAGCAGCCCTGGAACGGGTGATCGATTGCCTGCGAACCGCCCGCGACCAGGATAAAACTTTGTTTTCTTGTGGTAACGGCGGGAGTGCCAGTATCGCCTCGGAAATGGTGGTGGATATCGTCAAAGGCGCATCGTACGGTAAGCAGAAACGGTTCCGCATGCTGGGATTGTCGGACAGCATCGCTACCATCACCGCGTATGCCAACGACGTCGATTACGAGTCGGTTTTTGTCGAACAGCTCAAGAACTGGGCCAGTGCGGGCGATGTGTTGATCGCCATCAGTGGCAGCGGTAACAGCCCCAACGTCTTGCGGGCGGTGGAATATGCCAACGAAGTGGGCTGCATCACGGTCGGCTGCACGACCTCGGAAAGTGGCAAACTGCGGGATCTGGTGCGTTTGCCGCTATTGGTTCCCTCGGGACACATGGGGCACCTGGAAGACTGTTTCTACATGATGACACATATCCTTTGCTATGCGTTTATCGAAGACCACTAGCGTTCCACACCATCAACGAACACGCGGATCCCAATTCCACAGACACGGTACGAACCGGAGGACGTCATGAAATCTCCTTGGAAAATTCTTTTCAGCCTGACATGCTTGTTGGCAGTTACCGCTGGGTGCGGTGGCAGTAGCGGTGGAAAAATGGTGCATGGTGATGGGGCCAAATACTATATCGAAGCCATGAAGGTACGTACCCAGGATGCGGACAAATGCCTGGAATTGCTCGAGAAATCGGTTGCATCGGAGCCGACAGGACCGGCCTATTTTCAAATGGCATGGATTTACGCCAAAAAAAATGTCATGGACAAGGCTGGCGAGAACATCAAGGCGGGCCTGGAACTCGATCCTGAAAGTACCAATCTGTTGTGGTTGGAGCAAGAAATGAAAAAACCGGAGAAAAAGCGTTCCTTCAAATTGCCGCCGTCCTCCAGGAAATAAATGCCAGTCGTTCCAAGAATGGCCGATGAAGCCGACCCGGAAAACGTGCTAGTGGTTAAAACGTCGCTTCCCGGGCGGCTTATCGCCCCGCCTCACGTAGGGTTACGAGGAAATTTGGAAGTACTGATTGTATCGTCCCAAGAATGGTGGATGAAGCCGGCCCGAGCAACGTGCAAGAAGTTAAGACGCCGGTTTCCGGGCGGCTTATCCACCTGTTGTTCGTGGTTTGCCGTGGGGTAAACTTGAAAGTTAGTGAACGCAGCCAAAACCCAGGAATTGTAGAACTCTCCCATGCCAACCGACCGAATCAAGACGATCACGTTTGACCTGTGGGACACCCTGGTCCAAGACGACTCGGACGAACCCAAACGCAAGGCCCAGGGTCTGTTGCCAAAAAAGGAGCAGCGGCGTCAGGTCCTTTGGGAAGCGCTTGAGCAGCATGAATCGATTGACCGCGAACGTGTAACCTTGGCTTACGATGTTGCCGACGCCGCGTTCAACAAGGTCTGGCACGACCAGCATGTCACTTGGACTGTCGCCACCCGTTTGGAGATTATCCTTCAGGGGCTTCAGCGAACGTTGCCGGAAAACGATTTTTCCGAAGTGGTTCATGCCCACGAAGTGATGGAAGTTGACATTCCTCCCGATCTGATTGCCGGTTGCTCCGATGCGTTGCAAGAACTCTCTGGACATTACCAACTTGCCATCGTTTCGGATGCCATCGTTTCCCCGGGGCGCTGCCTTCGGCAGTTGCTCGAGAAGCATGGAATATTGAAGTATTTCACTGGTTTTGCTTTTTCGGACGAAGTGGGGCATTCCAAGCCACACCGGCTCATGTTCGATTCGGTCTCGCGGCAGCTTGATGTTCCCTTGCACGAGATGGTACACATTGGGGACCGGGATCATAACGACATCCAAGGCCCCCACGCTTTGGGGATGAAAGCGATCCTTTTTACGGCAACACGTGATGTTGATAAGAATACGACGCAAGCGGATGCAATCTGTGAAGACTACCGGCAGTTGCCAGGAATCATTGACAGGCTGGCCGGCGGGAGAAATAAATGCGGAATGCGGATTGCGGATTGCGGAATGAAAGATTGAATTCTGAACCCTGAACCCTGAACCCCGATACCCCGATACCCCGATACCCCGACACCTTATTTCCTGAACCATGCGGCCATCGGCAGAGAGCGAAACTTTTCATTGTGCCCAAATCATAAATCATAAATCATAAATTTCCTGACACCTGACACCCTCAGCCCTGACACCCGGCAAGGAATTTCCCCATATGTCTCACGCCCCCAAGTTGCTCGTCATCGACGGTTACACTCGTGAAGCCAGGGATCAGCTTGTGGCGGGTGGTGCATCCACCGCATCGGATTTGTATATCCAGATGCTTATCCACTGCGGGCCCGAGGGGACTCAATGCGATGTACTCTTCCCCAGTGACGAAGGCGTGTCGCTTCCTGATTCACGGCAACTTCGGCGGTACGATGGGGTTGCCTGGACCGGGTGCAGTCTTTCGGTCAATGACGACAGCCCTCAGGTAAAGGGACAATTGCAGATTGTGCGGGATTGTTTTGCCGAGGGCATTCCAGGCTTTGGAAGTTGTTGGGCCGCACAAATTGCCGTAGTCGCCGCTGGGGGCCGGGTGGAGTCGAATCCCAATGGACGAGAAATGGGGATCGCTCGAAAAATCGGCCTGACTCAGGCTGGTCGGGAACATCCCCTCTACAGCGGAAAACCGACTCTTTTTGACGGGTTTTCCAGCCACGACGAACATATTACGAGACTCCCTGAAGGGGCCGTGGCGCTTGCTGGAAATCCCTGGACTCCAATCCAGGCGGTGGCGGTACGGCACCAGGATGGGGAATTTTGGGGATTGCAATACCATCCTGAGTATGATCTGCATGAGCTGGCCCGGCTCACCTATTGTCGTATTGAAAAACTGGTCCGGCTCGGTTTCTTTCCCAATCCAGATGAAGCACGTCGTTACGTCGATTTGTTGGAAGCATTGCATGAGGATCCGTTGCGCAAGGATGTTGCCTGGCTCCTGGGAATCGACGGCGATGTGATGGATGAATCGGTGCGCCAAACAGAAGTCCGCAACTGGTTGAATCATTTAGTGCTTCCCACCATGGCATCCAGGCACGCTGTATCCAATCAAGGCTAATTCAAGCTCCCAATAGCAAGGATTCCGACATGAGACTCAAAGAGAAAGTGGCCCTGATCACTGGGGCTGGAAGTGGCATTGGCCGTGAGATGGCGTTGTTGTTTGCCCGTGAAGGGGCTGGTATTGTCGTGGTGGACATTAACCAGGAGGATGGCGGCCGAGTTGTCGAGGAGGTTGTTTCCAGTGGTGGCAAGGCGTGTTTGGTGCGGGCGGATGTCTCGTGTGCCGACGACACCAAGGCAATGGTCGATCAGGCGGAGCAGGAATTTGGCCGGCTTGACATCCTGGTCAACAATGCGGGGATCATGCACAGCGAAGACGGAGACAGCACGAGTACCGACGAAGCCGTGTGGGATTTGACGATGAATGTCAATCTCAAAGGGGTATTCCTCGGTTGCAAGTACGGAATCCCGGCCCTCCGGCGGAGCGGAGGGGGATCGATCATCAACACGGCTTCGTTTGTGGCTCGGGTGGGAGCGGCTACGCCGCAGGTAGCCTACACCGCTTCCAAGGGCGGCGTGCTCGCCATGACGCGAGAACTAGCGGTAATTCATGCACGCGAAGGGATCCGCGTCAACGCTCTCTGTCCTGGCCCCCTGCAAACGGAACTGCTGATGAAGTTCCTCGATACCGAGGAGAAAAAACAGCGACGGCTGGTACATATCCCGATGGGCCGTTTTGGTCAGGCCGCGGAAATGGCTCAGGCTGCCCTGTTCCTGGCGTCCGATGAGTCGAGCTATGTCACCGGCAGCGAGTTCCTGGTCGACGGCGGCATCACCGCAGCCTACGTGACACCGGAGTAAGGGGCCGAACTACCGTATCTCCGTCCGCAGGTGAACGCTCTTGCGGCGGGTCAGGTGGTAAAAGCCGAACCTCGACAAAGTCGAGCCCTTGCCACTGTCCCCCCAACCTGTCCATGGAAGCATCGGGTCGAGGTAATCGCAGCGGTTCTGGAAAATGGTTCCCGCTTGCAATTGGCTGGCGAACCGTTCGGCCCGCTCGGTATCCGCGGTCCAGACCGAAGCGGTCAGGCCGAAAGGGCTGTCGTTCATCAAACGAATGGCGTGGTCATCATCTTGTACCGAAGCTACCGGTAGCAGAGGGCCGAAACTTTCCTCCTGCATGATCCGGGCGTCATTCGGTGCATCGGCGACGAGTGTCGGTGGGTAGAAATTGCCCTTGGTGTTGGGCACCGGCTGCCCGCCCAACAACAGCCGCGCACCGCGATTGACCGCATCGTCCACTTGCTGTTGCAATTCTTCCAAACCCTGCCTGCGTGCCAGCGGTCCCATGGTGGTCGTTTCGTCGAGGGGATCTCCCAGTCGGTACTGCGACAAGGCTGCCGAAACTTTGGTCAGAAACGGCTCATAAAGGTCCTGATGGACGTAGACTCGTTCGATCCCGCAGCACGATTGGCCCGCATTGTAGCATGCCCCATCGACCAGGTTGGTGGCGGCAAAGTCTAGATCGGCATCCGCCGCTACGTAGGCCGGATCCTTCCCTCCCAATTCCAGCCCCACATCGATAAAGCGACTGGCGGCAACGGCCTGATAGATTTTTCGTCCTCCTCCCACCGACCCGGTAAAAGCCACATGGGCGATCCGACGATCACCGATCAAGCGGGCCGTTTGCTGGTGATCGATCACCAGGTTGGTTACCAACCCGGGCAGACCAGCAGCCGCAAAAGCGTCCTCGAAGGCTTGCCCGGTCAGCAAGGTATTATGGCTATGCTTCAAGAGGATGACGTTCCCCGCCAACAGAGCTGGTACGATCACGTTGATGGGGATCACCAGTGGGTAATTCCAGGCGGCCAGATTCAGGACGACTCCCAGTGGTTCGTGGACGATGCGTCGGATGAATCCCACTTTATCAGGTAGGATGTCAGGGGCCAGAGCGTCGGCAGCATCGGCAATAGACTGGCGGGCACGGTCGAGCAGGGTCTCCAACTCGCCGGTTGCCTGGCTGAGCGGTTTCCCCATCTGCAGGGTGACGTCTCGGGCAATCGACTCACGCTGCTCTTCTATCTGGTGCAGGGCTCGTTCGATGCGTTCCGTACGCTGTTTCAGCGAAAGCTCACGCCATTGCCGATAGGCTTGCTGGGCGCCGGCCAATGCCTGTTCGACCTTGGCCGTAGTATCGTGGGGGATCTCCCGAATTAATGTTTGGTCGTACGGGTTGAGTAGTTTTACGGTGGAGTTGGACATGGCGGGTAAGTTAGTGGGCAGTGGGCAGTGGGCAGTGGGCAGTGGGCAGTGGGCAGTGGGCAGTGGGCAGTGGGCAGTGGGCAGTGGGCAGTGGGCAGTGGGCAGTTTATAGATTAGGTTTATAGATTGCTACCCTCGTACTATAGCGAATTATGGTGAGTGGGAGGGTGAACGACACTTTTATCCCTGAACCCAGCCCTTTTAATAGCACCAACAAAACGATCCGGATCGGGATCGAAACAACATGGGTCTGAGACACGAAAAACTGGATATTTACCGCCTCTCGATGAAACAGAAAGTCGACAACGAAAAGCGGAATTGGACCGTAATTTCGCTAGGCTCAGTCGCTTAGGATCAGTCAATCAATAACTGTCGTTTTTGGACGCAGAAATCACTTCTCGGCTTGAGGGATTCAAATACAACCACGAAATGACACGAAATGACACGAAATTAAAGACAGGACAGGTGTGATGACAGAGATTTAGTCGTAAACTTCGACCACCATCCGAAGCTAGAGTGGGAAAGACGGGTTCATTGAATATTTCGTGTAATTTCGTTTCTTTCGTGGTTGCAAAAATTTACCGATTGTACGGGCAAGATACGTGTACATCATGGACACAAACATGACATTAAATGATTGGACGTTGCTTAGGCAGCAGAGGCTACTCGGTCAAAGAAGATTCCGCTCCTTATGCATTCGCGGAATTCGATAGCGATCCCGACATCAGACACCTGAACCCTTCTTCCTGACACCCGACACCCGACACCTGCTACCCATCTAAGGCTT
>JAJRWS010000409.1 GCA_024276705.1 Planctomycetota bacterium | reverse complement strand
CGAACCTACGAAACCGGGAGGAAAGCAACCGACAAGATGAAGGATGTCATTCGCTCAACTGTGCAGTTCGCCGAATTGCTCCCGAAATGGAACTACACCATCGAACCACAAAACACGCACTAATTTTACGAGCGGTCCTTATTGGCTCTGATAGCAGCACTTTCGATTGGATCTGTCACTCTACGTCGCAAGTGATCGTTAACGACCCGACGTACCCAGGAGCCGGGGCGGGATTTTCTTCAACGAAAATCTGTATTCTGGGACGTCGGGCGTCTTTCGATTCGTCCAGGTGCCGAACCTGGGCAGTTCCAAGTACATCCAATTGAGAAAACACGGCGGAAGGAACTTACGGTGGCGGAGAAATTCGAAATCCCGATGGCGGTCTTGAACACATACGTACGCCCGACTGTCACTACCGCTCCCGTTTTCAGGCCGGTTTCATTGATTTTGGTCACCGTCCTAGCGCTGGCTGGTTGCGGCAAAGGTGGTAACGATCCGCCATCGGTTGAATCGCTGATGGCGATCGAAAACGTCGGCAAGTGGTATCAATTGTATCGGGCGGACCATGGCGGCAAGCAGCCGGCTGATGAAAGTGCCTTCCTCGCGTATGTTAACCGCAAATTGGCTGAGCGCGGAGCTGAAGCAGTAGATTCCGGCGAGTTGCTGACCTCGCCCCGAGATGGCGAGCCCTACGTAGTCCGCTATGGCGAAGTTAGCTCACGCAATCAGGCAAGCAATTTTGTGGCATATGAGAAAACCGGGGCCAATGGGACTAGGTTGATCGTCTCTGAACTAGCAATAAGTCGAGAAGTTGATGATGCCGAATTGCAATCGTTACTGTCGGGCAATTGACCTCGCGGGGCATTGAATTCATGGTTCATTGATTTTGAACAATCGAATGAAAAACATCGCACAAATTGAGTGCACTCGACATCGTAGCCTAGTGAATTTCATGGTGAATCTGATGGTGGCACTAATCAGCTACTCCAATCAACGGTCCACTCAAGAAACCATCCATCAGTCAATCTGACGGGTAAGTGAACGCAAGTTACTTGAACTACAGCAGTTGCCTTGATTTGGGTAATCGCTACTCAGGTTGTATAGGCTATTTTCTCTTTTTTGAGTTCTTCGGGGATTTTAGGCGAGCGGCAGATGAGAATTTACCTGCGAAGAACCGGACGCCAGCGCGTTGCGGCTGATAAAATCAGCCGCTTGGCGCTAGCCTGCGGTTTCGCGTGGGTACGTTCTCAACTGCCGCTCGCCTTAGTGGCTAAAAGTGAAAAATCGCGTATTCCAGGGGTATTTAAGACTTTTAACACTAGGACCACTAAGCCCCTCCGCCGTCGCCCTCACATCAGCCCTTCGCCCTGTCGTTGAGGGCTTATGTGAGGGTGGAGGGGCGGTCCCTCTGTCGAGCCTGAACTGAGGCCGGAACCGATACAACTGTTCACTCAAATCAGCCACTAAAATTCCTGAAGAACTCTTTTTTGAATATGGAGTCGAATTATGGATCCAAGACACGAACGTAAGGAAAATAGAACTGACGGAAAGCGAAATCGCTTCTCTAGGCCCCTACATGGTTTCACACTTGTTGAATTACTTGTGGTGATTGCGATCATTGGAGTCCTTGTTGCCCTGCTGTTGCCTGCTGTTCAAGCGGCCCGCGAGGCGGCTCGGCGAGTGCAGTGCGTCAACAAACTCAGACAGATGGGCGTGGCACTGCTCAATTATGAGAACACTCGGGGAGAATTCCCCACCGGCGGCACTGAACCGTGGCACGATCGAGGTGGCGCAGAGACGGGTTACAGCAAAGGCTATGGCTGGATGGTGCAGATTCTGCCATACGTCGAAAATTCAAACTTGCAGAACATCTCAAAAGGTTATGGAGCAGGTGACTTGCAGCGCGACCTCGTGGTCCGTTCTACGCCCGTGTCGCTCTATTTTTGCCCGTCGAAACGGGGAGTGGTCATTCGGACTACGGGAAGGGCGTCGGCCGAGGACTGCACTCAAGGCTGTGCGTTGAACGACTACGCCGGTGCCACACCGGCCAACATACTTGACCCCGCACTTCCCAATTTTAGCCCGTGGTTTTGGCAAGGTACCACTCATGGCGACGTAACTAGAGGTGCTAACAAGATCATTACTTACCCGCCCACTGGCCAAAGCTTTCCTGTCGATTACCAGGGGGTGATTGCTCGGACAGGGATAGGACCGGCCTGTAAAGCTGCGAATATCACCGATGGCCTTTCGAATACGATGGTGATTGGTGAAAAACGACTCTTCATCAACAGGTACGAATTAGGAGACTGGCACGACGACATCGGTTGGACTGATGGTTGGGACCCCGACATTATGCGTTACACTGGCTACCAGCCAGGCCCGGACATAGAACAGATCCCGGACCCCACTTTTGGTTACAAATTTGGCGGTCCCCACCCGGGCATTTTCAACGCCGTTTTTGCCGACGGCCATGTGGCGCAGATCAATTATGACATCGAGTTGATCACCTTCAATGCGATGGGCAACCGTGAAGATGGTTTGATTATAGATTTACCCTAGTGCTTTGTCACAGCTAAGAATTCGGGTTACGGCAGAGTAGCACGCCTCTCCGAGTCGTGCCATAGAATCACAAAAGGGCACGACTCGGTGAGGCGTGCCACAAAAAACGTAACCGTTCACGCCAGACAGACAAGAAAAACCACGAAAAAGACGCGAGGAAAGAGGGACTGCGGCACTTTGAAACTTGGTGATATCTTCATCTTCCGCGCAAACTTCCCCACATTTCTTTCGTGGTTTTCGTTTCTTTCGTGGCTCTTTTTTAGCTTGTGAACGGTTACCAAAAAACCTACCCGAAAACTAAGTTGCGATGGAATACTAGGGTAAATCTATAATCAAACCATCTTCACGGTTGCCCATCGCATTGAAGGTGATCAAATCGATGTCATAACCGATCTGCGACACATGGCCGTCGGCAAAAACTGCGTTAAAAATGCCCGGATGGGGACCGCCAAAGTGGTAACCAAAACCGAGCGGCATCGGACTTACTTGTTCCAAGTCCGGACCTGGCTGGTAGCCAGTGTAGCGCATAATGTCAACGTCCCAACCATCAGTCCAACCGATGTCGTCGTGCCAGTCTCCTACCTCGTACCTATTGACGAAGAGTCGTTTTTCACCAATCACCATCGTATTCGAAAGGCCATCGGTGACACCATTTGTCTAAGTTTGTTGACACACTGCACTCGCCGAGCCGCCTCGCGGGCCGCCTGAATCGCAGGCAACAACAAGGCAACAAGGACTCCAATGATGGCGATCACCACCAGCAGTTCAACGAGGGTAAAACCGTGTAGCCCGGATTATTCACGAGATACATTGCCAACAGATAGAACCATTGCGTGATCTTCGGTGTATAAAGGGTGTAACAACCCCATCCCTCGCCACGGAAGGATCACGCAATGGGTGAAGCT
>JAJRWS010000408.1 GCA_024276705.1 Planctomycetota bacterium | reverse complement strand
TGTTCGCCAATGAAAGTGGTACGTGAGCTGGGTTCAGACCGTCGAGAGACAGGTCGGTCCCTATCTACTGTGGGCGCACGAAACTTGAGGAGGTTCTTCTTTAGTACGAGAGGATTTAGAAGGACGACCCTCTGGTGTTCCAGTTGTCGCGCTAGCGGCACGGCTGGGTAGCTAAGGTCGGAAAGGATAAACGCTGAAGGCATATAAGCGTGAAGCCCTCTCCAAGATTAGGTTTCGTAGGCCAATGGCCGAGAGTCCCCTGGAAGACGACCAGGTTGATAGGCCGGATGTGTAAGCACAGCAATGTGTTCAGCTAACCGGTACTAATGGACGAACGCTTGACCACATTTATCGAACGCTCTTGTATGTCACTATTTCAGGCATAATATGCAGGAAATAGCACAAGGGCAAAGGATTGGTGGGATCGGAGATGGCCGATTGAAGATGTATAAATTTTTTAACATCAACAATCAAACATCGAACATCTCACATCAAAACAGCTCTTGCTAGTTAAAGCCAAATTGTCCAAGTACGGCTGGGTCTACCGGCCCGCCGTACTTCTTCCTGGCGAACATACCGTGGTGGAAACACCTGTTCCCATTCCGAACACAGTAGTTAAGCACCCCGGGCCGATGATAGTGCCTACCAGTGCGAAAGTAGGTATCGCCAGGATTTTTTAATTTTCAAAAACCCCGCTGGGAATTTTTCCCTGCGGGGTTTCTGTTTTTGCTGGCGTCAAGCCAAACTTTTCGGATTGTTAAGAAGGTCTGATGTTGAGGTGGGGTTGTTTGGTACTCATGGGGCCGAAAAGATTTGTTTGCCGCGTTGGGTTTGCTGGCGTCAAGCCAAACTTTTCGGATTGTTGTGAAGGTCTGATGTTGGGGCTGGGGCTGTTCGGTACTCATGGGGCCGAAAAGATTTGTTTGCCGCGTTGGGTTTGCTGGCGTCAAGCCAAACTAATTATTTATCGTGGTGTTCTGGTAATGCAACCATCGTACTCGTACTCAGCCGCTTGCGGCGGTACTCGTACTCGAATCGCATGGCGAGTATCACACGGTCGTCGAGTACGAGTACCGCTTCGCTGAGTACGAGTACGAAGGGAAGCCGAAATATCCTACTTAAAATCGGCAAGTTATTTATCGGTCGCCCCTTAGTACACGGTGCCCGTGGGTTAGCACCCACGGCTTGACGATTCCGCCGCTTCGCGGCTACCTGAGTCCTACTCAACATTGGGGCGTCGCTGCATACCTCTTTCCCTTTCCCTTTCTGTGTAGCCAGGCAAGAATATCGTTATGCCTGCTCCTACCTGCATGAATCCGATCCCCCGAGTTCTTTTGGTGATTGGCCATGGTCGCGAGGAAAGTCTGTGCCATCATCTTCTGAGGCGAGTGCAGGCTCAGTTGACCGAACTGGGCGCCGAGTATCGGACCCAAGACCTCCTGGCGGACGGTTTCGATCCGGTTTTACGGTTGCCGGCGGGACAGGAGCATGCGAGTAGGGCCGATCCGGAGCTGGATCCGTTGACGGCCGCCTACCAGGAAGCGGTCTGTTGGGCTGACCGCTACATCATCGTGCATCCGGTCTGGTGGTTCGCCCCGCCGGCCATTCTCAAGGGCTGGGTCGACCGGGTGCTGGTCGATGGCGTGGCCCTGCGCCAGCCTGCCGCCGGTCCACCGGAAGGGATCTTGTCCAATCGCCGAGCACTGGTTGTACAAACTTTTAAGGTAGACCGTTTGGTCGATAAGGTCGTTTTCGGGAGCCTCTGCAGACGGTTCTGGAGCCGAGGGGTTTGGTTGCCGGTCGGAATTAAAAAGGCCAATTATTTTTCCGTTTATGCGGCCGGCAATCTTGAAGCCGCCAGACTGCGCCGCATCGAGGAAAGGCTGCAACGGGTAGTGGAAGCATTCGTGGCCTAATGAGACGCGAGATTCGAGGCCTTAGGCGAGCGGCAGATTCCAATGTCCCCTCTCCCCCGCCCGCGCAGCGGAATAGCGGGGGAGAGGGCAGGGTGAGGGGTGGTAAATTCTTATCTGCCGCTCGCCTTAGGCGCGAGTTGGGAAGAAGGAAGGGATGACCTCCGTTCATGCAGGCGGCGATATCGGGCTGGATGCATGTCCGGTCCATTTCTTCCGTCTGGAAAAGGTGTATGATTGACTCTGGCGCATGACCTGACCGTGCAGGGCAATGTCAGTCGTCCCAAAAATGGCCGATGAAGCCGATCTGGCGGGCGCCCTAGCAGCTAACAATGTCGGTTCCCACACCGGCTTATCGCCGAACATCCACGTAGGGCTCCATGACAATTGGGAAGTACTGAATGTAGGAGAGTAGCGAACCATGTCTCAGCTTGCCCCGTGGCCCCAACTGGTGCCATGGATAGAAACCCACGACGAACATGCCCAGGTCCACCTGCGCCTGTTCGAGCAGGCCCAAACGCTGTTAGAAAGTGGCGGGGCCGCGGCGGCCGTGCCCGACGAGGCCCTGGCCGATCGGCTCGAAAGGTGGCGTTACCATCTCCTGAAGCAGGATGCGGGTTCACTGCAGCCCACCGAACAGCAACTGGTCGACACGCTGGACGATTGGGCCGCGCAACTTGCCGGCCGCGTGCCGCGGAACCCTAAAAGAGCACGCGCTGCCCTGGCCGGTATGAGGGATACGGAGGATACCGATTCCTGCAGCCCCAAGGCCTTTCGCCAATGGCTCCATTCCGCGGAGTCCCGAGCCGAGCTGTCCCGACAGGCAACCGAACTGACCTGGAACCACTTCAGCACAAGCACTCGGGACGGTGAGCGCAAGCGTACCGTTTTTCTCTATACGCCCCTTTATCTGTCAAACCAT
>JAJRWS010000407.1 GCA_024276705.1 Planctomycetota bacterium | reverse complement strand
TTCAAGAAAAAAACTTCGGTAAATCGTGGCGTTCTGATAATGCACCTTCGTACTCGTACTCAGCCGCTTGCGGCGGTACTCGTACTCGAGTCGCATGGCGAGTATCCTACGGCCGTCGAGTACGAGTACGAGTACGAAGAGAAGCCAAAATACCCAACTTGAAATGGGGAAGTTATTCCTCGTTCGCTCCTAAGCCGTTTCGATATTGGGATTTATGGTTTTGAATTTGTTTGAGATTTCGTGCTTCGGATTTCGTGCTTCTACGAGCGCACCGTGCGCGCATGATGCAGTGTAAGACTTTAAAGTGACTGGCCGCGCTCCACGACATCCTCGAGAATCGTCAAATTGCCGATGCTGTCCTCCAGTGACAAATAAGGAGGGCGACCGTCCAGGACTGCTCGACTGAAATCCTCGATCTCCAGCCAATGGCCCGTACGAGGCGCATCGACCTGCACGCGCTGGGCCGTCTGCTGACCCTCGGGCGTGTAATAAAATTCCCAAGTCCCTTCGGTGGTCGCGAACGGGTGTGGAATCTGCAAGCTCCCCCGAGTGCCGATGATCGACGCATAGCTGCCGTTGGTCGTAAAGGAGCAAAAGATCTGCGCTGTCTGCCGGGGAGCGAACACCAATCGAATCAAAGCCTCCATATCCACGCCTTGTTCATTGGTGCGGACGGCCGATTGCCACTGGGACGGTTCGCCAGCCATCAACGCCCGGCAGAAATTCAGGCAATAGCAACCCACGTCGCCCATGCAACCCGGCCCCAGTCCGGGTTGCAACCGAATATTGCTGGGATCATCCTGCCTGGCCGCTCGCGACACTTGGATATTCTGGATCTCCCCAATCCGGTCGGATGCGGTGTACTCCCGGATCTTCTGAAAAAAGGGATGGTAACGATACATGAAGCCCTCCATGACCCAACGCCCCGCCCGCTCCGCGGCGGCCTTCACCTCGCGCACTTGCCCGACACTTGTCGTAATCGATTTCTCACACAACACATGCTTCCCCCGCTCGAGCGATTTGAGGATCCACTCGTGGTGCAAGCCATTGGGTAGCGAAATATAAACGGCGTCGACCTGCTCGTCGTCCAGCAAAGCCTGGTAGCTGCCATAGGCGCGCGAAATGCCGTGCTTTCGTGCATAGGCGTCCGCCGTCTGTTGCGCGCGACTTGCAACCGCATAGGGAGTCGCATACTCCAACTCCGCCATGGCGGGAAGCACCGCCTGGTTGATTTGGGCGGTCGATAAAATACCCCAGTGGACATCTTTCACGGAACGATTCTCCTTTTTACGAATTTTCAGAGTGCATAGCAGCGCTCCGCCATGATAGGAAGTCACATACCACCCGCATAGCGGGTGGCTTGAAGAAAGCCCCTAAAAGGGGCTGGAGAATTAATATCGTACTCGTACTCAGCAGAGCGGTACTCGTACTCGCCGTCAACATGGTGCTGGGCGGAAGAACGAGGAATCGACCAATCGATCGAAAGGCGTTAAACATCCACTCGATCGTGGCAAAGATCGGTTCGATTATTGTCCAGTCCTTTCGAGTACGAGTACCGGCTGGCGCCTGAGTACGAGTACGATTCAAGGCCTGAACTTTCAATCCATGGCCTCTTGTTTCGCATGCATCCCAATGGTTCCATTCGAGTACGAGTACGAGCACGAGCACGAAATTCGACGAAACGCCCGAATCCTGATGAGTACTCACTCCCCCAGAGCTGGTGGTTTACGGACGGAAATGGGAGGGACGTCTCAAACCCAGACTGCACGAAAACTCGCCGGAAACTTGTTTCCTATTGCCCGGGACTGCCCGCTGTCGCTCCTCCTGAGCTGCTGTTACGATATAGGTCTTTTCATTTCGATGAACGCCTGTAACAACCGGTCGGATGGAGAGCTGCTCAAGTCACAGGAATGGCAACCTCGTTAGCCAGCCGATCATGAACCAAAGGAGAATGCCATGTTGGCAGTAGACTGCGGGATTCACCGGAGAGTTGCAACGATCGTGGCAATCATCGCGTCTACCGCCTCACTGGCCACAAGTTCACTGGCCACAAGCGCTTTAGCAAGCGAACCGCAGCGACCCGCTTCGATCCAACTTACGGCAATTCCTGGGACCATCCACGTAAATCTCACGGGATCGGTTGCCGGTTCGGACGCCGCGTCGATATCGTGCGCGAGGAACGAAGTCGAATCATTCCAGATTATTGTCAAGCCACGCCTGGGAAATCTTCACAAAGTCGACGCGTCGATTTCTCCCCTCATCAGTCGTACCGGGGAGACGCTACCGCCGGGGTCGGTTGAGATTTTCTGTAGCGTATTCGTGCCCGTTCGCATACCTGATCCTCGATCCGACTTGCCGCCAGGCATGTGGGCCGACGCCCTGGTGCCACGAACGAACCCCTACACGGGCGCACCGGTCCAGGGCCCTCAATGGGGAAAAGCCGGCTTCACCGGTGAGCGATTCCGTGGCCGGAATTTCGATGTCTGGCAAAACCAGCAACAACCCCTCTGGATCGATGTGCGTATCCCCAAGGATGCCGCGCCAGGCGTCTACACGGGCACCTTTTCGGTTTGGGCGGAGAACGCCGACCGTGTCAGCCTTCCGGTCAAAGTCGAGGTCTGGGATTTTACTTTACCCGACGGACCGACCCTTGAGAATCACTTCGGCGGATTCAGCCGGACTGCAGATTTTTTTGGACTGGCCACCAATTCCGAGGAATTTCTTCGCATTGAAGACCGATTTATCGAGATGATGGTGGCCCATCGGCTCAACCCGCCACTACCCGGACGGTTCAAGCCACCGGTTGGGGCGGACGGCAGTGTTCATTTCGATAAAGAACTCGATCAGCGCATCAGCGCGTTCGTGGCCCGGTACCACATGACGAACATCCAGGTACCAGGAGCTCCTTTCCCCGATGTACTGGGCAAGGATCGGTCCAAAGCGGCCGCATTCTATCGCTCGTGGTACGCCTATCTCGAGCGGAAAGGGTGGGAAAAACGAGCCTATCTCTACATGTTCGATGAACCCTTGAAGTCAGAGGATTACGAGAAAATCCGGCGACTGGGAGCATTGGTCGGCGAGGTGGAACCGAGACTTCGCCGGCTTGTCATCGAGCAACCCTACCCCCGACATGCCAATTCGGGCACGTTGGATGGCTCGCTGGACATCTGGTGTTCCTTGTTCGGTTATATCGATGAAGCCAGCATTCAACGCGTGCAGCAAGCTGGTGACGAGGTGTGGACCTATACGGCTCTGGTTCAATCCATACCTGAATTCCATCCGCACTACAACGCCCTGAAAATTGACCAGCCCCCCTATCACCATACCGTCAATGTTGACAGACCCCCGTACTGGGAGATCGATTTTCCCCTCCTCAGCTACCGTATTGCGCCTTGGCTCAACCGACGTTATGGCGCCACCGGCCTTCTGTATTGGTCGACTTGTTTCTGGGGAAGTCCGCCCCGAAACCCGTGGGATAATCCCACCTACGGAGACCACTGGAACGGCGAAGGCATGCTTTTCTACCCTGGAACGGAAGCGGGCATCGATGGCCCCATCGCGTCCATCCGGCTGAAGAACCTCCGCGACGGCATGGAGGACTACGAGTATTTCGCCCTGCTGGAAAGCCGCGGTGGAGGAGATTTTGTCAAGAAGATTGCTAGGGATGCAGTGCCCACCTGGGGATCCTGGGATCAGGACACCGATCGCTTGCTCGAACGTCGCCGCCTGCTTGCCCGGGAAATTATGCGGCACGGCGATTGATGCACCGCTGGGTGGCCGATTTTCCGAATTTTCAAACGCGTTCTGAGGGCGTTTTCGTTCAAGTCAGTCTCGCAAAGCCACTATGTTTGAGCGGACCCCGCAGATGCTGGTGGATGTTGTCCCGCGAAATCGCCTTGGCAAGTTCGCCGAAAACAGTATCCGCCGCTTCGCAGTAGGCCCCGACATGCTGATCGGTGTGCGCTAAACACGGATAGAATCCGCTCCCTGCCAGCAGGCCATGGTCCAACATACGGGTCGTCAGTAAGGTCAAGAGGGCTGCCGACTCGGGATGGTCGAAACCAATATGCAGCAGGGCGCCGCGGCCGGTGACCTGCACGGGAAGGTCATGCCTGGCGGCAATTTCATGAACGCCACTGCGGAACAACTCGCCAATCCGGCGGACGTGGGCCGGCACATCGATACGTTGCATCTTTCGAATAGCCGCCAAGGCCGCGGCCGGGCCGACCGATTCGGTCCAATAAGTACTCGAGATAAACGATGACTGGGCGGCTTCCATCACCTTAGCGCGGCCCACGACGGCCCCCATTGGATGGCCGTTGCCAATCGCCTTGGCGTAGACTGCCAGGTCCGGTTCCACGCCAAACTCACGATGGATGCCTCCCAGCCCAAACCGCCAACCGCTGGAGATTTCGTCAAAGACCAGCACCGCCCCGGATTGATTGCAAAGTTCACGGACTCCTTCCAGGAATCCAGGCTCCGGCTCGGTGGTGCGGAAAGGCTCCATCACCACGGCCGCCAGATGGCTGCCACCCTCCTTCACAATCTGCCGTAGTTCCGCCAGGTGATTGTAAGTAAATGGCAAAGCCGTCCCAGCCAGCGAACGTGGCACGCCGGCCGGTTCGAGCCCTGGCAGTAGATGCCCGTGCAACCGATCACTCAAGGAAGACTGCGGATCGGACGACTCAGGGATATTTGCCGCCAGGTACCAATCCGACCAGCCGTGATATCCACAAAAAGCAACCGTATCTCGTTGCGTACTCGCCCGGGCGATCCGTACCGCAACCGCCATCGTCTCGCCACCCGTCCGAGCATAGCGCACCTGGTCGGCCCACGGATGCAGCGAAACGAGCAGTTCGGCCAGTTCCACTTCTTCGGGCGCATTGAGCGAAGACATCGAGCCAAGCTGAACCCTGCGCACCACCGCATCGGTCACCTCGGGGTCCGCATACCCAAGCAGGCAAGAGCCGATGCCTGAAGTCGTCATATCCACGAATCGGCGGCCATCCAGATCGATCACTTCGCAACCACGCGCCTCGGCGAAATACCCTGGCCAGCAATCGGGGGCGAACATCTCGGGCCGTTTGCTCAACAACTGAGTACCGCCCGGTATCCGTTGCCTGGCTCGCCGGTAGATTCGTTGCGTCTTCTCGCCGTCCACGGGTCGATCCAGAGCCAATAAATCTCTGGCGGCGGTCCGGAAGATGATCTCAACATCGGAGTCCGTCAGCCGCAAAGTTCGACACGCCTGTTGCAGGGCAAGGAGCGACTCCACTCCCACGAGCTCTGGCTGGGCGAAAGTCGAATCCTCCCATGAAACATTTTCCTCGCCCAGCCACAAAAACCCATCGCCGACCTGGACACAACGCCCACGGATCTCACTGATGGGAAAATCGGTGCCAAACAGCAACCGACTGGGGCCGAAGTGGCGCAAGATGGCTTCATAGGCGGGCGCTTCGCAAATGGCCGACGTGTCGAAGAAGACGTTGTCTAGACCTCGGATCGACGCGATTCCTTCGACCGTATGTTGCCCGCAAAACCCACGGGCCGCGTGGGCAAGAATCAATCGAGCCCCCGGATACTTCCGGCAACGGCTCTGGATATACGCTTGATTGGCAGGGTCGGCCAGGGCACGACTCCCTACCATGTGGAGCATGATGACAAGCTCGTGCCGATCAGAAATCTCCCACGCCCAGTCCGGCAAAAATTCTTCGCACCGAGCCTGGAAGGTATCCGTGCAATCCGCGTAGACATGATATACCTTGAAGCCGACGAATCCCTGGTCGCGCACGGTTGTTTCAACATCCGCGGGGTCGTCCGCCGGGTGAATCAACATCAAAGCCCGACTATCCGACTGTGCGGACACTTCATCGGCAACGAACCGATTCGCTCCTTCCCGATCGAGAGACCGTTTCGGACTGGTAAAAAAAAGTCCCGCCGTAGGCGCACGATCTCCCAGCCACCCGGCCAAGGCTTGCTGCCAGGCATGCCAGCCTACCTGCCCATTCTCATCTTCCAGATGTTTGGGAAACGAGCCGACCGCATCCACGCCCCGATAGAGATGGGCGTGGGCGTCGAAGCTGTCCGGGGGTACAAACGGCTGAAGTTGCCGCAGCAACTTTTCCGTGTTTTTGGGTTGGTCCAAGGTAGTGCCCAATCCGGGAGTATGAGGTGGCCCGTGGGGGTGGGGTAAAGTCACCTGTTGATTATACGTAAATAAGCCCGGAGGGCTGACACAACCCTAGCCGGTGCCGTGAGGCACCGTTTTCAGGGAATTAATATGATTTTAGGCCCGGAGGGCCGACACAGAACAACCACGGAAGATGTGTCGGCCCTCCGGGCCTAAAAAACGAAGCCCCATTCGACTTACGTATAAATGACAGGGTAAAGTCACGTACCACCCGCCTAGTGAGTGGCTCTAGGAAAGCCCCTAAAAGGGGCTGAATAAATATCGTACTCGTACTCAGCATAGCGGTACTCGTACTCGAATCCAAGTGAGAGGCCACCTCAGTCATCAACAACATCCATGGCCTCTTGTTTCGTTTGCAGCCAATGGTTCCATTGTACTTATTCATCGGGACTCGGGACTCGCTATCGCTATCGAAGTACGCGAATGTCAGCAATTTTTTCAAAGGCCCATGCAACGTAGCTTATCGAGCGGCAGTAAACATCCAGTTTTTCGTATCTCAGGCCCATGTTATTTCGATCCCGATCCCGATAGCGATCCCGATCCCGATAGTTTTGATAGTGCTAGTAAAAAGCCTTGGCTCTTAGGGGAAAACGAACAAGCTCAACCCCCTGGCGAAGGGCGTGTTCGGCGCTGAGTCATGCCTTAGAACGTGGGCACACGAAACCGGGTACGAAGTGCGTTTCCGCACCCATTGGTCTCAGGCCACCAACGGTTACCTTCCAACATCCACGGTTACCGAGTAAGATTCTCAATTCCCCCACACCCGCGAACCGGCCCCCTGACGCATGCCCCGACAACTTCCTTCCAGCCGCCATCAATTCGAAACTCAAAAGCAGGCGCTGCGCGACCGGGAGGGCTGGCCCAATCACCATGGACCCCGTCGCGGTCAATCGGGTCGGGATGAAAAAACAAACCCGAAAGGCCCCGAAGCCGCAATCCATACCCGACATCAGCGCGACCGCTCGTCGTTCGCGTTGATCCGCAGCTTCCTCCGTTTACTCCGTGGCCACCGAACTTCGGTCGCCTGGTCGCTGGCGACACTGACGGCAGCCACATTGCTGGCACTCATTCCACCCGCCTCGACCAAAGTCGTTGTAGACTACGTTTTCGGCGGAAAATCTCTCCCGCTGGCGGTTCCTCTCTGGGTACCTCGCCAACCATGGCCACTGCTGGTCGCGATCACCGCCTGCGTGCTCCTGGTTTCGCTGGTCAAATTGGTCCTGCAGATCTGGGGTCGCTGGCACGCCACCCGCGTCACCAAGCTGCTGCAGATGTCTGTCCGCAAACAGGTATTCGCCCATGCTGTACGCCTGCCTCTGCATAGGGTGCAGGAACTCAAATCGGGAGGCGCGACGAGCATCCTGCGACAGGACGCCGGCAGCGTGGGCGAGCTGGTCTTTGGCATGCTCTACAACCCATGGCGGGCCATCATCCAATTGCTGGGAAGCTTGTGCATTCTCGCCTGGGTCGACTGGCGATTGCTGCTCGGGGCGGCCATTCTGATACCGCTAGTCTACCTAACGCATCGCACCTGGATCAGCCACATCCGCCCGCAGCACCGACAGGTACGTGCTCAGCGGGAAGCGGTGGATGCGGTGGCCACCGAATCTTTTGGCGGCATGCGGGTCGTCCGCGCGTTCGGCCGCCAGCGGTCGGAGACCAGCCGCATTCTTCGCGGCAACCACGTGATGGGACGGCAGGAGCTGTACGCCTGGTGGTGGATGCGAACCATCGAAATCGTTTGGGAGTTGCTCATCCCGCTGACCAGCGCCGGACTGCTGCTGTACGGTGGCTGGCGTGTGCTGGAAGGCGACCTCACGCTGGGCGACCTGATGATGTTCTTGGTCTACCTGATGATGCTTCTCAGTCCCCTGGGGGTACTGGCACAAAGCGCCGCCCAGTTCCAGAACAGCCTCTCGGGCCTCGATCGGGTACTCGACCTGCTCGAAGAGCCCCGCGAGATGGAGTCGCCGGCGGCGGTAGCGATCCACAAACGGAATGTCGCCGGGCGAATCACCTTCGAACAGGTCTGCTTTCGCTATCCGGGAACGGACCGGTTCGCCTTGCGAGACATAACGCTCGACGTGGAAGCGGGCGAAACGATTGCCCTGGTAGGCCCCAGTGGTTCGGGCAAGACCACCCTCTGCAACCTGGCGGCCCGTTTCTACGACCCCACCGATGGCCACGTGCTCCTGGATGGCCACGATCTCAAAGGAATCGAAGTGGAAAGCTACCGCCAACTGATCGGCGTGGTGGATCAGGATGTGTTTCTGTTTGACGGCACGGTCGCGGACAACATCGGCTATGGCGACAGGAACGCCTCGGACGAACAGATTCGCCATGCCGCCACGATTGCCAACGTGCATGAATTTGTGCGACAGCTCCCGGCCGAGTATGGCACGCGCATCGGCGAACGCGGCGTCAAACTAAGTGGCGGACAACGACAACGGATTGCCATCGCCCGGGCGATCCTAGCCGATCCGCGAATCTTGATTCTCGACGAAGCCACCAGCAACCTCGACACTGAGAGTGAATAGAAGCTTCAGGCCGGCATGGCGGCATTGATGCAAAACCGCACCTGTTTCCTCATCGCCCATCGACTCAGTACGATTTCCCGAGCCAGCCGCATCGTCGTCCTC
>JAJRWS010000406.1 GCA_024276705.1 Planctomycetota bacterium | reverse complement strand
GGCGAAACGCCGGGTGACTCCCCATTATGCGGGAGCAGGTTCACGAAGGGATGGCTAGGGGTGCAATCGGAAGTGAAAAGAACGATTGCGATCGAACCCGAGAAAGAACCGTGACAACCATTCCCACCGAGGGCAAGGAAAAAACCAAAAAACGAGGAACTTCGTCGTTGTGATCGGATTGCGCGCACACGACAAAAACAGACAAAAAAACATGGGAAAAAACCCTGTTGACAACTTCAACTCTTTCAGGGAAGGGACGTGCCACACAAGGCTGGGTCCGAAGTGCGTTCCTGCACCCATCATCGATCGAAGCGCAGGGAGTCGCATCAGGTGGTGCGTGCCCTCAGCACCTCTGCCCGACGGAACACAAGTCCACAACCAAAAAGGACTTACAAACGCGCTCGCATGATATGGGGCATGACGCTAACGCTGCTCTCTGCTCTCTGCTCTCTGCTCTCTGCTCTCTGCTCTCTGCCCTCTGCTCTCTGCCCTCTGCTCTCTGCCCTCTGCTCTCTGCTCTCTGCCCTCTGCCCTCTGCCCTCTGCCCTCTGCCCTCCGCTCTCCGCTTGATGTACAATGAGGCAGGCCCACCTCCCTACCTCCCTTCATTCAACCGGAGTCCGCACCACGCATGAAATCTTTTCCAATCTCGTTAGTCGGTCTGACAGCTCTGTTTTCCCTCTTGGCTTACGGTTTTGGCAGTCCCGGGACAGCCGCAGAGCCCGTCATCTCCCCTCCCGAGCAGCGGCTCTTTGAGAAGGTGGCCGACGACGTCTATCTGCAAGAAATCGGCGAACAGATTGCCACGCAGCAGCCGGTGACTGCCATCGCGGCCTACCAGCAGACACTCTACGCGGTGGTCGATGGCACTTTGCACACGCTTCGAAACGGTAAGTTGCAGCCACTCGAAGGCGCACCCAAGGGTGTAGAGCGGCTGTTTGTCCTGGCTGGAGCCCTGTGGGGAACTACCCGCGAGGCCGTTTATCGGTATCAGGATGGGAACCTCACTCAGGTCTCCGAAGAACCCATGGTCGACTTGTGTCTCCACCTGGACCACGTTTATGGGGCAACCCGAGACGATGTGTACCGTTTCGAGGATGCTGTTTTTGTGAACATCAAACCGGCGACCGGCTGGCTTTCCAGTGACAGCACGGTGGTCATGGCCGACGGTAGCCAGGTACTCGCCAACCCGGTTTCGATTGGACCTATCTTGCGCATTGCGTCTTACAGCGGCACGCTTTACCTGCTGCGACCCGGTGGGCTGGCATTGCTGGATGGAGATGTGCTGCAGAGCCAGCCGGTCGACTGGGGCATGCTACCTTCCGACCGCCTGCGGGACATGCTCAACAGGGGTAGCCGCCTGTTGATCAGTACCGATCGAGGAGTCGCCGTATTGCGCGGTGCCGCCCTGACGACCCTCACGGGCAAGGAAGGGTTGCCTTACGAAGATACCACGTGTCTCGCAGCCGGATTTGACCAAGACACATGGATTGGCACAACTACCGGTGTGATCCGCAAGGTGGGGCAAGATTACCACTATTTTGGCGCCCACCACTGGCTACCAGGCGATCATGTCAATGACCTTGCCATTGCCGACAAGACCGCTTACATCGCCACTGACAAGGGAATTGGCATCATTCGTTACGAATCGTATACGTTGCGCAAAAAGGCCGCCTACTTCGAACAGAATCTGGAGCGTTGGGGACATAAGCGACTCGGTTTCGTCCACCAGTTGTACTGGAGTTCCCAGGAGAACGGCTGGCTCCGTGAAATCAGTGATAACGATGGTGGCCACACTTCGCATTATCTGGCCGCAATGTGCTACAAATATGCCGTCACTCGGGATGAAACGGATCGACAGGCAGCGGTCGACGCATTCGCCGCCATGCACTGGCTGCAAACGATCGCCGGGGACAACGGTTTCATCGCTCGGGCGATCTGGGCCGTCGATGTCGACCGGGGTCAACGTTCGACCCAAGGCAGTGGCGGGTTGCCTGCCAAATGGTATGCGACCGAAGATGGTCTCTGGCAGTGGAAAGGCGATACCTCGAGCGATGAAGTGAACAGCCATTTCTTCGCGGTTTCGCTCTTCCATGACCTGGTGGCCCAGGGCGAGGAGAAAAAAATCGCCGCCGGCCATCTGACGGGACTCGCAAAACACATTCTCGACAACGGCTGGGTCCTGCGTGACCGGGATGGTCAACCGACCCGGTGGGGACGTTGGGATCCCGACTACTTGTTGCGTCCTTATGGATTCGAGGCGCGCGGCCTCAATGGCATGGAAGCACAAACTTACATGTGGACAGCGCTGCGCATGTCGGGCAAGCCGATTTTCCGCCGGGGCCTGGATCAGCTCATCGAATGGCGGTATCCCACCTACACAGTCCGCGAGAAAGTAACGTTTCCGCCTGAAAGTGTCGTGCCTTGGGATGATGAGCTGGCTTTCCGCTGTTTCCATCCGCTGATTACTTATTGCAACGATCCCCACTTGCAGAGCATCTACTTGCGTGCCCTCGAGCGGCACTGGGAGGTGATGCGAATGCAAAAGGTGCCCTTTTACAATTACAGCTACGGTGGCTTGACCGGCAATGACTGCGAGTCACGCGAGGCCGCAAACCATTTGCGCGAATGGTCCCTCGATACGGTCAGCCACAGCTACCGAAATTCCCATCGAGCGGACCTGGCAACCGAACCAGGCTACACGCCCTACATGGGTGGCACGCGGGCAATTTCCCCCAGGGAGCTGGCTTCGATGTGGGGCAGCCGGTCGTCGATCCGCTACAACGGTGGCAACCATGGGCGCAGCGTCACGCCCCCGGTGGGATGGCTCGAAGACTACTGGATGGGCCGTTTCTATGGCATGCTCAAAGCCCCCACCACGACCGAACCGCAGCTTCTCACGGTTCCCGCGGCTTCCGGAAAAACTCGGGGCGCGACTCCTTATGCGGGCCCTCCACGACCGAATGTCATGGCAGGAGAGTGACGATTTGGTTCCAGCAGGCGATTTGCAAAAGTGTAAAAACAAGCACCGCCACCATGAGAGGGATGGACCGCAAGATGGGCCACTGGCGTGACAAAAGGCGCAAAGCCAACATGGCCACCACGGTTCCCACTGTCGTCGTCATTGCCGCCTGCCAGCCCAGGAACAGGCCAACGGCAGCCATGGCGAAGACCAGGTTTTTAGGTTGCCGCGCCGACTCCGGCAATCCGGAAGGGATGGTGCCGATACCGGCTCCCAGTAGCGCGCCGACCAACATACCGATGGCCTGATACAAACCTGCCTTGAAAGGGCCGATGGTTCCACCAGGTTCCAAGAGTGAATGCGCCAAGGTTGGATGCAACCAGGGCCAAACGGCCGCTGGCAGTAATCCCAGCACCAGACCGATCATGACCAGCCGCCGCGGCACACGGTACCCGTCCAAGTCGATCAGCAGCATAGCCATCAGCAGGCTCAGCAGGGCGGCGTGGTAAGCATAAAGGCCAAGCAACGGCCAATTTGGGTAGTAGACATTGTCGATGGCTCCGCCAAAGGGCGACAGAGGCCCGCCGGGCAGGTTCGCGCCGCCGCGAAATAGCTCAACATAAGCCAGCAGAAAATAGGATAAACCAAGCGCCAGCTCGACCACCGCATAGCGAGCAGCAATCGGCTGACCACAATCGCGACAACGGCCACCGAGGAGCAACCAGCCGAATACCGGCACATTATCGCGCATGCGAATCGCGTGCTGGCAACGGGGACAATGCGATGGTTTCCAGACGACCGACATCCCCAGAGGCAGGCGGTAGGCGACCACATTGAGAAAACTGCCCACGCAACTGCCCAGCATCCCAAACCACAGAGCGGTCACCACGTCGATGAACGGTTCGATCATGGCGGGAGATTGTTGTGGCATGGGATTTTAGTGTATAGCGTTAAATCCCGCATCAGCGGTCAGACTCGTTGCGCTACCCGCATCTTGGCGCTACGCGCGCGAGGATTGCGTTCTTGCTCCGCTTCGGTGGGGCGCAGCGGCCGTCGGGTCAGTACCTGCAAACGATCGTCGCTACGAAATGCGTGCTTGACCAGGCGATCTTCCAGCGAGTGAAAACTGATAATCGCCAGGCGACCGCCGGGACGCAGGCAGCCGGGGATCCGGGCCAGGCCACTTTCCAGCGACGCAAGCTCTCCATTGACGGCAATGCGCAAGGCTTGAAACGTACGCGTCGCCGGATCGATGGAGTGCCCGCGACTTCGGGGAACGCAGCGCCGCACCAGGTCGGCCAGCTCTCGAGCTTGCCGCAACGGGCACTCACGACGCGTGGCGACAATCTGGCGGGCAATTCGGCGGCTGTACCGTTCCTCGCCATACTGGTAGATAAGATTTGCCAGGTGCTGCTCACCGACGCGCTCCAACAAACGCCAGGCCGGTTCGCCCCGGCTCGGATCGAAACGCAAATCGAGTGGACCCGAACTGTGGAAACTGAAGCCCCGCCGGGGATCGGCCAGTTGGTCGCTGGAAAGTCCCAAGTCGAGGACCACGCCGTCGACCTCTTGCAGGTCCAGATGCTGCAGTATCTCGGGCAAATTGCAATAATTCCCCAAAACCAGCTCGAAAGGAAGATCCGCCAGGGTGGCACTCGCCTGCAGGGCTGTCTGCTCGTCCAAGTCGATGCCTGCCACACGGCCTCCTGGTGAGACACGGGCGGCGAGTGCCGCCGCATGACCGCCCCCACCGAGCGTGCCGTCGACGAACGTCTTCCCGGGGGTGGGCTGGAGCCAATGTATCACTTCATCGAGCATGACCGGCACATGGCAGGTTGTGGGAATTGTCATGCTGGAGGTGCTCACCGTGGAGATATATGGTATCCGTTCATTGTTCTGACCACGAACGGCTATTCTTACTCTTAATCTTACTCTTAATCTTAATCCAGTACGACCACAAGCACATCGAGGCAAGCCGCCCCGGCTGCAGCCGGAGCGAGCGGTAATCCGGATTCTCCACGCTGCTGAATGGGGCGATAATTGTCGGCAGTTCTCCTGCGCCCGACCCTGGGATCTCATGGAACGATGCGTGGTCGGAGAGTAATCGACCACGGCTAGAAGCCTTGTCTTTGGCTTGCCCCGTAAAACGGGGCGTAGGAACGGTTAATACCTGTACCTACATGGCTGTCGCATTTCTATCGATCAACCTGGTGGTCTGTCAAAGCTCAATATGAGAGTGTGGCACGCCCAGAGCTTCCGGCGATGGGCGTGGTTGATTCACGCATAGTCCACGCCCTTCGCCAGGGGGTCCAGCCCTATTCGTCTTCCATCATCTCTTGCCCTGGCTCCAGGGACGTGCCACACAGAACCAAAAGGCTTATCCTTTTGTTAGGCCTGACAATGCACTAGGGATATTACCCCGAAATCTCACGCCGGACCGGCAG
>JAJRWS010000405.1 GCA_024276705.1 Planctomycetota bacterium | reverse complement strand
TTTATTGGTACCTGCCCATGTCCCCTGCTGAATTCATTGAAAGGTATGAAAACCTTCGCTCCATACTCCTGACTCTCGAAGAGAACTCCAGTGAGGTTGACGCTGAGTTAGCCAAACTCGAAGAGTTGCTCCTGGAGAAATACCAGTACCCCGGCGACCCACTACTTGAGGATTTTTCAGCATGACTGAACTCCATGAACGTACCGTACTGATTCCAGAAATAAGCGACGGTGAGGCTCGTGAGGCATTCTTCCAAATCATGTCCATCTTGAACGAACGAAACTGTTCGATGGACGAGAACGATACGCTTTGGAGAGCCTACAAGAAGCATTTCATTTTCTTGTTGTTTAAGCATGGCGTCATTGAAAATCTCGACTCTCCAGCGGACAGCAACGGATTCGAAAGGATGTAGCGACATGAGTGCTTACGTCACCAAGACAGTTCGGCTGCGACCAGTCACAAAGGCTGAGGCCCAAGATGCTGTCGATGCCATCGAAGAGATATTTGACGGCTGCGGATTGTCAGAGCTACAGCGGATGGAAATCTGGGAGCACTATCAGACGCTTACAAGCAACGTGCTACTCCGCTTCGCTGAATTTGACCCCGATGTAGGGTATCTGGAGCAAAATGTCCGCACTTAAAGAAAAGTCTACCACTGCCTGGAAGTCTACTCTTGCAACCATTCTAGGACTTTCAGAATATCGCGATACAGATTGTGGAGGCGTTTGCCGATCGTGCTACCATCGAGACCGTCAACAGCATGATCAAACGGCCGCTTGGATCATAGCTTTGTGCAAGAAAGGTTTGAATGCAGAACCGCGAGATGATTCTCCGAGCGATCACCCACAACGTGATGATGCTCTGGGGAATGGTTTTTTGCAGAGCATTCTACAGATGTTTGTTTTTTAGTCATCGCGTTGAGGATCACAAAAGCTCTTTCTTCACCTGCTTGAATTGCTCGACCGCGAATTCTAAGTCTTCTTGGCTATGGGCGGCCGAAACTTGGACACGGATGCGCGCTTTGCCCACCGGCACGACTGGGAATGAAAATCCGATCACATATACCCCCATCTCGAGCAGACGATTCGCTATACGACTGGCGAGCTCTGCGTCGCCTAGCATGATGGGCGTGATCGGATGGGTGCCTGGTGGTATCTCAAATCCGATCGAGGTCATGGTCTCGCGAAACCAACGGGTGTTGGACTCAAGCTTGTCGCGCAGCGCCGTACTGCTTGAGGCAATCTCGATCGCCTTCATAGCACCCCCGACCATGGCAGGAGGCAAAGAATTGGAAAACAGATAGGGACGCGATCGCTGCCTGAGCAGTTCGATCAATTCTTTTCGGCCGCTCGTATATCCGCCGCTGGCACCGCCGAGCGATTTGCCGAGCGTGCCGGTGGTCAAATCAATGCGATCGACCACATTGCAATGTTCGTGCGTCCCGCGTCCTGTCTTGCCAAGAACTCCGGTCGCGTGACAGTCATCGAAGTGAACCAGTGCGCCATAGCGCTCAGCCAAATCGCAAACCCCCTTGAGGTTGGCGATCGTTCCATCCATCGAAAAGACCCCGTCGGTGGTAATCAGTTTTGTGCGTGCTCCGGCGGCGTCTGCCTCTTGGAGTTTTGCTTCCAGATCGCCCATGTCATTGTTTTTGTATCGGAAGCGTTTGGCTTTGCACAATCGGACGCCGTCGATGATCGAAGCATGATTGAGCTCATCACTGAAAATCGCGTCTTCGCTGGACAACAAAGTCTCGAACAACCCTCCATTGGCGTCAAAGCAGGACGAGTAGAGGATTGTCTCTTCCGTGCCCAAAAAATGGCTAATCTGGACTTCCAGTTCCTTGTGGATGGACTGGGTGCCACAAATAAACCTCACCGAGGCAAGGCCATACCCCCAACGGTCAAGTGCTTCGTGGGCCGCAGCAATCACCTCGGGATGATTGGCCAGTCCTAGATAGTTGTTGGCGCACAGGTTCAGAACGGCACCTCCGTGGGCAACCTCGATTCTTGTTTTTTGAGCGGTCTTTATTAGACGCTCGTTTTTGGTGAGCCCGCAGCTGCGAATTTCATTCAGCGTTTCGGTCACGCTTCTTGGAATCGGTGTTTTCATAAATCGGGACCCCCGGTCCAATGCAAAATCACTTTACCACAATCGCCTGAACTCATCACTTCAAATCCTTTTTCAAATTCTGTGTAGTGATATCGGTGGGTGATAACCGCCTGAACGTCTAATCCACTCTGGAGCATCGCGGTCATCTTGTACCACGTTTCGTACATCTCTCGACCATAAATTCCTTTGATCGTCAGCATGTTAAAAACCACTTGATTCCAATCAATCGCCATGTTTTCTTCAGGAATTCCGAGCATGGCAATTCGACCCCCGTGGCACATGTGGCTGAGCATGTCCCGAAATGCATTCTGGCTGCCAGACATTTCTAGCCCCACATCAAAACCTTCGGTCATGCCTAGCTCGTGCATCACGTCCGAGAGCTTTTCCTTCTTGGGGTGGCTTGCGCGTGTGACGCCTAGCTTCTCTGCAAGCTTTAATCGATACGGATTCAGGTCAGTGACGACCACAAAACGGGCTCCCGCGTGCAGCGCCACTGCCGCGGTCATCAAACCGATGGGCCCAGCACCCGTGATCAGCACATCTTCGCCCAAAAGGTCAAACGATAGGGCTGAATGAACGGCATTTCCCAGCGGGTCAAAAATCGATTGGATGTCTCGCGGCAAATTGGGATCGTGAAGCCAGACATTGGTCATGGGTAGCGCAATCAGTTCGGCGAAAGCACCGGGCCGATTAACGCCAATTCCCTGAGTCGAGGCGCACAGGTGTCGTCGGCCAGCCATGCAATTGCGGCACCGACCGCATACCACATGCCCTTCGCCACTGACGATGTCTCCCACTTGAAAGTCCGAGACGTTGGATCCGGCGTCAACGATTTCGCCAACGAACTCGTGGCCGATAACCATCGGCACGGGGATCGTCTTCTGTGCCCAGGCATCCCACTGATAAATATGCAGGTCGGTGCCGCAGATGCCCGTCCGGTCTACTCGGATCATGACATCGTTGATTCCCATCTCCGGCTCGGGCACCTCCTCGAGCCAAATACCGAGTTCTGCCATTTTTTTAACGATCGCTTTCATTCCTGAAGTGTCCTAATAATTGTCAAATTTTTTCCATCCACTGCATGTGCATGTTGCAGAGAAAAACTCGCTGCTTTCCACCCAACGCCTCGCCCAAACCGCCCAGCCCGGTTGATCAGTCAAAGCCTTTTAAGGACATCCAATTCCGCATGCAGGGCTACTGGTCAGCGTTTCAATGGGCTCGATTTTTTGGGTTGCCGATTTATAAAACAAATCCAGAGAACAGAACAAGTAGTGTCAAAATCATGACAACAAATAGTCCCCACCAGGTGATAACGCTTGTGTACCACCGGTCGCCGAGATCGCCCAAGAGATTCATCTTGCGCCAATTAAAAATGAGTTGATCGGTAACCTGCTCGGCCTTGGGAGGTGACGTCAATAAGCTCATTCCGATGCAAACGACCATACAAAACAACCAGATGATTGATGCCTGGTTGGCGTAGGGGGCCAGCCACGGAGGAGTCTCGGAGGCGAAGCTCATGTAGAGCTTAATCGCGATGCCGAAGGAAAATCCCGAGACGACTGCCGTCAAAGCACCAACGCCATTGATCCGCCGCCAGAGTATACCGAGCACAAAGACTGCAGCAAAGGGAGGCGCAAACAAGGCGTAGAGCGATTGGATATACTCAAACAGACTGCCTCCAAGCTTGCCGACAAGTCCACCGAGGAAAATCGAAATCGCAAGAATCACGATCGACGAGATCACGCCCACTTGCACCAAGTGCCGATCGGAAGAGGTAGGACGGAACATTCGTTTGTAAATATCAAGGGTCACAATCGTAGAGGTCGAGTTGAGTACCGAATTGACGGTTGACTGAATGGCTCCGAAGAGCGCAGCGAGCAACAAGCCTCGCAGACCTGCTGGCACTAGCAATTGGATCATTTGCACATAGCCTTTGTCGGCGGCAGGTTTTACTTCTTCCCATGGTCCAAGCAGAATCTCCGGATGCAACGCGAACAGAATCATCCCAGGCAACACAGTAATCAACGGCAAGAAAACTTTGATCCAACCGGCAAAGACAATGCCCATCCGGGCGTGATAATCATTTTTTGCTCCTAACACCCGCTGAATCATGAATTGGTTCAATACGTTGAACCAAATGCTGACCGAAAAGATGAACGTGGCGAGGCTAATCGTCGGAACAATCGGATGCGTGGCGGGCTGAAAGACGGAAAGCCGGTTGTAGGTGTCTTGGCCAGCGAGGTTTTGTGCATTCGATTGGACCGCCTCTGCCCAAACACCCGTTGTCGCCTGGTTTCGCTCGATCATCGTACGAAATCCCTCAAGCAACGTGCCCCCTTCGCCAGCCAATGCGTAAAGCCCGAAAACTGTCACGGTAAGACCGCCCAGAACCATCACGACGACCGTAAACAAATCGGTCCAGGCAACACTAGACAATCCCCCATAGATGGCCCACATGCCGGAAACAATCCCCAAGGTAATAATGGCAAACCAGAGATTCCAGCCAAACAGGTTTTGCAGCGCAAGCGCGCCACCGTAAAGAACCGCAGCTAAGAAAGCGACGACATTGCTGATGACGGTTACGATAGCAAAGATCTGTCGCAAGAGGCTGTTAAAGCGTAGTTCAAGATACTCGGGCGTTGTGAAAATCTTCGCCGCCAAGAGAAAGGGGATGAAAATCCAAATCAATAGCGAAAACGCGGCGACGTTCATCCAGTCCAGCATCGAAACGCAAACACCAAAAACAACCGCCGAACCGACCATCCCGATGAAATGTTCGCTACTTATACATGAGGCGATGAACGACCCGCCGACGACGTACCAGGGGAGCTTTTTACCGGCCAGAAAGTATTCTTCGCTACTGGCTTGCTCACCGCGCCCAGACCAATAGCCGACAACGGCTAGCACGCCAAAGAATACGGTAACCGCAAAATAATCCAAGAATTCAAGTGGAAAGGACTGCGTGTTCATAGTGGATTCACCTAAGTCTCTTTGTTAAATGCTCCAGAGGGCGATCGCCTTTGGAGCCTGGTGCATCCCGCGATTCCACATCATCAGCAAGTGTCAGCCGGCAACTTAATAGCGAAATAGAAAACGCCGATGTGGCCTCAAAATCGGCATGTCACTATGTTTTAAGCGTAACCTCGGAGCTATGTCTCTCGGTGGCTGAAACGAGCGAGATACCACCATCACTCTGAAGTACCGCGCCAGTCATGTGGTTATTCTCAGGGTCGCAGAGCCACGCCACGAGTCGGGCGACATCACCGGCTGTCATGATTCTTCCCGTCGGAATGTGCCGAATCATTTCGTCTTGCAATCCCGTATCCTCTTCGAGGAGTTGTCGTGAAAGACCGGCATTCACGATGCCTGGTGCGACTTCATTGACTAGGATCTCGTGTTGGGCGTACTCGAGCGCCATCGAACGGCAGAGCATGCGAACCCCCGCTTTGCTGACGCAGTATGCGGGAATATGTCGATGCACATGTTCGGCGGCCCAGCTTCCCAGGAAAACAATGCGTCCCGGTTTCTTCTGTTCGACAAGACGACGGGCTACGCCGTTGGCCAAGAAAAAAGTGCCTGTTAGGTTTACGTCCAAGTGTTGGCGCCAGGCGTCGGCCGTTAGTTGAGAGAAATCGAGCTGCTCGACAATCGCCGCATTGCAAATTCCAAGGGTGGCTGTTCCCAGTGTCTCTTCGACGACGGTCAGCCAATCAGCAACCTGTCCCTCGTCGGTGACATCGGCCTCGTCGAAACGGAACCGACACCCTAGTCCTTCCACCTCATCGCGCAGTCGTTTAACTCGGTCGTCAAACTGTAGGTCACCGACCGCGACATCGGCACCGCGACGCGCGAGCTCCACCGCACAGGCTTGGCCGATGTCGCCCAGCGCGCCGCTAAGGATTGCCACTTGTCCGGCAAGTGCAGCCATTATCTGTCTCCTCTATTTTGTATGGATTGATCCATGGAAAAACAACTCCAACAAGAACTCTTTTACTAAGAATAACTAGAACATGCTCTAAACACAGCTAAAGGCGGAAACCCCTCTCTTTGCCTCCAGGCCACCTCAACGCGATCATCCATATTGCAGTTTCCGTCAACGGTATTTGCCAACAATCGCACTCCCTCATCGAGTTCCACCAGTACCACTTGATATGGTGGTTCCAGCTCGGTGGATACATCCAAATAAACTGTCGTGCTCGCATACACAACGCCCTTGCCCTTGGACTCCACCCATCCAACATGCTCTGATTCGCATTGCAAACAAAAAGGGCGTGGGTAGAACTGATGATGTCCACAGTCTGCACAATGCTGGATCATTAAGACATGACGTTCTGCGGCTCGCCAGAAGGGCTGGGTGAGAGCGTCGCCATACTTCATTGTTGGGTCTTGGTTAGTCATTGGTTAACACCACAGTTGCTGCAGTTGAAAGCATGCCTCCAATGCCGTGGACGACTCCGATTTTGGGATGGTTGATCTGCCGTTCACCCGCTTCACCGCGCAGTTGGGATACGGCGGCAATCAAAAGCAAAACGCCCAACGCGCCTGGGTGGTTGTAGGATAAACCCCCACCGGACGTCATCATGGGCAACGCGCCTCCTGGTGCCAGTCGGTCATTCATCACAAAGTCACCACCTTCACCTTTTTTGCAAAACCCCAGATCTTCGATCGCCAACAGAACCGTCAATGTGCTCGCGTCATAAGGCTCAACAAAGTCGACATCAGCCGGTTTAATACCGGCCATCGAAAACGCTTCTCGTCCTGAGACCGTACCAGCAGTCTCCGTCAAATCCGACATCTGGGAAATGTGCCAATGCGTGTGGCTTTCACCGGCGCCAATGACACGTATCGGTTTTTTCAGCGAGTCGCGTGCTCGCTGTTGATTCG
>JAJRWS010000404.1 GCA_024276705.1 Planctomycetota bacterium | reverse complement strand
TTCCACCTTGCAGGTGAACCGCTTGCTCGGTTTTGGCGCCAATCCCACCTTCAACGGAAAGCTGATCCTCGGTTTGCTCCGCGGCCAGCATGTGGGAGAAATTACGGTCGCCAGCGGGGAGTTATTTTCGGCCGAAAGTATTCTCGTGGGCGGAGATTCGGCCAACCTCGCCACCTTCACGGTCGAGTCGGGCGGCCAGGTCGTAACGACCGGACCTGCGGGCATGGTGCTGACCGCCACCGGAGAACTCACCGGCGCGGGCGAAGTGGTTGCTCCCACCCTGGAAAACGGCGGGGTAGTCGCGCCCGGCACCTTGGCCCTGGATGGCGACTACACGCAACTGGCCGCGGGCGTTCTGCGGATCGAGATCGGCGGTGAAATTCCCGGTTTGGAATTTGACACGCTATTTGCCACGGGCGCAGCGTCGCTGGACGGTACTCTCGATGTCTCACTCATCGATCCACTCGGCGGTGGCAATGTGTTCGTCCCAACCGCGAATGACGTCTTCCCTCTGCTCAAGGCAATCGGCGGACTGGGGGGGACCACGTTCGCTACCGTACCGGCCGATCTGCCAGCGCTGACCGGCGCCCTGATGTGGGATATTGTCTACGGCAGCGACTCCGTGGAACTTACTGTGTTGACCCCATTCACGGCCGACTTCGATGGCGACGGCGACGTCGATCACGACGACCTTGCTCAATGGCAAGGCGATTTCGGCATCCATGGCAACTCCGATGCCGACGGCGATGGCGACTCGGACGGCAACGACCTTCTAGCCTGGCAACGGCAATACGGCAGTGGCGTGCCCGTGACGCCAGCCAGCACACCGGTACCCGAACCGACGGGCTTCGTGCTGGTGCTACTCGCCGCACTCGCTCGGCCAATCATGCGTGGAACGCATTGGACCACTATCGGTTCCTACTCTTCCAGCTTGTCGGGGCATACCGGATGGGGCGCATGACAAGGTTTGCTAGACATTGGCCCGGGATTTGCGGTGGCCCGTTCGCGATGCCTGCCACCGCCCTGCTCTGAAAGGAGCTGCCCCCCCGACTCAGGCTGTTTTCGGTGGACTAACATGTTCGAAAATCCAAAGCGACAGCTGCGCTGTCGCACTCCATAATATGGAGTGCTGCGGCGTAGCCGTAGCTTTGGATTTTTACTCGCTCCCTAAGGCTGGGCTCCTGCCCAGCGATGGAAGCCAAAGGAGCTCCTGGCTGACTTGGGCAATACCATTACGAATAAGCCGCTGGTTGCTTTGGTTATCGATTCTGAAATAAAAATGCGGATTCCGAAATTCGCATTCCGAAATCCGCATTTCTCCCAGTGGGCGCACCAAGACTCGAACTTGGGACCTCAGCCTTATCAGGGCTGCGCTCTAACCAACTGAGCTATGCGCCCGCCATTCAACCACGCAGGGTAAATGACTCGTCTGTTTTTCCACCGCAAAATACCATCGCGGATGGTATTCATCGGTACACACTCCTAACCCATCCAACAAGCTAGCATCATGGCTGTCTGGTTGCTGTCGGGCCAGACTCACCATTGTAGATTGCAGCGGGTGCCTGTCAAATGGTACGGGACGGTAATATCAGGGGACCGTAAACCCGTTTTCCTGCGGCAACTGGATTCGCAAGAAATCGGAAAATTGGCAGAAATATGCCTTCTTGCAAATCCAGTTGAGCGCCGAAGGAGACTTTGCAAACCTCCAAGGCAGTAAATATAGAGTTTCGCCAATCCGCCTGGGGTGCTGCCGACCGGTCTAGCCCTTCGGGGCGGATTCAAGCTATAAACCGTCAAGCTGCAGGTACGCAGCTTCGGAATAAGCCGGATTAACCTACCACCCGAGATTGAAGGATCAGGTCGCATGTCTCAACAACGGTTATTACTTATCAGTTTGGCATTTCTTGGCTGGCAAGGAGCCAGCCTCGTGCAAGCAGCCCCCTCGGTAGTCGATGCGCTGAAATTGGCTCCCGTGCAAAAGGGCATCGAGTACGATCGGCCAGCCACGGATGAGGTCAAAAAGTGCACGATCCGGGTGGAAAAAAAGAAGAGGGCCACGGCTTGGGTGGTCCGGGACCTTAACGGGAAGGTGCTGAGGAGTTTTGCCGATTCGAACAAGGACAATGTCGTCGATACTTGGAGCTACTACCAGAATGGCTTGATGGTCTATCGAGACATCGACTCCGACTTCAATGGCAAGGCGGACCAGTATCGGTGGTTTAATGTGGCGGGTGGACGTTGGGGCCAGGATACCAATGAAGACGGAAAAATCGATCGTTGGAATCGGATTTCCGCGGAAGAACTGGCTGAGGAAGTGGTGGCCGCGTTGAGCCAACGCGATATCAATCGTTTTGGTCGACTGCTGATCACATCGCGTGATCTGGCCAATATGGGGCTTACTAAAGAGGTTGCCCAGAAATTGGCAGTTCGGGTGAAAGCGGCTTCGGCAACCTTCCAGAAGACGACCAAACAGTTGCCAAAAGATAGCGAATTCACCGACTTTGGCGGGCAGCGGCCGGGTCTTGTCCCGGCAGGGACACGAGGGCTGAGCAAAGATTTATTGGTGTATGAGAACGTATGGGCCATGGTTCAGCAGGATGGCCAGCCCCAGCAGTTGCAACTTGGCACGATGATCCAGGTAGGTAATGCCTGGAAGCTAGTCGATGGGCCGATTTCCGACGCCTCCGGCAAAACGATCTCCGGATTTTTCTACAACGGTGCCAGTGAGAACTTCGGCCCAGCGGAAGGGGCTGTGGCAGCTGCAGGCCCATCGGAAAAGATGCAGCAGGTCCTAGCCACGTTGGAAAAATTGGATCAACAAATTTCGTCCGCAGCCATGGATCGGCAAGCTACCTTGAACGACCAGCGTGCCGACTTGCTGGAGCAACTGGCCGCTTTGGCCCCCAGTCGCCAGCAGCGTGACGAATGGTTGGGGCAAATGGCCGACATGGTCAGTGCGGCCGTGCAAAGTGGCGTCTATCCGAAGGGAGTTGCCAGGCTCAAATCGCTTGAGCAAAAGCTGGCAGCCAAGAAGGGCGCGGCCGATCTGGCAACGCACGTCCTTTTCCGCCGTTTGCAGGCGGAATACGGGCTTAGCCTTTCGCAGCCCAAGGCGGACTACGCAAAAATCCAGGAGAATTGGCTCAAGCAACTCGAAGCGTTCGTAGACAAGTACGGCAACAGTTCGCATGCTTCCGAGGCACTCCTGCAACTGGCCATGGCCAGCGAATTCGCGGAGGAACCCGAAGCGGCGGAAAAATGGTATCAGCGTATCCTGGATGATTTTCCAAAAAGCACGGCTGCTCTCAAAGCGCGCGGTGCAATTACCCGGCTTACCAGCGAGGGCAACTTGCTGACATTGCAAGGTACGGCGTTGCGAGGAGGCAAGGTCGACCTGCGTCAATACCGGGGGAAATTTGTACTGATCCAATATTGGGCAACCAGTTGCGAGCCATGCAAGGCGGACCACTCGGTCATTAAGGACCTCTATGCCAAATATGGCGGCCGCGATTTCGAGGTACTGGGAGTGGATCTTGATTACTCGAGCGAGGATGCATTGGCCTACCTCAAATCGAACCGTCTGCCTTGGAAACAGTTGTACGAACCGGGTGGATTCGATAGCCGTCTGGCCAATGAAATGGGAGTGATTACCTTGCCTCTGATGCTGCTGGTAGATCAGAAAGGTTCTGTGGTCAAAAGCAGCATCCAATCGGCCGAACTAGAAACGGAACTGAAAAAACTGCTGAACTCGAAAAGCACTCGGACTGCCAAACGGAGATAGAAAAATTCTCACCTATGCAGACCGGCAAACTTGAAGTATCTTGCCTGGATTGTAAAATCTGCAAACTTTATCATGTCCCGTGCGGAGTATCGCCGTATTTTTCCGGGCGCGTTGAATTGGCACGGAAATCGCTATAAAAGGTCGGTAGCCGTGAACCGGTTGCCAAACTGGGCCATATTCCTGACTGGGCCAAATCTCAAACTGGGAAGGCCCTCACGTGGGGCATCGCGGCAAAAGAGAATAATTTCCGTTGTCGCGAGGAGGGCTGGAAAGGGATTTCCAGTATTAATTCACCATGGATTGGACATTCTCATTGGATTGGTCGCTTTCATTGCAGCTTGGCTGGATCGGGCTCCATTTTGTTGGTTTGGCGACAGCCTGGATAGTGCGCGTGCAAGCGGGCATGAAATCCGAAGTTTGGGCTCAGGTTCTGTTTATGGCCAGTTTTTGTTCGCTTGTCCTGGTCACCATGGCAGGATTGAGAATCGGTTCAACGAACTGGACGTTTTCCGCGGGAATCCTCTCGATCATGATT
>JAJRWS010000403.1 GCA_024276705.1 Planctomycetota bacterium | reverse complement strand
GGAGCTGCCAGTCATGACGGTACAGCTTCTGAAGCTATCCCGCCTGATGCGGTTTCACGCCGGCGGCCTGCTGCTCTCGGCCCTGGCAATCCTGGCTCTGGCAACCTTCGCCTTGCGCCTGATCACGGGCCGGGGCCTGCTGGGGCACTGGCTCGGATTTCTGACTGCCGGCAGTTCCCGCGACGTCACATCGGTGGCCCTCTTCACGCGCCGACTGGCCGACTTGCTCGACGCAGACCTGACCCTGCCCAGCGCCCTGCGCCTGGCCAGCGCCGGCTCTCGCCGCGGCACGTTACGGCGCGCCGCCCAGCGGCTGGCAACCTACGAGGAAAGACCGCCCACAGAACACTCAGGGAGCCCGCCAACCCGTGGTCTGCCGGCAACGTTGACGGCCGCAATCGCCGCAGGCGGTCCCCAGCAAAAACCCAACACCATCCTGCTGCGAGAATTGGCCGAAATGTACGCCCAGTGGGTCCAGCAGCGGTTCGATCGGTCTGCCGGCCTGGCCGGTCCGTTGTTGATATGGGCCACCGGGCTGGTCGTCGGCTTCGTCGTGCTCGCCCTATTTGTACCCCTGGTCGATCTGATCAATGGTCTTACCGGTTAGCGAAGGAGGAACCAATCCACGACTTTCCAATCGTTGGCAGATTAAAATTCAGATGCAGGAGTGTTGGAATATAGGAATACTGGAATAACCATTCTCCAGCATTCCAATTTTCCAGTATTCCACCCTTCCAAGAGAGATAATCAGGTATATATTTTCCGTTCGCCCAGAACAAACCGATGCCTAGCCCATTATTACCCACGCTCGATTTCACCTGGCCGTGCTCCTCGCGGCTGGCCCCATGGTGGCCGGCCGACTCGCTCGATGCCAGGCAGCAGTCGCTCGTGCACGTACTGCGGGGAGCCATCCATGGACAGGTCGCGGCGGCCCCACTGGTTGCCGGCCTGGCTGCGGAACATCGGGGCCGCACACGCTGGCGTTTGCAGCGACTCGCCGAACGGCTCGAGAAAGGAATGCCGCTGGCCGATGCATTGGAACAGACGCCAGGCGTGCTGACCGACGAAGGGGTACTGGCAATCCGCTTTGGCAGCCAACTGGGGATTTTGCCCGCGGCCTTGGATGGCCTTGTGCGTGAGGACGACGCGACGAGCCCGCGGATCCGCCCACGGATCCGCCGCACGATCTGGTACCTGGGCAGTCTCTTGCTGATTGGCACGATGATCGTCTCTTTTATCCTGATCAAAATCATGCCGACGTTTCAGTCTATCTGGGATGATTTCGATTTGGAGGCCCCTTGGGCCCAGCGTCTCTTGGTCGGGGTGGGCAACTTTGTCGCCTCTTACCTGCTATTGCCGATCCTGTTTCTGTTGGCCTTGACGCGAATCGTCTCGATGCTGCCTGCCAGGTGGAAACTCCGCCGCCTGCTCGCCGGCCGGTTCCTGCGACCGGTGGCCCAGTTACGCTCGGCCGACCTGCTGGAATTGTTGGCGTTGGCGGTGCGGGCGGGACGGCCGCTTGTCGGCGCGGTTTCCACCCTGGCCCGTTACCATTTCGACGCTCCCATTCGCCAGAAACTCCTGTATGTTCGCAACGAAGTCGAGCAAGGGGCCAACCTCTGGGAAAGCCTGCGGACGGTCCGGCTGCTCACGCCGGCTGAAGTGCGGGTCTTAATGTTCGACTCCCCGATAGCCACCCAAGCCTGGACGATGGAACAACTGGCTCGGGCCAGAAAGGTCCGGGTTGCCGGACGGATCGAGACGCTTCTCGACTGGCTCGAACCGGCCTCAATTCTGCTGCTCGCTGGCGGTGTGCTCCTGGTCGCTCTGGGAGTCATGGCTCCTCTCTCCGAACTGATCTCTGGCCTGTCATGAAACATTCCCCAAAAACTTACCAACCGCTGCCACGGCCAGACCGACACGGATTCACGGTCACCGAAATGCTGGTTTCGGCGCTGCTGCTCACCACGGTCATGTCGGTCGTAGGCCCACTGGTGGTGCGTGGGGACCGGTTGTGGCAAGACGCCCGGTACGGGCGGCTGGCCTTGGAAGAGCTTTCGAGCCAGCTCGACCGGCTGACCTGCCTGACCGAAGACCAGCGCATGGTCGCCCTGGCCGAACTGGCCCCTTCCGAATACGCCCGGGCGGCTTTGCCCAATCCACAACTGACCGCCGAAACGGTCCTCGACCAGGATGGCCAGCGACTCGTCCTGCAACTCAGCTGGGATCGACCCGCGGCTCCCGGCCGGATGAAACTGGTCGGCTGGATCAGAGAAAGGATCTGAGATGTTAGCGTTCGCCCCGTTTTTCGTTTTTTCGTCACGCTGCTGTCTGCTGCGCAATGCGTCTTATTCGAAAAATCGAAAAACGGGGCGGACGCTTGGGTTTACCCTGATCGAGATGATGGCCGCGATGACCGTATCAAGCACGCTGCTGGTGCTGGCGACCGGGATGATCCACCAGGCGATGCGGCTCCAGACGCGCGGGCGGCAGCAGGCCGCCCGGCAGCAAACGGCCCTGCACCTGGCAAGCCAGTTTCGCCGCGATGTACAGCGAAGTCGCCAGGCATCGCTTGGGCGGGACGGAGCCGTATTGACTCTTGAACCGGGTCGAATCGGAGAGGCCGCGATTACCTATACGGCCCAGGACGGGAAAGTTGTGCGCGACCAGCTCCGCGCCGACCGGCGGCATGGGCGCGAACCGTTTCGCTTCACCCCGGATTGTCTGGCCCATTTTGAGCTGCTGCCAGGCCCTCGTCGGGCGGTCCTGGTGGTCACCCGCCCAGTCGATCGGCTGGGAGGAAAGGAGCGTCTCGAACTCCACGTGGAAGCGGTGGTCGATCGGCACCGAGCCGGCCCATTCGCCGAACACGGGCGACCCATTCCAGCTAAGAAAAATTCCGCGGAGAAGACCCCATGATGTTCGCATCCACCACGCGGTATTACCGTAAGAGGCACCTACACGGGGCACGGGACAGGCAGGCCGCGGTACTGGTCTGCATGCTGGTCTGTGTGGCGATTGCCACCAGCCTGGTCGCCGCGACGCTGCAATCGGCCCTGCGGGCCCGGCGTGAACTACGGCTGCAGCGTCAGCTTCGGCAGACCGAATTATTGTTGACCGCGGGGCTGGAACGGGCCGTGGCCCGGTTGAGAGCCGATCCTGCCTACCAGGGTGAAACATGGGAACTGGAGCCCACGACCCTGCCCGGGAACCCACCAGGAAGTGTGCGCATCGAAGTTAATCCAGCCCAGATCAGCCCAGGTCAAAAGGAAGAGTCGCTTTCCAACCATCCTGAATCACACCAGCTCCACGTGGTGGCCCGCCTTGCCAGTGGCGATCTGCCTGGCACACAGCGTTCCGATACGTTGACCCTTGAGATTCCCATACCCAAAACCGAGGAGTAATCCGATGCATTCCCATAAAAAATTGACCCGCGGTTTTACGCTGGTCGAACTGCTGGTGGTGATCGCCATCATCGGCATCCTGGTGGCCCTGCTGTTGCCGGCCGTTCAGGCGGCCCGCGAAGCGGCTCGCCGCTGCAGTTGTCAAAATAACATCACTCAACTGGGATTGGCCGTGCACCACTACGAGTTTAACCATGAGTATCTCCCGGCCGGGACACTCAATCCCGAGGGGCCGATTCGCAGTGAACCGGAGGGCCAGCATATCAGTTGGATCGTGCAGACCCTCCCTTACTTCGAACAGCCCAACGCTTACCGGCAATTCGACCAGGAAGCCGGCGCGTATGCGCGGGAAAATGCGCCGGTACGCAAATTGTCGCTGTCCTTGTTGATGTGCCCTTCGTTCGGGGGCAATGAGGTGAATGAAGACGAGACGGCCGCCCTGGGCACTTACGCCGGCTGCCACCATGCGTCCGAAGTGCCCATCGACGCGAAAAACAATGGGCTGCTCTTTTTGAACAGCCAGTTGCGCTACACCGACATTCTGGACGGCAGCTCGCAGACAATCCTGCTGGGCGAAATGCTGCCTCGCGAAACTAGCCTCGGCTGGGTCTCGGGCACTCGGGCCACGCTCCGTAATACGAGCCATTTTGAACAATGGCGTCATCGGCGCCGGCCCGGCGACCCCCAACCGGCCAAAGAGCCAGGCCCATTGGAGGTGGGTGGCTTTGGCAGCACCCACCCGGGCGTGGCAAATTTCGTCTTCGCCGATGGCTCGACGCACTACATCTCGGAGAATATCGATCCGAAAGTTTTCGCCCAACTGGGCGACCGGGCGGACGGCAAACTGCTGCAAGGGTATTAATTTCAGTCGTTCCAAGAATGGCCGATGAAGCCGACCCGGGCAACGTACTAACTGTTAAAAACGTCAGTTCCCGGGCGGCTTATCGCCCTGGGCCACGTAGGGCGAAGTGACAATTTGGAAGTGCTGAATTTAGACTTTACTTTCCAAGATCGCCCGATTGGGCTCGAATAGATACCAGCGAAACATTCTACACCGGAATTACCAGGCTGGAGTCACGGGACTGGAGCGAGGGGGCCATGGGCAAACGGGACATACTATTTTGGGGTCTGGTTGCCGGTTTCGTCCTGCTGGCAGGGGCGGCGCTCCGCTTGCCAGGACCACCGGTTGCAGCCAAACTGGCCTCCCACGGGCGGGATCCCAAATTTCACCAGACGGTCCGCCGGATTGACCGTGCTCTCGCACCTGGACAAGCTGAGGCAAGCGACGGCTCCAGCGAACCGATCCCACGGGCCAGCGACCTGGCGATTGCCCGCCGACTGGCGCTGGCCTTGGTTGGCACGATTCCGTCGTTGGAAGAAATCCGCGCGTTCGAAGGGCAACCGGCGGCCGGCCGAATCGACTGGTGGACTCGCGTCTTGCTGGCCGACCGGCGGGCGGACGACTACCTGGCCGAGCGGCTTGCCCGCAGCCTGGTCGGGGTGGAGGAAGGCCCCTTCCTGCTCTATCGGCGCCGCCGTTTCGTCTCCTGGCTGGCCGGCCAGTTACACAAGAATCGCCCCTACGACGAAATTGTCCGCGAACTGGTCGCCAGTACTGGCTTGTGGACCGATCGGCCGGCTACCAATTTCATCACCGTCTCCTTCCTGGAAGAGACCGAACGGGCGGACGAAAACAAACTGGCCGTGCGAGTCTGCCGGGCCATGCTCGGCCTCCGGCTCGATTGCGCCCAGTGCCATGACCACCCATTCGACGCCCGCTGGCAACAGGAAGATTTCCAGGGCCTGGCGGCCTTTTTCGGCGGCATCGAATCCTCCCTGACCGGGGTGCATGACGCACCCAAACCGTATCGGCTGGAAGACCGCCAGACCGGCCAACTGCGGACCATTGAGGTGGCCGTCCCTTTCCAGCCCGAGCTGCTGCCCCAACAGGGCGCACGCCGGCAGCGTCTGGCCCGCTGGATCACCCACTCGAAAAACCGGGCCTTCGCCCGGGCGACCGTGAACCGATTCTGGACTTTGATGGTGGGACGTCCACTGGTCGAACCGGTGGACGACATTCCGCTCGATGAAAACAATCCGGCCGCGCTCGACATCCTGGCGACCGACTTTGTCCGGCATCACTACAACCTGCGCTGGCTCATCCAGACCATCGGCGCCACCGCGGCTTTTCAAGCCGAAAGCCGGGCCCCGCCGCGCACCTCCGAACTCGCTTCCCCCACCCATGAACCTTCTTCCCCCGCAAGTAGTCTCGCAGCCCCAGCCATCGACCTGGCGCCGTGGCAAATGTTTCCCCTCACTCGCCTGCGGCCCGAGCAGGTCGTCGGCGCGCTGATCCAGTCGGCATCGCTGGCAACAATCCATCACCAATCGCATATCCTGGTCCGGCTGGCCCGCACGCTGCAGCAGAACGAATTCGTCAACCGTTATGGCGACCTGGGCGGGCGCGAGCTGGAAGCTTCCAGCGGCACGATCCCGCAACGATTGATGCTCTTGAACGGTCATTTACTGCATGAAAAAACCAAGGACGACCTGGTGAGCAATGCGGCCACGCGGATTGCCGCCCTGGCCCCCAGCGACACAAAAGCGATCGAAGTGGCTTACCTGACCGTCCTCACGCGGCGTCCCACTCCCGGTGAATTGGCCCATTTTTCCAGCCGGTTGGCTGGCCAGAACGACGTGGCCAGAAGGGAGCGGATCGAGGATCTCACCTGGGCCCTGCTCAACTCGACGGAGTTCTCATGGAACCACTAATCCCTAACAAATATCCTGTCCGGCAAAACGATGGAACCTCTTTGCCCATCGATCGGCGAACACTCTTACAACTGGCCGGCGCCGGGTCGGCAGCCTGGCTGGCCCGCGTGGCGGGTCTGCTGGCTGCCGAGGAGCCGCTCCAACTCCACCGCGAGCCGGCCCGTGCAGTCATCCTCCTCTGGTTGGCGGGCGGTCCGAGTCAGCTGGAGACCTTCGATCCGCACCCCGATAAACCGATCGCGGCTGGCACCAAAGCGATTGAAACTTCCGTAGCGGACATCCAACTGGCCGCCGGCCTGCCCCGGCTGGCCAGCGAAATGGAATCGGTCAGCCTGATCCGCTCGCTGGTGAGCAAAGAGGGCGACCACGAGCGAGGCACCTACCTGGTCAAAAGTGGCTACCGGCCCAATCCGACCCTGGTCCACCCGTCGATTGGAGCCATCTGTGCGAGCCAGTTGCCCACCGAAGGAACCGAAATACCCCGCCATGTATCGATTCTCGCCGGCCAGTGGCCCGGGCAGGGCGGTTTCTTAGGCCCCCAGTTCGATGCCTTTCAGATGGGAGATCCACAAGGCCCTGTGCCCGACGTCGCGCCGCATGTCTCGCCGGAACGGTTGCAAAGGCGGCTGGCCGATTTGGATGTTGTCCAGCATGCGTTTGCCCAAGGCCGGGCAGCCGCCGTCCGGGCGACCGGCCATCGTGCCACCGTCGAGGCCGCCCGCCGCATGATGGCCTCCGACCAGCTGCAGGCGTTCGATGTGTCGCAAGAACCGCAGGCTTTACGCGACCGCTATGGCAACACACCTTTTGGCCGCGGTTGCCTGGCGGCCCGGCGGCTGGTCGAAGTGGGCGTTCGCTGCGTCGAAGTCACCCTCACCGGCTGGGACAGCCACGCAAATAACCACGCCATCCATCGGCGCCTGGTTGAAACGCTCGACCCGGCCTTCGCGACCTTGCTGGCCGATTTGCGCGAGCGCGACCTGCTCAATCACACGGTGGTCCTCTGTGGCGGGGAGTTCGGCCGGACTCCGCAAGTCAATCGGCTGGAGGGACGCGACCACTGGCCCCACGGCTTCAGCATGGCCCTGGCCGGCGGCGGCATCCGCGGCGGCCAGGTGCTCGGCGGCACCGATCCGGAAGGTTCCAAACGGGTCGCCAATCCGTGCCCGGTAGCCAACCTCCACGCCACGATTGTAGCCGCCCTGGGACTCAACCCCGAACAAGAGAACATCGCCCCCTCAGGCCGCCCGGTCAAGCTAAGCGAAGGCGGGCCGATCGATTCCTTGCTAGAAAGCTAAGAGTTTCTCCCAGTACCTCATGACGCATTGCGAGCATGTCGACTCGGCAGGTACTGGGAGAAACTCTATGTCCACTGATCGCATTCGACCAGGATTTCCAGGATCTGTTCGGTCGGCTGGGTCTTGCCAAACTCGCAGGCTACCAGATCGCGGTAGCCCGTCTCATGGATCGCCTTAAATACGTTCTGGTAGTTGATCTCGCCGGTCCCCGGTTCATGCCGTCCCGGATTGTCAGCGAAGTGGAAATGGCCAATTTCGGCGTGGTACTTCTTGATGTTGTTGATCAAGTTCCCTTCGCTGATCTGCTGATGGTAAATATCGAACAGGAACTTGACCGCCGGGTGGTCGGTCCGCCGGACCAGCTCGGACCCCTCGGCGGAACGGACCAGAAAGTATCCCGGATGATCCACCAGCACGTTCAGGCATTCCCACACCATGGCCAGCCCCGCCTCCTCGAGCAGCGGCCCGACCAACCGGCCCGCCTCGACTAAGGCTTCCATCTGCGCTTCCCGGGCAACGCCTTGCCTCGCCGGCCCACTCAGGGCCAACACCCGTTTGGAACCGATGGCCTGGGCATTGGCGATCGCCTGCTTGACCTGTTCGACGAACCGCCCGTGGTTGGCCGGATCGACCGGGCCCCAGTCGGTGATCGTGGCGATGCCACCCACCGCGCCACACTGAATACCCAGTTCCTGGCAACGGGCCCGAACCTCCTCTTTGTCTTTCCACTGCCCGCAACTGAGCGTCTCGAATGCCGGAAAGCCGTGGGCGGCAATCTGTTCGATCCGCTCGACATGCGAGCCGGTAAACCAGCCTGGGTTCACGGCGATTTTCGTCCGCAAGGGAGCTCTCTCTTTCTTGGTCGACTCGGTGGCCGATACGGCCTGGTCGACCAGGCAGGTGGCGGTGGCGGTACTGGCCAATAAAAAGGCTCTACGGTCCATGGTGGCTATCTCCTGAGGGCTGTTTTTCTTAATCTTAATCTTAATCTTAATCTTAATCCAGCAGGTATCGGATCTCCTTGGACAATGTGCGGCCGGGGATTAAGAGTAAGAACGGTAAATAACGGTCTTATGTCGTGAGCGGCCAGATTTCTTTGCAATCCATTTACTGCCTGATAGACTCATCACGGGTGTTGAGGCAACGCATGTTCGAGAGAATCGACTGCAAGGAGTTGGAAATGGCTGTTGCAAAACTGACCAGCAAGGGACAAACGGTCATTCCAAAGAAGATTCGGAAGTATATGCGCCTGCAACCGGGTGACCGGGTTGACTTTGTGATCGATGAAGAAGGTCGAGTCGTGGTTAAGCCTTTGGACAGTGATGTCCAGGAGTTGAAAGGGCTCTTGCGGAATCCAGGAAAAAAGTCTGTCTCCCTGCAGAGGATGAACAGCGACATCCGTCGACGAGCCAGGAAATCCTCATGACTGGACTGGATACCAATCTCCTCGTCCGCTGAAAACGGGACGGTGAACAATGTTTGTCTTTCGTTATCGTCGCCAAGACGCCGGTTTTACGCTGGTTGAGTTGCTCGTCGTCATCGCGATTATCGGAATTCTCATCTCCCTCCTGCTGCCTGCCATACAAGCAGCCCGCGAATCGTCCCGGCGGTCTGTGTGTACGAATCATCTCCATCAAATGGGCGTGGCGTTGCAGCATTTCCACGCCGCTCGCAACAAGCTGCCGCCCTCTCGTTACCGGAACGGTTCACCGACCTGGTTCGCGATCATCTTGCCGTTTCTCGAAGGCCAGTCGGAGGCGCGGTTGTGGGATTTTGAACAATTGTACTATGCGGCGGACAACAAGCGGGCACGCGAACAGGACCTGGCAATCTATCGATGTCCCTCGCGGCAAGGCCCCCTGCTCGCATACAACGCATTCGGGGATGGTGGACCAGTTCATACCCGCGGCGCGGTCGGCGACTATGCGGGCAATGCGGGAAACAACGACGGGGGCGGAATTCAGTTCTGGCGTTCCACCGCAAATGGCACGATCATCACCGCGCAAGTATTTTTTGATCAACCGTCCGGGCGGATCAAGTGGGAATCCAACGTCAGTTTCCGCATGATTTCCGATGGTCTCAGCAATACGTTTCTGGCGGGTGAAAAACATATTCCCGTCGGTGCCGATGAACGGCAAGGGTCGCTCTACAACGGGGACAACCAGAATAATTGCGCCCGCGCAACGGGGTTACGCGTTCCCCTGGCCAGCAGCGATCAAGATCTAACCCAATGCCCAAAAACCAGGGGTTGCCGCAGGCAGTCGGGACCATGCATTTGCGACACCTTCGGCAGTTGGCACCCGGAAGTTTGCCAGTTCGTATTTGCCGATGGGCATGTCGCCACGATCCGTTCGAACACCGACCCGGCCATCTTAGATCGGCTGGCAGTCCGTAACGATGGAGAGACGATTGGCGGTGAATACTGAAGTGGATACTGAGCGTTTATCTGAAGATTCCTGTAACGCTTCAGCCTTACCATGGTCAATCGCCACGTGAGAAGAAATCGCGAGACGGAAAATGGCGCTGGCGCAGAGCCAGGCCAATGCCCGCGGCGATCAGGAACAGGACTGGGAAGGCGGGCTCCGGGACGGGGACCGAGAGCGAGGCCACTGCCGCCCTCGTGCCAAAACCGGTTTGCCAGGCGAGAAAAGACGAATTAACGGCCGCTGGAATTTGGCAAACCAGGAGCCCGGTAAATCAAGATCGTTCCGTCGCGGCTGCCGGTGGCCACGGTTCGGTCATCAGGTGAAATCGCCATGCATGTATAAATGTGTGGGCCGGCATCGATCGTCAGCCGTTCCTGCCGGGTCTCCAAATCCCAGACCTTGAGAACCCGGTCCGCACCGGCGGACATCAGGGTATTTTCGCCATGCAGGAAGGCGACCGAACTAACAGAATACATGTGACCACGTAGATTGATAGGCCGATTGGAAGACCGATCCCAAACGAGGATCCCTCGTCCTTCTCCACTAAAAAAACTCGCCGCAAGTTTCTTCCCATCCGAGGAACAGCTCACCGATTTGACGTTCGTCACGTGATTCCCAAGATCGGCCAACTCCTTGCCGTTCCCTACATCCCAGAGACGTACTTGACCGTCTATTCCACCGGTTAGAACCGTGCTTTCGTCCGCACAAAAGCAAACGCCAGAGACGGGACCATGATGGACTGCATCGGTCCATAGAAGTCGCTTTTCATCAACATCCCAGACGATAATTCGCCCGTCATGGCAACCGGCAACCAGCCTTTCACCACTTGGTGAGAACGCCATGCAGGAAATCGTTGTGCCGTCATCACCCTGAATTGTTCCGATCGACCTTCCCGTTGCGAAGTCAAGGAACTGTACCGAGGTGGAGTCGACATGGCTGACCGCAAGGTGATTGCGGCTGGACGCGGCGATATGGCTCACGTCGAATATTGCCGTGAGGGGTGGCCTTTCCAAAGGACAGGGACCACTCAGCTCCCATCGACGCACCTTCGATGAGTGGTTGTGCGTGGCTGCGGCAAGGAAGTCGCCCTTCGAGGAGAACGCCAAATCCTCCACCCAGGCGTTGCATCGGAGAATGCCCTGCTGCAACAAGGGCCGGGGCTTCCAGAAGATCAATCCTTCCGCGTATTTTCCAGCGTTCCCGCCGAATACGAGGGTTCCGTCAGGCAGATAATCCAATGCGTAGAGCGCTCCATAGCCGGACACCACATCGAGCACCTCGAAGTCGGGATAACTCCAGACCCGTACCGTACCGTCGCGGAGACCGGCGGCCATCGTGTCGGCGCGAGGAGAAAATGCCAGGGAACGGATGGCATCGTCCGCGATCATGAGCGTCTGGCGCAGCTTGCCAGAGACGGTGTCCCAGATGAGAAGTTTCCGGTCGGCGCCGCCGGAGACGAGGAACTTGTCGTCTGGCGAAAACGCCACAACAAAGATGGGCCCCGTATGGCCTTTCAAGACCATTTTTTCCGTATCGGTCACGATATTCCAAATGCGGACCGTGTGGTCATTTCCGGCGATTGCGAGATAATCCCCATCTTGTGAAAAAGCAAGTGCTCCCCTTTTTCCGAGCCTCTCCTTCGCCGTTGTCACCAAGGTGTTCGTTTCCAGATTGCGAACAGTTACCAGGCCGTGATCGGTGGCGATCGCCAGGCTCATTCCATCGGGTGAAAATGCGATCTTTTCGATCCGATCCCCCTCAGTGGCACCCTGGAGATGACGCAGTTCACCACTCTTCATGTTTCTTAAGACCACCGAATGGAAGTCGTCGCTAGGGTAGGCGAGTGTTTCACCATCATTCGAAAAGACCGCATAGGTAAACTGCCAGATATTCCTTTCCTGCTGTCCGTAGGAATCGAGGATCTCACCCGTTTCCTGATCGAGCAGCATCGCAATTGGCATCCTTGCTTTTATATCCGCCGCGGTGCCTGGAAATGCGGCAGCGATCGTCTTGCCATCGGGCGAAACGTCGATCATGAGTGGTTTGCGGGGGAGCGGAACGTATCGCGCATCGTCGAAACTTGTTTGCAGGTTCCGTAAATAGTAGTACGGCCATCTTCGCAGGTCCTCGTCACCCTGCTTCGGATCACAGCCGTCGAGCAGTTTCTTGACTTGTCGGATGTCGTGCTGTTTCCAGGTGGCTTCGGCCAAATGGATCGTCTTTATGTGAAGTTCGCGTCGACGCCGTTCCGCCTCATCGCGCGCCCTTTGTTCTGCCTTTCGGGCTCGCAATGCCTCCTGCTCCTGCATTTCTTTGGCCTCTTGAGAATCGACCAGGGCAACCTGGAGCCGGTCTGCCAGCCGACTGACACGGATCAAGCCGACCGATATTCCGATAAGGCCCAGCAAAAGCGACAGGGAGACCACCAGGGCCGCTGTTACTGGCAACTTATTTCGGCTGACGAATTTTCGGATTCGATACCAGGCCGATAGCGGACATGCCTGCACCGGTTCGTTTTTCAGGTACGACTGCACATCCTCCGCAAGGTCCAAGGAAGTGGCATACCGTTTGTCAGGCTCCTTCTCGAGAGCCTTCATGACGATCCAGTCCAACTCGCCCCGAATCCGGCGTTCCAGTGACTGCGGCAGTTCGCTCCGCTGGCGGGCGATCGTCGTCAATTTCTTGCCGAGGGTGCTCAAACGGCGACTTGGCAAGGGTGGATCGGCCTCACGGATCAGCTTCATCATAGCCGCGAAGCCTTCACGCCGCAGTTGTTGGGCCTCCAGGGGCGTGGTTCCAGTCAGCAACTCGTAGAGCAAGACCCCAAGGGCATAGACGTCGCTCCGCGTGTCGATGTTCCAGCCACTCATTTCCGCCTGTTCGGGACTCATGTACTGAGGAGTGCCGATCATCTGCCCGTAGGCAGTGAACAGTGTCTTCTCGGTCAACTCCTGGTGGAGTGCCTTGGCGACACCAAAGTCGATGACCTTGGGCACGGGCCTCCCACCATACAGGGTGACCAGGATATTAGCCGGTTTCAAGTCGCGGTGAATGATCCCCTTCTGGTGAGCATGCTGAATTGCCCGGCAGACGTCGATGAACAGGCTCAATCGCTCATCGATTCGGCAGTCCTGTTTGTCGCAATACTCCGAGATGGGGATCCCATGGACCAACTCCATCACGAAATAAGGGCGTCCACTATCGGTAACGCCACCGTCAAAAACGTGGGCGATGTGGGGATGGTCCATCAGCGCCAATGCCTGCCGCTCCGCCTCAAAACGGGCGATCACCTCCTTGGTATCCATGCCGGGCTTAATGACCTTGAGAGCCACCTTGCGGCGGACCGGTTCGACCTGTTGCGCCATGAAAACAACGCCGAATCCTCCTTCACCAATCTGTTGCAGCAACTTGTATTTGTCGATCGTCGCCCCAGGGCATTCCGTTACCTTGCCGAACGGCGGAGTCGACATCTGGCCCGCGGCCGATTCCAGGAACTCGTCCGCTTTTTCGTGTGCTGCAAGAAGAGCCTCGACCTCGCTTTGAAGCGCCCGGGCTCCCTGGCAAGCCCGGTCCAGATAACGCGCTCTCTCGGCATCCGATGCCAGTTCGATGGCGGCGCCAAAGATCTCTCTGGCCTTATCTTGAAGTGAATTCACTGGTGATTTCCCAATTGAATAATCAAGTTCCGTCTAACTGTAATACGAACCTTATATTATTTCTATGCGAGCAGCTAAGAAGAAGGAGACAACAGAGAAAATATCTCTGTTGTCTCTGCTACCTCCTGATCAATTATTTGCAACGTTGGGGTCTTGTCGAGATGCGTAACCGAGCATCACGAGACCCGCAATGCCCATGAGCACAATCGCAGACGGTTCAGGGACAACCGCGTAGTAACGAAACACCACAGACGCTGGTGATCTTCCACCAGCCATGTTTGGCGTAAGTGCTAATCCCAAACTCCCCCCTTCTGTCCAAATATTGTCTAGTTGTGTCAACTGTGGAGAGGCCGGCATCAGGCTACCCGCTTGCCAGGCAAATAAACTTATTTGGTTCTCGATTACATCAAACCTTAAGAATACATCTCCATTGACCGGGTCGAGTGATGTCCCGATCGTGTCAAATATTGTATTGCTGCCGTCATTATTCTCTCGCCCAATTCCTAATGCCCCGCTTTCCCTAATTCCGCCCCAATACGAACCAAAGGCTTCGCCAGTACCCCTTGCCCAAACGCTTGCAAAGTCCTGATTGGATGTTTGAGAAAACGTCACTTGTGTTTCGATGGAAACGTTGCGGAGACCGTCTAATTCTTGAACATATGCCCAACTTTGGTCCCTAGATGTTATCACGAAATCTCCGCTACTCGCATCTTGAGTTGCGCCGGACTGACCTCCTGAAATCCATGTTCCAGGATTTCCGTCGGTTGCATCGCCATCACTGAAATCATCAACAAAAGGCAAGAGTTCAGCGTACATGTTTGTTAGACAGACCGAGAAGACATAGCAAACAAATACTACAGAAAAAAACTTGATCTTCATTTTCTTTCCCTCACTAGAATCGCACGAGGAACGCGATTGACCCACCCCGGATCAACCTTCACTACCTCATGCGATGGAGGACCCTGATCCGTGCCAAGAATATATAATAATATCCCAATAATTATTCCTCGGAGGGCTGTAGCTCCCGATAGAGGCGAGCCTTGGCGTAAGCCCAGTGACGATTGATGGTTCGGACTGGAATGTCGAGTGCTGCGGCAGTTTCCGCGATCGTTAAACCGACGAAATATCGCAATTTCACCACCTGGGCAATGACCGGTTGATCGATTTCCAGCAGTTTGAGTGCTTCGTCCAGGGCGACCATTCGGGTGTCGCGATCGCCATCTTCCAGGAATTCCACGTCCAAATCGACCCGTTTGCCCGTGCCGCCATGGCGTAACCGCAGCTTTCGGCGCGCCTGTTCGATTAGAATCCGCCGCATCGCTTCGGCAGCCGCTCCAAAGAAGTGGGCCCGAGTTTTCCAACTGGGTAATTCCCCATCCCCCACCAGACGAAGATAAGCCTCGTGCACCAAAGCGGTGGCTTGGAGTGTCTGACCGGGTCGCTCTCGCGACATCTTGGCCGCAGCCATGGCCCGCAGCTCGTCGTAGACCAACGGTAAAAGTTGCTCAGCTGCGGATGAGTCACCCTGCTCGATGGCGGAAAGTATGCATGTCACGTCGGTCATGGTGTCTGCGATTATAGCATCTCCGTGGGGCGACGCTCCATGGGTCGGTACACGAAACCTGCATGGGTTACGGCCACAAACTTCATTCAGGCAAAGAGCCGGTCATCCAGGTCGACCAGGCGGGTCTTGATTTCGGCGGCCGCCTGCTCGGTCGCCTGCGCGCCAACGGCGGCCAGTTCGTCGGTGCGGTCGAAATCGGCCAAATCGAACTGCGTCACATCCGGTTCGATCACGAAATCAGCCGGTT
>JAJRWS010000402.1 GCA_024276705.1 Planctomycetota bacterium | reverse complement strand
CACTTCCCCTTTCAACTCTATGTCCGCGAGGCCCGTCGACTTGTCGGCGAGCATACGCTAACCGAACACGACATCACCGGCGACGGAAAAACACGCGAACCCCGCCATTACTCTGACAGCATCGCGATCGGCGAATTCCCCATCGATAGTTTTCCCTGTCGCCGTCGGCAACCAAGTGATACCGTGGTTCTCGAAGGCTATCTAGGAATGCTCGATCACATTACGCAGCCCTACGAAATTCCTTATCGGATCATGCTTCCCAAGAAAATTGAGGGGTTGATAGTTCCTGTGGCCGCTTCGACGACCCACGTCGCCTACTCTTCGATTCGCATGGAACCTACCTGGATGGCGTTGGGCCAGGCTGCCGGAGTCGCAGCGGATCTCGCCATCGAGCAAGACTCACTTCCTCGCCACGTATCGATCGAAAAACTGCAACACCGTCTCACTCAACAAGGCCAAGTCATTCGGCACAAAAAGTTTTCGCCTCCCCACCCAAAACATAATCCACTCTCGCCTCTGATGCTTCAAGGCGAATGGGTTCCCGAGAAAACTCACCAAATTGATTTTGACAACCTGCCACGCTTGGCTAGCCAACATGTGGTCGTCAGCGATGTCCGACCCACAGACGGCGTCAACCAACACAACTATCTCGCGCATCACAACGGAAGATATTGGATCATGTGGAGCGATGGCCCTGGCGTCGAAGACCAAGTTGGCCAACGTGTGAAATTCGCCACTAGCCCCGACAGTCTCGCATGGAGCAAAGCAAAATTCTTGACGCCTGTGCCGCCGAACTCAGGGACCGATTCCCCGCACTACGGCACTCGCAGCAGCCAAGGTTTCCGCTGGATCGCCCGTGGCTTCTGGCAACGCAATGGCCAACTGCTGGCATTGGCCTCGCTCGACGAAGCAGACGGTTTTTTTGGGCCAAGTCTCCAGCTTCATGCATTTCAGCTCAACCCCGCTAACCAGACATGGCAGAGCCTTGGCGTGATTGCCGACAACACGATCAATAATTTTCCGCCTAAGAAAATCAACAGTGGCAGTTGGATGATGTCGCGGCGCACGCATGATTACAAAACGACAGGTGTACATTTTCTTGTCGGAGGTATCAAAGATATCAAACACTGGGACTCGTTCCCAGTACTCGGCTCCAGCAGCGAACTCACCGCCGAAGAACCGCTCTGGTGGCTGCTTCCCGACGACCACCTGATGGCACTCTTCCGCGATAACAGCCGCAGCGGCTACCTCTACCGCTCTATTTCTGTCGACGATGGCCGAACCTGGAGCAAGCCGATCCAAACCAATTTCCCTGATGCTACCTCAAAAATCCACGGTCTACGGCTTAGTGATGGCCGATACGTGTTGGTCTCCAACGCCAACCCTAAGCGGCGCGATCCGTTGGTGATCTCGATCAGCGACGACGGATTGGTTTTTAACACGATGGCCTACTTGGTCGGCGGACGCCGGGTCGACTACCCGCACGTACTTGAACATGAAGGCCACTTGTTAGTCGCATTCGCCGGCGGCAAACAAACCATCGAAGTGCTCAAGATCCGAATCATCGATCTCGAATAAGCAGTGTAACCATATTACTAACCCCTAGCAGCTTAGGAGATAATTTAGTGATTCATCAGAAGTATTTATTGAAAACAGCAATTCTGATCGTAGTCATTGTGTTTGCTGACAGGGTGCGAGCCGGTGATTTCCAAAGACTGCCATATAATAATCCGGGGCTCGTCGTCGACCTTGGTGTCGGGCTTTGGGTATGGCCCTTGCCAATGGATTATGACGGAGATGGCGACATTGATTTGCTAGCGGCATGCCCCGACAAACCTTCCAACGGAATCTATTTCTTTGAGAATCCTGGTGGTCCTGAGAAAATGCCTGTCTTCAAACCAGGAGTACGGCTGGGAGATGCGCCTCGCTATATGCACCTCTCCCAAGTTGATGGCCGACCTCGCATTCTTGTTCCCAGACACGAGTTCATCCACTTTCAAGAAGAAGGCTTTAAGAAAGCCACTCCCATTTACCACGCCGACGCGATTCATCCGCAAGAAAACTTACGAGCACAAAATTGGAATTATGTCGATTACGATGGCGACGGAGCCTACGACTTGATTGTGGGCATCGGCGACTGGTCGGATTACGGTTGGGATAACGCCTACGATTCCCGCGGTGTGTGGAAAAATGGTCGCCTTCACGGGTTTGTTTACTTTCTAAAAAATCTTGGAACCACTGCGGTGCCCAAATATGCTCAGCCAACGCGCATCGAGGCAGGTGGTAGTGATGTCGACGTTTATGGCTGGCCGTCACCAAACTTTGCCGATTTCGACAACGACGGAGACTTAGATCTTGTTTGTGGAGAATTCTTAGACGGTTTTACGTACTTTGAGAACGTTGGCACACGGACCAAACCGCAGTACGTCGTAGGGAAAAAACTAACTTATCGAGGAGAGCCATTAAGCATGGATCTGCAGATGATTGTGCCGGTGGCTATCGATTGGGACAACGATGGCGATGTCGACTTGGTGGTAGGGCAAGAGGATGGAAGAATCGCCCTGCTGGAACACAGTGGTCAGGTGGTAGCCGGTCTGCCGCAGTTTCTTCCGCCGGAGTTTTTTCAGCAAGAAGCAGACTGCGTGAAGTTCGGAGCCGATTCAACTCCGGTTGGTTTCGATTGGGATGGAGACGGCGATGAGGACATTCTTTGCGGGAATAGTGCAGGTTACATTGGCTTTATCGAAAACCTTGATGGCGGAGTGTCGCCGAAATGGGATTCTCCCAAATACTTGCGCGCAGATGGCGAAGTTATACGCATCACGGTGGGCGAAAACGGTTCGATTCAAGGCCCGTGTGAGGCGAAATGGGGCCAGACGGTATTGTCGATCGCAGACTGGGACACTGACGGCTTACCCGACTTGATTGTAAACTCCATGTGGGGAGAAATTCTTTGGTACAAAAATATTGGTAGTCAACAAAATCCTAAGCTGGATAGGGCGAAGCCAGTGGAAGTTGCTTGGCCTGACAAGCCTTCCAAGCCAAAGTGGAATTGGTGGGACCCGACCGGCATGCAACTGGTAACCCAGTGGCGAACAACACCTGTTGCCGTAGATTTTACCGGTGATCGTCTGATCGATTTGGTGATGCTCGATCATGAGGGCTATCTGGCATTGTACGAGCGCCGCAAGAGACTCGATCGCCTAGAACTACTTCCTCCCCAGCGGGTGTTTGTCGATGAAGACGGTCATCCCATTCGGCTCAATAATGGCACCGTCGGTAGCAGCGGCCGGCGCAAGATCGATGTCGTAGATTGGGATCGCGATGGACGGCTCGATGTGTTGGTCGACGCGGCCAATGTCGATTGGTGGCGAAACTGCGGAACCCGCAACGGGAACATTGTATTGAAGAAAGTCGGTCCGCTAGGACAAAGAGAACTGGCGAAGCATAGCACAAGTCCTACCGTCGTCGATTGGAACGGCGATGCACTGCCCGATCTCCTCCTCGGAGCCGAAGACGGATTCCTCTATCACTTGGCACATAAGGACGCGACCAGCTACTCCGAGCAAAAGACGGAAACGAGACCCTCGCGAGAAAAAAACCGCGACGGATTGTTGGCGAAACCGGGTGTCGACGACGAAGAATTTGTGTTCACCGACGCTACGTTCCAGCAGTGCCATTCCTCGACGATTGCCGCTACGCCTGCGGGATTCGTTGTCGCATGGTTCGCTGGCACGAAAGAAGGTGCCGACGATGTGGGGATCTGGGTTAGTCGCCACAAAGGGGAGTGGACCGATCCGGTCGAAGTCGCCAACGGTATTCAGCATCGTGGTAAGCGCTACCCTTGTTGGAATCCGGTACTCTTTCAAGTTCCGAACGGCCCATTGATGCTGTTTTACAAAGTCGGCGATCATCCGAGCCGCTGGTGGGGCGAACTGATGTTGTCGTACGACGGTGGCCGCGTTTGGACACCGCCGAGACGCCTTCCAGAAGGCATTCTCGGCCCGATCAATAACAAGCCGGTTTTATTGTCTAACGGCGCACTGTTATCTGGAAGCAGTACCGAGCATGACGGCTGGCGGGTTCACTTTGAAATGACTCGAGATTGGGGTACCACCTGGAAACGAATTGGGCCCGTCGATGACACGGCACAATTCAATGCGATTCAACCCGCCATCTTGAACCATACCAACGGAATTCTTCAAGCCTTGTGTCGCAGTCGCGGAGGCCGCATCACGACCTGTTGGTCTCAAGATGCAGGCGAGACTTGGGGAGCGATGATCGCTACCGATCTCCCTAATCCAAACTCTGGAATCGATGCCGTGACACTCTTCGATGGACGACATCTGCTCGTCTACAACCACTCGCTGCGCGACGAGGGTTCCCCACAAGATCGAGAGGTGCTCAATGTCGCAATCAGCGATGACGGAAAAACGTGGCACAGAACACTTACCCTTGAAAACGAAGCTGATGCCGAATTTTCATATCCAGCCGTGATTCAGTCCGACGACGGACTCGTGCATATAACCTACACCTGGAAGCGGCAACACATTAAGCACGTTGTCCTCGATCCGGAACAGCTTGTGGTTCAAAAAACAGGTAAATGAAGGGGAGTAGATTGATGAAGTTCCATGTACGAAACTCAACTCTTGCTACCAGCTTGATATTGCTCATCCTGATCGGAAAAGCGCCGCTGGCAAATGGCCAGAACGTGGAGACCCTTTCAGCGGAAACATTTGGCAGCACGGTCACTGCTGCAGGAGGTCGTGTTGATTTCATTTTCGGCGACGATCGGGAATTTGCCCAGTGCCACGCATCGACGCTCGTTCAAGCCGCCGACGGATCAATCCTATGCGCATGGTTCGGAGGGACTGAAGAGAAGAACCCGGATGTGAGCGTCTGGATGTCGACCTTGGCGATGTCGTCTTTGGCTGCGGAGAATTGGTCGAAACCTGTTCGCGCGGCAAAGGTCAACGATACGGCTCATTGGAATCCGGTGTTGTTTCGCGACGGGGACAATATCCTCCATCACTTCTTCAAAGTGGGAGTCGACGAAATTCGCTGGAAAACCTGGTGGACGTTCTCCCGCGATAACGGCGTGACTTGGTCGGACGCGGTTGAGCTAGTAGCCGGCGATGTCGGCGGTCGTGGCCCGGTGAAGAACAAGCCGATACTCCTGAGTGACGGAAGCTGGCTCGCTCCGGCATCGATCGAAACCAAGGACGAGCAGCGAGAAATATGGAAGGCCTTCGCGGACCGATCGGAAGATCGTGGAAGAACTTGGCAACAGTCGGCGAATTTCGTAAAGCCCACGTTGCCCGACGGGAAACAGGATCAACGTTTCGGTGGTGCCGGCGCGATTCAGCCGACATTCTGGGAATCGGAACCAGGCCAGGTACACGCACTTTTACGCACCGCCGCCGGTAAGATATGGCGCTGCGATTCGGAAGATGGCGGTTTGACCTGGGGACCCTACGAAGTGACCGATCTATGCGATAGCCCAAGATTGACGGATACCGGTCGGGGCTTTTTACGCCGCAACGACCGGGGCGTGTTCGGCTTCAAATTGTTCCGGGGTCATGTAGCCCAGGGCTTGGTGAATTCTCTCTCGATTGTAAAACGCTTCGATGT
>JAJRWS010000401.1 GCA_024276705.1 Planctomycetota bacterium | reverse complement strand
GGGGGGTGCCCCCCCAAACCCCCCGGTATTGATTTGCAATCTGAACCTGCTACATCCTCCCAACCCTGTTGACATTTACCCTTCCTCCTTCAAATCATTCCGCAATCCGAATTCCGAATTCCGAATTTAATCATGCCTGCCCGCGTTTATTCGATCGAATCCATCGAAGCCTTTCGGACCGCGTTGCAGAAATTTCGACAGCGAGTCGAAGATGCGTTGGTTGAATTGGACGGCCAAATGCGACGCGCGGTCGATTGGATCGAACACGACCGGCCAGCGCATTGGCGCAAGCAGGCAAAAGCGGCCGACGACTGGATTCATGAGGCAAAACTGAATTTGGAACGTTGCCTGATCTACCGGGTCACCGACGAGCGCCCCTCATGCCGTGAGGAACGGGCCATGCTGAAAAAAGCGCAAGCACGCCGGGATTACTGCCGAGACAAAATGGAGCGTGTACGTCACTGGAAGCGTAATATGCACCACCAGTTGTTCGAATACCAGGGTCGCATCAGCAAGTTAAGCCGACTCCTGGAACATGACATCCCCCAAGCCGATGCCGCCCTTCTGCACATCCTGCGACAACTCGAAGCGTACCAACTGGAACATCCCCCCGCGGCCGAGCTAACCTCTACCGAACCGAAGTTGGCCCCGACCGAAACGAAGGCGGCAGACTACAAACAGGCCGTCACCAAGGCAACCAATATCCATTCCACTCCCCCAGAGGAGGACGAGGAAACAATTTAGAGACAGCCGAAGTTAGAGTGGGAAAGACGGGTTCATTGAATATTTCGTGTAATTTCGTTTCTTTCGTGGTTGCAAAAATTTACTGATTATAAAACTACTGACATTCCAAATTCCGCAATCCGCAATCCGAATTTCCTTCATGGCAACCATCGATCTATTCACCGGCGCTGCCCATTTACGCGACGCCACCGAGGAGCTCCAGTTGGCCTGGCAACAAACCGCGGAACACTGGGATGATTCCGTAAGCCGTAAATTCTGCCAGCAGTACCTGGAGCCGATCGGCCCAGACGTCAAGACAGGCCTCGAAGCTATCGGCCAAATGCAACTTTTAATCCGGCAAATGCAACAAGAGTGTGAAACCTGATTTTGACCGCACCTGATCTTTCAACCCGACATGTTCTGGAACTGATGCTTGAACTGCAGCAGTTGGCCGACCAGCGCGCCGAAGCCGAAGCGACAATCGCCGCCCGGGCGAAAGCGGAGCAGACCGCGGCGGAACATGACTATGAAACCCGTAGCAATGAGTTGCACGAGCGATACGCGATCAACCGACGCGAGACGGAAAACGAGTTTGCCCGAGTCAAGTTGCAGGCGGCTGAAACCTGCGACCAACAACTCCAGGCAGGCAGGCAGCAGCGCGATCAGGCCATCAAGCAAATCGATTCCCAGTTCTCGCAACAGAGCGCCGAAGCAAGCCGGAAACAACAAGAAGCGAGCTGGCAGGCGCATGCAGTATTCGATGCCTCCAAGGATAAACCTGCGCAAACCCTGCAAGAAGCCAACAAGCGGCTTGAACACAACCGGCAACAGATCCGTGGTCTCGAACGCGACGCGCAAACGATCATGGCGATGCGCAAACTCCATGGGATCCTGCCGACCTCCCCTCCACCCAACGCCTCCGAACATCCCGGAACAGAGGCGGCCGAAGGCTCCCCGGAGCAGGCCAAGCCAACATCCGAGCCTCCCAACACAACCCATGCCGGCCAAAACAGCACCGACCAGCTTCAGGAAACCATCCGCCAATTGCATCACCAGGTGCTCGCCCTGGAAGGGCAGCGTCTCCCCACCTATTTGCTGGGAGGAGGACGCTGGCTTGGCTGGTGGCTGGCAGCGTGTCTGCTGGCCGCGATCCCAAGCTGGTTCAGTGGCCTCTCGCTGGGAATTAAGCTGGTAGCCACCCTGGCGGGCGGGTGCGTACTGACCGCTTCGGCTTACGCCATGCTCCTCCCTCACTGCCGACGTCAGTCCCTGGAAAAGTTTCAAGTGATTGGCAATTTGCAACAAATGGCCCACAATCTGTGGCAAGCGGCACGAAACGAGGCAGCAGCAACTTGCGGGCAGGAAGCCCGGGCGATTATCCAGAATCGCGATGAGGACCTGAAAACGGCAGAATCCGAACGCCAAGAAACGATGGCTGCGGCTCAGACCCATCATGCTTCCGTGCTCGAGCAGGTACACAAGCAGTTTCAAATCCAATCCGACCAATGGGTCCAGCAGCGCGACCAGGCGATCCAGGCTGCGAACGAGAAATACACGGCTCTGCTCGAGCAGTTGGTCGTCCAACGCCAAACAGCTCGCTGCGAAACGGAGGAGATATTCACCGATCGGCGCACCCGGGCGGAAAGGGAACACGATCAGGCCTGGCACAATATGGCCGAACCGTGGCAACAAGGGTTCCAGCAAATTGCCGGCCAGTTGGCTGCGATCGGCGCAGCGTGTGGGCAGTTGTTCCCCGACTGGACCGTGACCGACTGGCAACAATGGCAGCGTCCCGTGCAGCCTCCTCGGGCAATCCGTTTTGGCCATTACCAACTGCCCCTGGCGGCGGTGAAAAACGGTTTGTCCGCGGATGAACGTCTGCAACCAAAGCAAACCTCGTTCGACCTGCCGGCATTGATGACCCTGACCGAACAACCACGTCTGGTCCTGACGGCCGGCGGTCAGGATCGCTCCCAAGCAAACCAGCTCCTGCAACTGGTCATGCTTCGTTTCTTGACGGCCATGCCCGCGGGTAAGCTCCGCATGACCATCATCGATCCGGCCGGATTGGGAGAAAATTTTTCAGCCTTCATGCATTTGGCCGACGTCGACGAACAACTGATCGGCCAAAGAATCTGGACCGATCGAAGGCAAATCGACCAGCAGTTGTCCCTGCTGCTTGAGCACCTGGAAATGGTTCTGCAGAAATATCTGCGCAACGAATATGCCACCATTGACCAGTACAATCAGCAAGCGGGAGAAGTCTCCGAACCTTATCATCTTGTCGTGGTGGCCAATTTCCCCGCAGGCTTCAGCGATGCGGCTGCCGAGAAGCTACTGAAAATCATGACCGGCGGGCCTCGCTGCGGCGTCTACTCGCTGGTGAGTCTCGACAGCCATTTGCGACTGCCTGACGGGTTCCAGCGGCAAGAGTTGCTGGCGGAAGCCGTCTCCATCGAGTGGCAGAACGGGCAGCCGGTATGGAATTATCCTCTTTTTGAAAAACTGGCTTTGAAGCTCGATTCCTTGCCCCCTTCCGACCGGTTCACCGAGGTGCTGCGGGCGGCCGGTCGCGAGTCACATGAGGCCAGTCGCGTGGAGGTCCCCTTCGCACTGGTTGCACCGCCCGTGGACCAGCTCTGGACGCATGACAGTGGCAGGGAACTTACGGTACCGATCGGCCGCGCCGGCGCAAACCATTTGCAGTCGCTCCGCCTGGGTCTTGGTACGGCCCAGCACGTGCTGATCTCCGGCAAGACAGGATCGGGGAAAAGCTCCCTGCTCCATGCACTGATCACCAACCTGGCCCTCCATTATCATCCCGACCAGGTCGAATTTTACCTGGTCGATTTCAAAAAAGGAGTCGAGTTCAAAGCCTATGCCACGGCCGGACTGCCCCATGCTCGGATCATCGCGGTGGAAAGCGAACGCGAGTTCGGCGTGAGCGTCTTGGAACGACTGGACGCAGAGCTGGCCCATCGGGGCGACTTGTATCGCCAACTGGGTGTGCAGGATCTGGCCGGATACCGGCAGAAGCGCGGAGAGCAGAGAGTGGAAAGCGACGAGCGGAAAGCAGAGGGCGAAGAGCCTGAGGCGGAAGGCGGAAATTCAAGGACAGGAACAGCGGAAACCGACCTTCCTCCTCTGCCGCGCATTTTGCTGGTGATCGACGAATTCCAGGAGCTTTTTGTCTCGGACGACAAGCTGGCCCAGGACGCAGCCCTGCTGCTCGATCGCCTGGTGCGCCAGGGACGTGCGTTTGGAGTCCACGTGCTGCTGGGATCGCAAACCTTGTCCGGATCGTACAGCCTGGCCCGCAGTACCTTGGGCCAGATGGCGGTACGAATCGCATTGGAATGCAGCGACGCGGATGCCCACCTCATCTTGAGTGATGAAAATTCGGCCGCTCTCCGGCTCAGCCGCCCAGGAGAGGCCATCTACAACGACCAGAATGGAATCGTGGCCGGGAATGAGCCCTTTCAGGTGGTTTGGCTACCCGACGCGGACCGGCAAGATTATCTGGCCATGATCCGCGGCCAATCTTTAGACGGCGGACGAACCTTCTCACCACCGATCGTTTTCGAGGGGAACGTGCCTGCCGACCCAGGCGAGAATCGCGCCTTGCAACAGGTGCTTTCGGCCCCGCCGGTAACTTCCGTGACTGAACCTGCCATTTGGCTCGGTTCGTCGGTCCGGATCGAACCCCCCACCGAACTGACCTTCCGGCGGCAGGGAGGCAACCACCTGCTGATCGTCGGACCGGAGGATCCATTGGGCATCCTGGCGACCGCGCTGATCGCCCTGGTGGCCCAAGGGGGAGCGGGCGCGCGCTGGACCCTCCTCGACGGAGCGCGGCCCGAGACCGATGCCCATCAGGCGTGGCCCCGATTGATCGACCAATTGCCGCTGGCCGCCATCGGTTGTGAAACGCAAATCGCAAGACCCGGCGGCACGGCTGCGGTAATCGGGCAACTGGCCGACGAAGTCGCTCGGCGCGCCCAGGAGACCGGCACGGTGCACCCGCCCCACTACCTGATGGTTTACGATTTGGCCCAATTTCGCGAGTTGCGCCGGAGCGAAGATGATTTCAGCTTTTCGACTTCCAGCTCCAAAACGGTACCGGTCGATCGCCGCTTTCGCGAACTGCTGCGTGAAGGCCCCGCAGTGGGCGTGCATCTGCTGATTTGGTGCGACTCGTACAATAGCCTCACCCGATCGATCGACCGGCTTGCGCTGCGCGACATCGACTACCGCATTGCCCTGCCGATGAGCGCGGCCGATTCTTCCAGCCTGATCGAATCCCCGGCAGCCGGCCGGTTGGGCGAAAACCGGGCCATATTCTATCGCGACGACCTGGGAACCAGCACCAAATTCCGCCCCTACCAGAAGCCGACCACCGAGTGGCTGGCGTGGGTGGCGGGGCGGCTGTCAGAGCCCGAAGAGTAACGCAAGAAGGACATCAAACGTAGAGCGCAGGAGGGCGGGGTCTGGTCCAAAAGAGTTGCGAGTTGCGAGTTGCGAGAGACGAGTTCCTGGGATCTGAGTTCCTGGGACCTGGCTCCTTCCCAGAAGTAGCGTAAAATCGTTTTTCGTTTTTCTCGATGCTCGCAACTCGGCACTAGTAAACAAGCAAGCCGAAAACTTAGACCTGACCCCTTCGCCCAGGTTTAGTACTGAAATCAAAATTACTATTAGTTAACCCCGTTTCAACCCCCCAACCCGAGGTCCAGGCCCGGCTACCGCAGGGAAAGTGCGTTCCGGCACCCGAGAATCAGAAAAACGTGTATTTGCCGTCCCTTCGCGACGCGTGTATAATGTGGGTCGAGCTGGTAGTATAAATAACCTCATACCGAGGCTGCATGCAATGACCGAGATCATTCTCACAAACGACCAAACGCGGCAACTAGCGGCGGCGATTGATGGAGTGGTCATCGCCGATGCTGCCGGCAATGTTGTTGCAAGCATTCCGCCAAGCATCTCCAAAGAGGAAGAGGTGATCCTCGTCGAAGCTAAACGGCGTTTGGCGCAACCGTTCACGGGTCGGTGTGTGGATATTAAGGTTTGTGTGAGCAAGAAACTGATCTGGACTCAAAAAGGCGAATCGGTAATGACCTAGGGCATGTCGTCGCCAAAG
>JAJRWS010000400.1 GCA_024276705.1 Planctomycetota bacterium | reverse complement strand
TTACGGCGTTCTGAACGTCACCGACGATGTGGAACTACTGGCCCGGGCCGCAGTGGACCCGGATATGCCTCCGCCTCCCTTGCTCCAAACGCCTGATGGCAAGGGATCCTTCCTGGCTCAAACTTGCCGTTGGTATGCTTTCACAGTGAAATCGCTGGATGATCAACCGCAGCGGGCAGCGGTTACCGCCCAGGTCGTGCAGTGCGGAAGGCTGCGTGATTTTTTCGGTTTCAATCGGGCCAAGCACGCCGTGGTCGAAGCGGCCATTCTCGCCACCCGCTGCAACATCCTGGCCAGGAAAAAAATCGAGGGCGAGTTCCATCGTCTCGAGGAAATGGTACAAAAAACGGGTGGCGAACAAGAACACCGGGCATTCCGTTTCCTGCAAGAGTACATCGCCGGAAACCCAACTCCGGAACCATAATAAAACACTCGAACCCTGAACCCTACTCCCTTTTCCTCGACACCCGACACCTGACACCTGACACCTGACACCCGACACCCTTTTTCCTGAACCCTGAACCCTGAACCCTGACACCTGACACCCGACACCTGACACCTGACACCCGACACCCGACACCCTTTTCCCTGAACCCTGCGGCCATTGGCAGAAAGCGAAACTTTTCATTGGGCTCAAAGCCTCCATCATAAATCATAAATCATAAATTCCCCGACCACTGCCTCCCATGCCCAAAACTGTCCAAGTATCCACGCCCAGTCGATTGCATTTTGGCTTACTCCGTTTCGCCCAAACCGACGGACAAAGCTTTGGCGGCATTGGCATGATGGTCGACAAACCGAGCGTTATCGTGAAGGTATGCCCGGCCAATCAGTGGAGCGCCCAGGGACCGGCCGCCCGGCGGGCGATGGCATGGGCACGCAAGGCATTGGCTATCTTTCAACCCCATTCGTCGTGTGCGTTCCACCTCGAAGTGATCGCTTCCCCCACGCCTCATACCGGCTTGGGCACGGGAACTCAGTTGGCTTTGGCAATTGCCAAAGCCATACGGACAGCATGCGACTTGCCTGATCTTAGGCGAGCGGCAGATTCCAATGTCCCCTCTCCCCCGCCCGCGCAGCGGAATAGCGGGGGAGAGGGTAGGGTGAGGGGTGGTAAATTCTTATCTGCCGCTCGCCTTACTTTGCCAGAATTAGCATTGGCCATGGGCCGCGGCAGGCGCAGCGCGATTGGAAGCTACGGCTTCCAATCGGGCGGCTTGATTCTGGAAACGGGCCATGATGCGACTGGCAACCTGGGAAAGTTGCAACAGCGAATTTCAGTTCCGACTGACTGGCGAATTATTCTGATCACGCCTCGGGCGGAGCATGGCTGCCATGGGCGGCTGGAATCCGAGGCCTTTGCCCAACTGGGGACCATGTCCCAAACAACTTCCAACCGGTTACTTGAGCTGGCGACTTGCCGGATCTTGCCAGCCGCCCTGCGAAACGACCCGGCCACGTTCGATCAGGCCGTCTACCAATATGGTTTACTGGCGGGAGAATGTTTCACTCCGGTACAAGGGGGCCCTTTTGCATCCACTGCCACAACTCGGCGCGTGGAAGCATTGCGACACCTGGGAATTCACGGCGTGGGCCAATCGTCCTGGGGTCCCACCCTTTTTGCTTTCTTGCGCAATGACTCGCCCGGCGCGCTCATTGCCAAACTCACACCCATGCCGGAATTTGCCGGCTGCGATTTTCTGGCCACCGGCCCCGACAACCGGGGCGCGGTGATGACGGTCCATGAAAGGATTGTAGAACAATGAAACAAGTTACCGTGGTCCTGCTGGGCCTCTGCCTTCTGCCAGGGCAAGCTCGCGCAGACTCTCCGCCGACTCCTGTCAACAGCCATGCCATGCGTCTGCACGCGCCGATAAAAACCTGGGACGAAGCGATCCCAATCGGCAATGGCCTGATGGGTGGTCTTCTGTGGGGGGGAGGGAACGAACTGCGGTTGTCGCTCGATCGAGGCGACTTGTGGGATTTGCGCGTGCCTAAAACGTACCAAGAAAGCACTTGGAACTACGAAACACTCAAAAAACTTGCTCAAAGTGGCAAACAGAACGATCTTAACCGCCGGTTCGATACGCCTTATAGCAAGATCCCCTATCCCACGAAACTGCCTGGCGGACGGCTGGTGCTGACGTTCGACGCGACTGAAAACATCGCGGAATTCGGCCTCGACATGCGCCGTGCCCTCGGCTGGGCTAACCTCGACCAGGAGGGCAGGAAACGTGTCGAGTGCTTCTTTAGCGCCACGACGCCGATTGGGCTGATGTACATCCCTGGCTCCGCGCCTCAAATCGACCTCGTCGCGAATTCGGCCGTCCAGAAACTCGGCTACGAACCGGCGGAGATTGTGCGAGAGGGAGGTACACTCTATTGTCTCCAACACGCAGCGCTCGGTTTTGACTACGTGACCCTCGTGCAGTCGCGCGAAGTCCAAGGCGGCACCCTTCTGGCAATCACCCTGACGACGAACCACGACAGCGACGACCCCGTTGCCTTTGCCAAGCAGCAGGCAGACAAAGCATTGGCCACCGGCTGGGCACCCATGCAGATCGCCCACGAAGCCTGGTGGAATGGATTCTGGGCCAAATCTTCCGTATCGATTCCAGATGAAAAAATTCAACAGCACTACAATCTGGTTCAGTATTTCTACGGCGCTGCCTCCCGTCGCGGTTCGCCCCCCATGCCATTGCAGGGAGTTTGGACCGCCGATTCGGGCAAGCTGCCTCCCTGGAAGGGAGACTATCACCACGATCTGAACACACAACTCACCTACTGGGCTTATCTCGCGTCGGGTCGTTTCGATCAGGGCGCCTGTTTCCTTGACTTCATGTGGTCGGTCAAGCCTGAGCATGAGAAATTCGCCCGCGATTTCTACGCAACGGAAGGCCTCATTGTCCCTGGCGTCATGACGCTCGACGGCAAACCCATGGGAGGTTGGGCACAATACTCGTTCTCGCCATGCAACGGCGCCTGGACGGCGCTCGCCTTCTACGATCACTGGCGTTACACCCAAGACCGGGCTTTCTTGAAGGACCGTGCATTTCCATATTGTCGAGCGGCTGCCCAAGCGCTGCTTGGCCTGTTGGAGCCCGATGCGAACGGCAAGCTGAAGTTACCTCTCTCCTCATCGCCGGAAATCCACAACAATTCACAAAAAGCATGGCTCACGCCAAATAGCAACTACGATTTGTCGCTCATCCGCAAGCTATTCACCGTGGTCGCTCAAATGGGGGATGCGTTGGACGATGAGAAACAATCCGCTCGCTGGCGCGACGCCCTGGCGAACCTCGACTCGCTCGCTGTGGAAAAAGAAACGAACCAACTTCGTATTTCGCCCGACGAAAGCTTGCTTGACAGCCACCGGCACTTTTCGCACCTGATGGCCATTCATCCGCTGGGAACACTGAACATCGAAGGCGACGCACACGACCGCTCCGTCATCCGCGCGTCGCTTGAACAATTGAACAAGTTAGGTACGCAAGCCTGGACCGGTTACAGTTTCTCTTGGGCAGCGGCCATGTTTGCACGGGCCAGGCAACCGGAACCGGCGCTCGACTACTTACAAAAATACGTCCATGCATTCATTCTGCGAAACGGCTTCCACGTAAACGGCGACCAAACTCGTTCTGGCCTGTCGGGCTACAGGTATCGCCCCTTCACGCTGGAGGGCAACTTCGCCGCAGCCCAAGCCGTCCACGAGATGTTGTTGCAAAGCTGGTCAGCAGACGTTTTGCACGATTCGACCCCGGTGATACGCATCTTTCCAGCAACCCCATGGCGATGGCACAACGCCTCGTTCGACCGGCTTCGCACCGAAGGTGGCTGGATCGTCTCCGCCCGGCGGGAAAACAACGCAACCATCTGGGTCCGCCTGGAAGCCACTCACAACGGGCAGTTGCGTTTATTGGATAACTTTGGTGGCCGGACACCCCAGTTCCATCAGGCCAATGTCACAAGACGTGGCAACCAATTCATTGCCGAACTCCACACGGGCGAAACACTCGAGTTAACATTGCCGAAACCCAACACCATCCCAGCGGCCCCGGAAAACGTCACACAGCCATTCCATTTGCCTTGATCGAGCGACAACGCTCCCCGCGGGCGCATGACAGGGTTCGCTAGACATTGGCCGGAGATTTGCGATGGCCCGTTCGCGCTGCCTGCCTGCCACAGCCCTGCCCCGAAATGAGCCGTAGCTCGAATCGCACCTGTTTTCGCTGGGCTTACTTGAGCGAAAATCCAAAGCGACAGCTGCGCTGTCGCACTCCAAAATATGGAGTGCTGCGGCGTAGCCGTAGCTTTGGATTTTTACTCGCTCCCAAACGTTGAGCTCCTGCCCAGCGATGGAAGCCAAAATGTTATCTGCGTTATCTGCGGGCTTCTTTCTTCTTGGCCTCACTTCTCTCATCTTTGGACAACATCCAAGACCCGGCGGTCCTTTTTCTTGCTCGTGGAAACATGCTTGAATTCCTGGACGGCATCCCCCTCGCCGACGCGAATCGTGTAGTTCCCCTCCTTGAATACCTTGGGACGCCAGCGGTTGCCGCGAATACGGAGCGTGTAGACGATCTCCTTCAGTTGCTCATCCACGATCTGGACAACCGGGTCTTCCTGGCCGGTAATTTTGAGCGTTGGCAGCCAGGCGATCGCCACGCGGCCGTAATTATCCTCTTGCTGGATCGTGATCGGCCAACCGGGGAACTGCTTCGCGCCGGCTTTCGTGACGTCGACCTGTCGGGGCCAGCATTCGATGGTAATCTCGCGCGTCGATTTTTTGAAACGCACCAAGCCGTAACCAGCCGCGCGGTGATTGCCCTGGGCCGGATTGGCATAGGCGTGCATCGTCACTTTGTTGTGAAAACCGTCATAGTACCGGCCCGTGTAGGGCAGTGGGTGATTTTCGTCGTGACGGCTCGGTTCCTCGAGCGGGTGCCACCAACGGCCGTAGTAATTGACGATCGATGGGACGCAAAACGAGTAACCCGCATCCTCCCACGAGTTGACTCCGTGCTGGATGACGGTCGCCAGGTGCTGATCGCCGGCGAGGTGAAAGCCGAAACAGCGGCGAATTTCTCGAAGAGCCCGATTGCGGCCTGTCTGCGGCCAACCGTTCGAGTCGAGGTCGGCGACCAGACGGGCATCGATCTTACCGTGGATGTGTGCTCCCCCGGCAAAGATTGTCTGCGACAAGACGGCTTTCATCTCCGTGCCGGTCCAGTCTTGCCCCCAATGATGCAAAAACTCAAGCTGCCGCTGGCCCAGCAAGCGAGCTTCGGGCACGTCGATCGCCTGGGGATCGTAATCGGGACTGGTGATGTGGTCGGGCCGGGGCCCCTGCTTGGGAATCAGGCCGGCCGGACCGGTCTTCCATTTGCGATCTTCAATGATCGCGAAATCGATTCCACCAACATTCAGCGACGTGTAATAGACCGAGATCCCCTGCTCGATGGGCGTAGGATCGTACGGATCGGGCAAGTGGCTGGTCTGAGCCCGCTGGACTTTATTGACGTATTCGGGTGGCATGGTGTAACCGCCATCCGCGCCACCGGGCAATTTCGAGACCTTGCCATTCTCGCCCCAAAGGTTTCCCTGGCCTACATCGTGGTCGTCAGGTATGCAGATCGTCGGCCGATCCTTCATGATCTCACCGAACTGGCGGCCAAAGAGCAACCAGGCGGCCGTGTGGAACCGATGGTCGTAGCTTTGGTCTCCCGAAAAAAAGAGCAAATCCGGATCTTGGGCTTTGACATTTGCGACGATGTCCGCGCGTGGCCCACGGTCGCTGTTCGAGTTGCCGGTAAACGCCGCCACGACGATTTCGTCCTGGTCGATCGGGCTCTTACGAATGAGGCCCTCGTAAGTCGCGCCACCCGCGTGCTTGACCCGATAGGGGACCGTTCGGCCGTGATCCCAACTTTCGACCCGAAACGTGGCCAGCCAACCGTCCTCATCTGCGGTCGACGTGGCGATCGTTTTCCAACCGTTGTCTCCACTGGCTGGCTCTTCTTGAATCAGCAGGCTGACTTTACGCGATTCGCCTGACCGGAGTGGGTAGAGTTGCGCGCTGAGCTTCAGCGTACCGTGCTGGACCGTGTAGAGGGCGAAACCGATGACCTGGTCCCGAGGGACATCGGGAATCATCGGCCCCCCTCCTCGCCATGTTGGCGGCTTGCGCTTCGCGCGAACTTTTCGGTCGCTTTCGTTTGCCTGTGCCAGGCAAGCTGAAAATGTGAGAAGAGTGAGAACGAATACGACAAACCGTTGATGCATGGGAACCATCCATTCAGCTCGGGGTTCAGGTGTACGTCAATTTAAACAGGTGTCGGGCGTTTTCAACGAGAATGCGCTGATGCTGGTGTTCATCCAGGTCCATGGCCGCCAGGGCGGCAAGGGTGGAGCGGATGTAGTCCGGGCCTTGCCCCGGATCAAATGGCATGTCGCTTGCAAACAGCAACCGCTGGGCACCAAAGAACTCCAAACCGCACTGAATCGCCGCCTGCGATCCAAACGAGGCGGTGTCCGCATAAAACATTTTACAAGCGTCGAGCGGCCGCCCCTCGAGCGGCGTCTGGACGTACGCTTCCGTGCCGGGCGGATTGCGCGTTCCCAGCAGCTCCATGCCTGGCCCCAGGCGACCCGCAAGCATCGGCATGGTCCCGCCCACATGGTGGGTAATGATTTTTAATCGCGGCTGACGGTTAAAAATGCCGGCAAAAGCCAGTCGCGTCATCGCCAAGGTCGTTTCATGGGGCCAGCCAAGCGCCCACCACAAATCGTACTTCGACATTCTTTCCGACGGGTAATCGGCAATTTTCATCGACCGCGTCGGGTGAAGCAGGATCGGCCGATCCAACTCCGCCATGATGTTAAAGATGGGCTGAAACCGAGGCTCATCCAACGCGAACCCGCCGGTACTCGTATAAATCTGGATACCGACCGCGCCCAATTCGAGCACGGCCCGCCTGATTTCCGCCATACTTGCTACGGGATCGTTCATGGGCAACGCGGCGGCAAAACCGCAAAGCCGGCCATTGCTAGCCTCGACCCAACGTGCCATTTCGTCGTTTGCCACGCTTGCCAACTCGACCGTGGCCGCAGGCGCAAGCACTTCAATGGGCGGGCCCGCCAGGCTGATGATCTGCCGATAACCGGGAAATTCGTCCAGCAACCGCAAACGGGCTTTGAGATTGCCCATCACGACGATTCGCTGAGCCCGCTGAAACATGACCAGTGGAACGGCAGCGGCCTTGGCGACCGCGGCACAAAAGCGAGGCGGCAGGCAATGGCAAAAGACGTCGATACACTCGGTAGCCATAAGTTTTTTAACTGGACGCCATACTCGAATCGCGACCAGCTCGAATTGCAGCATCCGGTTGCTCCCCGGTCAAAAGCCCATAAGTCTCCAGGGTCTTGCCCAGCGTTCTGGTCTGGTCCGCGGTGAGCGGGGTCATGGGCAGACGCAACTGGCCCGAATCACGACCGAGTATCTGCAAGGCCCCTTTCACCGGGATCGGGTTGGTCGACAGGCCAAGCATGTCCCGACAGAGGGGAAACAACTTGTGATGCCAGCGGCGCGCTTCCGAAAGGTCGCCCTGCTGGCAGGCACGCACCAGCGCGAGCATGTCCCGAGGAACGAGATTACCCACAACCGAAATCACTCCACTCGCCCCGACCGCCATCAGGGGCAAGGTGAGGCTATCGTCTCCGCTGAGCACCGTCAGGTTGGTGCTGGATAGAATGGCGGAAGCCTGGTCGAGCGAACCGGTTGCCTCCTTGACAATTTGAATATTCTCCAGTTCCGCCAGCCGAACGATCGTTTCCGGCTCGATATTCTTGCCGGTTCGCCCCGGGATATTGTAGACGCATTGAGGCAAACCGGTCTCCTCGGCCAACCGTTTGAAATGCTCGTAAAAACCTTGCTGCGTCGGCTTGTTGTAGTAGGGGGCAACCTGCAAGGCCGCATCGGCCCCCTCTTTTTCAGCCACTCGGGTCAGCCGCAACGCTTCGGCCGTGCTATTGGAACCGGTCCCGGGCATCACCTTGATGCGGCCGGCAGCCGTCTCGCAGACAAACGCAATGACCCGATCGTGCTCAGCGTGGCTGAGGGTCGGGCACTCGCCCGTAGTCCCGACCGGGCAGACGCAATCGGTCCCCGCCTCGATTTGAAACTCAATCTGCCGGCTGAAAGTGTCGTAATCCACCTCCTCCCCTCGGAACGGTGTCACCAACGCAACGGACATTCCGGCAAAGGCATTTCCTTTTCGTTCGCTACTCATTGCACACGCATCCTTAACGGGTTTGGCATCGAATCGGTAAACCATGACGGATCCTTGCCCCATGGAAAGGTTTCAACTTACGGCATTCGCCTGACCGGCGACACTAGCCAGATCATAGGTCAGTCGAGCCAGGCTGGCAATCAGGGACGTTCAACCGGGGATCAGCTTCCTGAGTGTCTGCAGATTGATGACATCCCATTCGACCCCTTTTTCCTCGCCTTTGGGAGTTTCCAGATACATCGGCACCTGGCGAAATCTCCGCTCGGAAAGCAGGTAGCGAAAGGGTTCCAGGCCCATTTCTCCGTGGCCGATGGCGGCATGCCGATCGACGCGCGAGCCGAGCGGTTTCAGGCTGTCATTCAGGTGAAAAGCACGAATTTTCTTGACTCCCACCGTCTTGTTGAACGCTCGCATCGTCGCCTTGTAATCTTTCTCGGTACTCATTGGGTAACCAGCCGCAAACACGTGGCAGGTATCGAAACAAATGCCGAGCCGGTCCGGATCACGTACGCCGTCGAGCAGCGTGGCCAGATGTTCGAACTTCCAGCCCAGGTTGGACCCCTGGCCGGCGGTCGTTTCGAGCAAGCATTGAGCGGACAGGCCCACAGTTTGCTTGTGCACTTCGTTCAGGGCCCGAATGATCCGCTGCAGCCCCTTCGATTCGCTGCTGGTGGTAAAGGCTCCCGGATGGGCCACCACCTGCGGAATGCCAAGCTGCTCGGCCCGTTGCAATTCAATCACGAAAGCATCGATCGACTTCTTCCAGAGCGCATTGTCGGGACTGGCCATGTTGATCAAGTAGGAATCATGCGCGATCGGATGGCCGATACCCTGATCCGTTAGTGCGGCCTGGAATTGGACTTCCTGCTCCGGCTCAATCGGCTTGGCCCGCCACTGGTTATTGTTCTTGGTGAACAATTGCACGCAATCGCAGCCAGCACGGCGAGCAGCCTCGACCGCCTTGTAATAACCGCCTGCAATCGACATGTGGGCACCTAGTATCGCCATGCGACACCCGCTTACGATTCGTCACTGGCGCGCAGCCAGGGAGTGATGGTCGGCTGGTAGCCGCAAATTTCCGACTCCTCGAAATAGAGAGCCATTTCGCGCTCGGCCGCTTCGGGGCCGTCGGAGCCGTGGACCAGATTCATTTGCCGACTGCCGCTGAAGTCGCCGCGAATCGTGCCGGCAGGCGCGTCGAGTCCGCTGGTGGCACCGAGCATGTTGCGGACAACCCGAATTGCATCGAGTCCTTCGACGATCGCTGCCACGACGGGACCGCCAGTGATAAAAGCCTCCAATGCTCCATACCACGACTTTTCAACATGCTCGGCGTAATGCTGTTTGGCTAATTCCGGTGTGATTCTCAACATTTTCATGGCCACGATGTTGAGTCCTTTTTCCTCGAAGCGTGAGATCACGCGACCCATCAGGCGGCGTTGGACACAGTCGGGTTTCAGCAATATGAAAGTGCGTTGCATGCGATTTTTGGAGATGGGTTTTTAAGGTAGGATTGAGGAATAAGAGGCTTTGAATATTGCCCCTTGGGTTACGGCAACGGAGGCAAGGGGACGGATTATAGGCAATCGATTCAGCCTGCTCAAGTGGCCAGCCGATAGTTACAGCACATTCCTGAGAGGAACTAATGGCGTGCTTGCAGTGCCAGGGAACTCTTATGGGAACTATCGCGCATCCACCACGCCCATCGCCGGAAGCTCTGGGACGTGCCACACAGTCAGCGACCACGGCTAGAAGCCGTCGCTTTGGCTTGCCCCGCAAAGCGGGGCGTGGGAACGGTTGAAACGTTTGTTTTTGGCTTCATTGCGTTTTGGTTTGGATTTCGTACTCGTACTCGTACTCGTACTCAGCAGAGCGGTACTCGTACTCGCCGTCAACATGGTGCTGGACGGAAGAACGAGGAATCGACCAATCGATCGAAAGGCGTTAAACATCCACTCGATCGTGGCAAAGATCGGCTCGATTATTGTCCAGTCCTTTCGAGTACGAGTACGAGTACCGGCTGGCGCCTGAGTACGAGTACGATTCAAGGCCTGAACTTTCAATCCATGGCGGATGTA
>JAJRWS010000399.1 GCA_024276705.1 Planctomycetota bacterium | reverse complement strand
GCCGACCACGCCCTTCGCCAGGGGGCTCGCGCCTGTTGGTCTTCTCATCATCTCTTGCCCTGGCTCCAGAGCGTGCCACACAAGGGGGGGGGGGGCTTGCCCGCGACCCCACTCGCGGCAAACGCGACAAGCCCGTTCCTGCACCCACCCTCCTGCGGTCTACTTTCTATTTACTGCTCTCTTCTTTCCTGAACACTGAACACTCGACACCTGACACCTGAACACTACAGACAGGCAGACTGTTTATGAAAGACAAGCCATGAGCGCTCAATCAGCACACCCATCCCCCACCCCGCACCCCATGTTCTATGTTGGCTTTTGCCGCATCTGCGGGACGGGACCGCTGGGCCTGCGTCGTTGCGGCGGTTGTGGCCAAATCGCCATATTCTGCGATGAGTGCGAATCCGCCTGGCCTGACAGTGACCTGGCCGCTGCTCCCACAACGGGCGACTATGCACCTTGCCCCAAATGCCGACGCTCCCTGCTCGACAAACCATCACACTGGGCAACTGCCGCGGAAATCGCCGCAACAGACTGGCTGCAACAAGCCTTCCGCTCGGACCATCTGCGACTGCATTACGGCAGCAGCTAAGACTCACCGCCCTTTACCATCGATCTCTATGGCTGACCGGGGCACACGGATCTGACCACGCACCTCGACGAATGGTAATTCGCCCTTCTGCAGCATCTGCCGAATACGCCGGCGGGTGACGCACAGAAGGTGTGCCAGATGGGTCAGCGAATAGCTGTCGAACGGATCCTCTCCGGCCCGCCCATGGGCAGGCAACTTCATCGGTGCCATGATTGGGACTCCCTTGCGCTAAGTTTTCGAAACGGCTCGCCGGCCTGGCTTTTTCTTGTTACGATGGAACCATGACACGCAACGCCCAAATTCACCGTAAAACCAACGAAACCCAGATCGAACTGGAACTGGGCCTGGATGGATCGGGCCAGGCCAAAATTTCCACCGGCATTGGTTTTTTCGATCACATGCTGGAGCTGTTCACCCGGCATGGGGCCTTCGATCTGACAGTCCACGCCCAAGGCGATCTGCACGTCGATGGCCACCACATGGTCGAAGATACCGGTATCTGCCTGGGGCAGGCCTTACGTAAAGCGTTAGGGGATAAAGGGGGCATTCGCCGTTACGGCCATTTTACCCTACCGATGGACGAAACGCTCGTCACCACCGCAGTCGACCTGAGTGGCCGCTTAACGCTGGCCTTCAACGCCCCGCTGCCAGCCGCTCGGATCGGCGATTTCGACACGGAATTGCTGGAAGATTTCTGGCAGGCGGTCGCGGCCAATGCGCTCTGCAATCTACACATCCTGCTCCACTATGGGCGCAATAGCCACCACATCAGTGAAGGGATATTCAAAGCCACGGGACGAGCACTGCGGATGGCGGTCGAAACCGACCTTCGCATGCCAGGGATTCCCAGTACCAAAGGAACACTAAACGGGTGAGTCTGGCCGAGAATCACCACGGCTCATTTCGGCCTCGGCCAGCCGCCGATCGTACTCACCGCAACCCGCTCGGCCGACCATGGTTATTGCCACCTAACCCCGCATCAGCGGCCAGGCTCGTTGCACTCGCCTGGCCTCACCCGGGGCTAATCGCTACCGCCGCTACGCGGCTATGCCAATTTCACGCGTTGATACCGGGTGCCAACGGCTTTGGAATGTTGGAAGCATGGAGGTACTATTCACTCCATTTTTTGTAACACCTCACTTAGTGCCGCACTTCGTCTTCGTTGACGTAGGTTTCCAGGAATCGGGTCAAACGCTGGAAATCGCTTTCGGGCTCGATGTAGCGCACCACGGTCACCAAGGTTTCCGGATTGACCAGGTCCTCGAAAGGTACATATTCCAGTTTCAACTGGCCGGAAACCGAAACCATGACTCCATTGAGCCGCTTCTCGACCAATGCCCGGTAGGCGCCCACCCCAAGCTGGCTGCCCAACATCACGTCAAACGCATGTGGCAGGTTGCAGCGCGCTTCGTAGCCCAACTGGAGGCCGGTGATTTTCCGCTTATGCCCTGTCTGGCGAGTGTATTCCGCGGAAATCAATTTGGCGAAAATCGCATGCAGATTGATGGACGAAATACTGATATGGCCATGCTCATCGCGGCCGACCCCTTCCACGTAGGAACTCGGCAGGAACTCAGCCAATCCTTCCGCTATAACAATGACGCCATACTCCTTGCCATCTTTCTCTCGGGTGGTCATCGTGGCCACGATCCGCGGGATCACCTCGGCCATGTCCATGATGTCGCGAGTCTTCTTCTCACCCGTGGCCGGGTCGGTATACGGCTCGGTCGTTCGGTACTTGCCAACCACATCTTCCACGCTGATCACCAGACTCGCCTCACCGGCTATCGCCACCCCATAAGCCAGCCAACCGGCGCTGCGTCCCATCGACTCGACCAGAAAATAAGTTCGATTGGCTTCGGCATCGGCTAGCAAATTGCGTACTTCGCTGGCCAGAAAGTCGACTGCCGTAAAATAGCCAAAGGTAAAATCGATACCACGATAATCGTTGTCGATCGTTTTGGGCAAATGGACGATGGGGATACGATGCGCATCCAGCGGCAGTCGCTCCTGGTACATCTTGAGCTTATTGGCCGTCTTCAACGTGTCGTCGCCGCCGATCGAAACGAGCAGATCGACTCCGATGGAGCGCAATGCTTCGTAAACCGTCTTCAAAGGAGCGGTCCGTTCCGAGTCGTTCAGATGCGAAGGGTTGGAAACCAGCTTACCCGGATTGGCCCGCGCGGTACCGATCATGATGCCGCGCGAATTACGCGTGCGGCCGAGCATTTTGTGATCGACATTCACATAGTCGCGGCCCTCCTCCAACGGATGGTCCGAGCCGAATTGCATCAAATGGTCGTACCCATTGAGAATGCCCACGACCTCAATCCCATTGCGCAAGAAGGAGACCGCTGCGGCGGAAATTACCGCATTGGCCGCCGGTGCGGGGCCACCGGCAAACAAGATAGCCGCGCGGCGAAAATTATGCGGCGTGGGATGAGGGCTGGATAATGTATTGTCAGGCATGATGGGTTCTACTCCGGTTCAGACACTGGATGGTGACGCGTCAGGTAAAAGTTCTTTCCACGAAGGTCGTATCGACTCGGCCTTCGACAAATGCACTATGGCTGAGGATCTCACGGTGCAGGGCGGAAGTGTTCTTGATCCCCTCGACCCGAAGCTCCAGCAGGGCTCTCTGCATGATGGCAATGGCCTCGTCTCGTGTGGCTCCATGCACAATCAGTTTGCCAATCATTGAGTCGTAGTAGGGTGGCACAAAGTAGCCACTATGAACATGCGAATCGAAACGAACTCCAAAGCCACCCGGCACGATCAGTCGCTCGATTTTACCAGGAGAGGGCTGGAAATTTTTCTTGGGATCCTCGGCGTTGATACGGCATTCGATTGCGACTCCCCGCTGTGGGATATCTTCCTGCTGGAAAGGGAGTGGCTGGCCACCGGCAATCAAAATTTGCTGCTTGATCAAATCGATGCCTGTCACCATCTCGGTAACCGGATGTTCCACCTGGATTCGTGCATTGACTTCGATGAAGTAGAAATTGCCATCCCGGTCGACAATAAATTCCACCGTGGCGGCATTGGTGTATTCGGCCTCCGAAATCATACGTACCGCCGCTTCGCACATCAATTGGCGAGTTTCCGGCGTGATACTCTGACTGGGACTCTCTTCAATAAGTTTCTGATGACGACGCTGCACGGAACAATCACGTTCCCAGAGATGAACCACGTTGCCATGCAGATCCGCTAAAACCTGAACCTCGACATGGCGCGGTTGCTCGATATATTTTTCAAGATACACTGCCCCATTGCCAAACGCCGCTTCCGCTTCCGAGCGTGCCTGTTGCAGGGCGGACTGCAGAGCCAAATCGTTGGCAGCCACGCGCATCCCTTTCCCTCCACCACATGCCACCGCCTTGATCAGCACGGGAAAATCGACCTCGTGGGCAAATTGCCGTGCCTCCTCGATACTAGTAACCAGACCGGCACTCCCTGGCACCACCGGAACCTTGGCCTGGCGTGCCAACTCACGGGCCGAATTTTTATCTCCCAGTTTGGCCATGGCCTCGGGAGTGGGGCCAATGAAGTCGATTTTACAACTTCGACAGACTTCGTTGAAATGGGCATTTTCAGCCAGGAAACCGTAACCGGGATGAATCGCCTGCACATTCCCGACTTCGGCAGCACTGATCACATTGGCGATCCGCAGATAGCTGTCGACCGGTTTAGGCGGCCCAACACAAAAGGCCTCATCCGCGAGCTCCAAATATTGCGCCCCACGATCCGCTTCACTGAAAATCGCTACCGTTTCGATACCCAATTCGCGACAAGCGCGAATAATACGCAAGGCGATTTCGCCACGATTCGCAACAAGGATTCTTTGATACATGACGACTATTCTCTGAGGTAAACCAGTCGGGCTAGGACCATGAAGGGTGACCGGCTATCCCTGAGGAGACCAGCCAAGAAAGACCACTCGTCCACGAGGATGGCCGTCAACAATAATGCCGACGAGCCAGCGAGGTAGCGATCAGGACGAGGACTGTAGCCTGAACAATTTCTGCCCAAACTCAACCGCGTCTCCATTTTCAACCAGCATGGAAACGATCTTCCCTGAACATTCGGCTGGAATCTCGTTGAAAACTTTCATCGCCTCAATAATACAAACCACTGATTCGGGGCCAACTTGATCACCAATTTTTGCAAAGGGAGCCGCATCCGGACTGGAAGCCGTATAAAAGGTCCCCACCATCGGGCTGGTGATATAGATAGCACTGGTTTCCTCCTGGGTAGCATCCACCAAACCGGCAGCCACTCCTTCGCCGCCACCCGCTGATGTCGGGACCTCCGAACCTGGGCGGGGAGATGCAAGCTGATGCACCACGGGAGCTCCACTCGCACCCAACGCAGGCTCCTGCCCACGACGCAAGCGGATCCGCAGATCATTCTGGCGAAGGTCGATTTCCGCCAAATCATGCTCTTTCATCAATTCGACGAGCCGACGAACCTTACGAACGTCAAATACGTCAACACCACTGGTTCCCCCACCTGCCATGCTGTTGTTCTCCAAGTCTGTTGCTTGTCCCTATCCCCCAACAAGCCTATCCCCCAACAAGCCTGTTCCCCAACAAGGTTACCTCAAAGGCCACTCGTCAGGAATACTCGTATCAGCACGTCCCAGCAGGGCTACCGAACGAGGCAATCCTCCAACTGTTTAGGGACGGAGGTGAGCACTTCATGCCCGTTACGCGTTACTAATATATCATCTTCGATCCGCACACCGCCCCAACCTGGGAGATAGATGCCCGGTTCGACCGTCACAATCATGCCTGCTTTGAGTACCGTGGACTGGCCTTGGCTCAATCGGGGCGCTTCATGAATATCCAGGCCCGTACCATGGCCCAATCCATGCCCAAACTGTTTACCATATCCAGCCTTGGCAATGATCTCGCGTGCGACAGCGTCTACTTGTTCGCATGTGACCCCAGGAGAAATTGCCTGAATCGCAGCTAACTGAGCCTTGAGCACCAATTCGTATATCTTGCGCAGTTTGGGCGAAATTTTACCGGTCACCAAAATACGCGTCAAGTCACTCACATAGAGGCCCTCCTGGGCCCCCCAATCGATCAGGGTAAAATCGCTCTCACCAATTCGACGGGAAGTCGGGCTGGCATGGGGTAATGCCGCTCGCGGCCCCACGGCCACAATCGGCGGAAAACTGAGGCCACAAGCACCAAAACGGCGTGCCTGGTACTCCAATTCGGCCGCCGTCTGCAGTTCCGTCATTTCCTCCGTCAATAGTGCTCGCACCGCCCCAAAAGCACGTTCCGCAAGCTCACAAGCCTTGCGGGTACGGGCAATTTCTTCCCGGTCTTTCACCATCCTCAATTGTTCGACCCAACCATCGGTAGCCACCAAATCGGCCTTGGGTACGGCTTCGGCCAGAGCGTCACGCAGACCCACGGAAATGGAATTCGACTCAATCGCCAACTTCCAGGCATTCATTTGTTTTAAACCACCAGCCACACTGGAAAGCATTTTTTTCCCCGGACCACGAATCTCAAGGGGCAAACCTGGGCATTCCTGCTCCAACTGGGTATGATAGCGCTGATCGCTGAAGAGTAGATCCTCGCGGTGCCCAACTACCAGGTAGCTGTCGTCACCGGTGAACCCCGTGAGGTAGGTCACATTGGTGAAACTGGTCACCAGCAACCCATCCAGATGGTTCTTACGGATCATCCGCCGCAACTTATTCCGGCGTTGTTCGAATCGGCACATATCCGGCACTTTCTTTTCTGGTGAAAACCTAGAAATTTCGCGGAATGATACAGTATATCAGACCACGCCCCCAACTGTCTCCTGGGTAATGTAGTTATGAGTTGGAAGGCGCTAGCTAAAAAGTGCGGAAAAGGCCCCTGCCAAAAGGTTGAACCCTCAACCCCAAGGCTTTTTACTAGCACCAGAAAAACTATCGGGATCGGGATCGGGATCGAAATAACATGGGTTTGAGACACGAAAAACTGGATGTTTATCGTCTCTCGATAAAGCAGGAAGTCAACAAAGAAAAACGGAATGGGACCGTATTGTCGCTAAGCTCAGTCGCTTAGGCGGCAGAGGCTACTCGGTCAATAAAGATTCCGCTCCTTATGCATTCGCGGAATTCGGTAGCGAGTCCCGATCCCGAGTCCCGAGTCCCGAGTCCTGACACCTGACACCTGACACCTGACACCCTCAACCCTCAACCCTCAACCCTCAACCCTCCCATGTTTCATGTCACTCGCGAAATCGATTTCTGCTACGGTCATCGGCTTCTCAACTACGATGGCAAGTGCCGCCATCTCCATGGCCATAACGGCCGTGCGGTCATCAGTATCGCCGGCGACCATCTTGACGATCGTGGCATGCTCGTCGATTTTGGAGACATCAAACGCGCTGTGAGCACGTGGATTGACCAACACCTGGATCATCGCATGTTGCTCCACCACGAGGATCCGGTCGTACCTCTGCTGCAAAAGATGAACGAACCGCTATGGCTCATGGATGAAAATCCCACGGCGGAGAACATTGCAAAACTGATCTATACCCAATCTCAAACCCTCGGTGTCCCCATCGTGGAAGTTCGTCTGTGGGAGACGCCCCACTGCTATGCCACGTACACGGAGTCATAATAAAAAGCAGCCCGGGCGAACGAATCGCAACCGGGCTGCTTCCCCCCCTGGAATAACTCATCGACCAGCAATCGTGTGTTTGAGTTTTAGGCTTATCGTCGCAATGGGGCAGGAAGCTTTGGTGAAGTTTATTGGTTAGCTCGCCTTTAGCAAAAAAACAGGTTCTGCGTGTCAGGCGATCTCTAGCGTGCCAGCACTATCCAAGCTGGCAACTCCGAAAGTGCTGGCTTGACCAGACAGCGACCCACTTTTTTCACAGATTGACTCATCAACTTTACCGATTACACCGATTCTATGGAACAAGGGAAACGTGGGGCTTGGCGTGCGCCGCTAGCATCCCAATTCGCTCCTCTGGCATCATAAGAAAGGATGCTCTTGCCGTGTCACGATTTACTGCATTTTCCGAGTGGCTCCTCCGTCAACCCGTGGTCTGGGGCAGCCTGGCATGCCTGGCCTTTTATGCGGCCATCGTCCAAGGTGCCAGCCAGGACAGTTTTCTGGGGAGATATTTCGCCAGTCATGAAGTAGAAACGATCACGACAACGCTGTTTTTTATCGGCACCGCCGCTCTGGTGTTCAAATTGGTCGGTCTGGTCCTTCAATCCGCTTCCTTGAACCAGACTCTCCTCACCGAAGCGCCCGCGGAGGGACAATCGGTGCACGAAGCGGACGACTTGCTCGAGCAACTCGATCGCGCCCCAGCCGCCCTTCGGGACAGTTATCTATTACGCCGATTGCGAGAAACGCTTGAATATGTAAAGCGTAAAAACTCGGCCGACACCATGGAACAACACCTGCGTTACCTGGAAGAAGTCGACCTGGTACGAATGCACCACAGCTATGCTTCGGTGCGCATTATCATCGCCACGATTCCTATCCTCGGATTCTTGGGGACGGTCATTGGGATTACTCTGGCCATCGCCAAACTCTCAGGGGAATCGATGGACCAGCAATTGCCCGCGGTCATCTCGGGGCTCAGCGTAGCCTTCGACACGACTGCCCTGGCATTGTCCTTGTCGATCGCCATGCTCTTTCTTAAATTTGTCGTGGAACGGTTTGAAACCCATCTCCTCGCGAAAGTCGACACCCGGGCCACAGAACTATTCCTGGGAAGATTCCGCCAATACGGCACGGGTACCGACCCGCATCTGACCTCGGTCCGGCGCATGTCAGAAAATGTGCTGGAAACTGTACAAAAGGCTTCTCAGGAGCAAAGTCAATTTTTAAGTCAATCACTGGACCGTGCTAACATGCAATGGGCCGGATTGGCAACCAATCTGGCCAAGACCCTCGAGCAAACCTTTTCCGAGGCCATCACTCAGGGGCTCAAGCTCCATGCGGAAGGTCTCAACCGTGGAGTCGTCCAGCATGCCCAGGATCTGGAGGAAACCCTGATTCGACATGCCGAGTTGTTGAACGAAGGACTTGGCCAGCACACGGCCATCGTGACCGAAGCCGAACAACTGGTTGCCGAGGAGAATCGGCGTCACCTGGCCGATGTGGAAGCTGCCGTGGGAGAAGCCATGCTGGTTGCCACCGACCGTCAGGAAAAATTGATTCAGCAGGCTGAAAAACTGCTCCGGGAGATGCAGGTCGCCCTGGTGGAAGCTGCCGGCACCACGGTGGCGCAACAGGAACAGCTCATTAAGCAAGGCGACATCTTGTTGAAAGTTGTCGAAGCCACGGGCCAGGTGAAAAAACTGGAAGATGCCCTGAACAGCAACTTGTCAGCGCTGGCCGGTTCACATCATTTTGAGCAGACCGTCACAAGTCTCTCGGCAACCTTGCAACTGCTCAGTGCACAGCTTGGCCAACCCAACTCCACAACCGACACTGTGCATTTGACCGGTCCGTCGACTCCGGCCGAGACCAAGTCGAGCCAAGCCGCATGAAAAGCCCCGCGACACGCGGCAACTCGGACACGGTCAGCCTGTTCCCATTCCTGGCTGTTCTCCTCTGTACGATGGGTGCCCTACTGGTACTGCTGGTGGTATTGGCCCAGAAAGCCAAAGAGCAGGCTCTCGACGACGTTGTCAGTCAAGCCCAGGCAACACCACGAGACTTGCCCGCGGCAGACCAGGCGGCCGCCGAGGAAGCGAAGCAATTAGCACAACAGTTGCAGCAGTTACACCGTTACCAGCAGCAATTGGCCTCCTTACGTGCCGAGGCGGAAGCGAAACAACGTGACTCGCAACTCCGCTTGAGTCATCTGGAAGAACATACGCGCCGGTTGGAACATGAGCTGGCCAGGCTCTACCTGGCGTCCGAACAACTGAAGGCTACTGAAAAGACACAAATCGTCGATCAAAAGCAAGCAGACCACGAATTGGTTCGGCTCAAGGAGTTGATCGAAGAGGGCCAGCAAGAACTCGAAAAGCTACGGCAAGATTCCCATGGCAAACGATCGTATGCCATCATTCCCTACCGCGGTCCCCGGGGAACTGCCAGACGACCGATTTACGTGGAATGCAGCAGCGAGGGAGTCGTCATTCAACCCGAAGGAATCCGGCTCACTGCCAAAGACTTCATCGCTCCTTTCGACTCGGGGAATCCTCTGGCCAAGGCCCTGCGAGCCGCCCGCGAGCTACTGAACGACCGTGCTGCCAAAATGGGCGAATCCGAGCCACCCGACCCGTATCCCCTGTTGGTGGTACGTCCTGATGGAATTGAACAATATGCGGCAGCACGCACCGCAATCGAGTCCTGGGACGCGGATTTTGGTTACGAGTTCATTAATGATCAATGGTCGCTCCAATACCCTGAATCGGACCCTGAACTGGCCCAGGCGATGCGGCACGCGGTGATGCAAGGGCGCGAGCGAATCGCCATGCTCATTCAAGCCGCCCCACGCCGTTATGGACGTCTAGGCCTCAGCACACCGAGCGGGCGGCATGCGACTGGCGGCTCTGGCCAGATGGCTGGCAATGCCCATGGAACTTCCACAGGATCTGGTTGGGATACCACCAATACGCAATCCACTTCTTCCCAGGCCGCTGCCAATCAGGCCGGGAGCATGGGCGGCCTTGCCGGCGGGAATGCCGAGCGCGATGCAAAGTGGGGCGCAGGGGCACAACCGGGGAAAGGCACAGGCACGACGGCAGGCCACACCACCCTCTCGGGCAGTCCGGGAACAAGGAGCCTTCAGGCTCAAGACCAAGCAACCGGTGACCTGGCCGCTAACGGGCAATTGGGAGGCTTTTCGAGCGGTCAGGGCACTCGAAACCCCTCCCCTGGGAGCGACTACACTGAAACCGCGACTCAAGGTGCCTATGCTGGAAGCACCTATACTGGAAGTACGTCTCGGGGCTCCACCAACGACTTGGGAAGGTATGGCGAGCCGATCCCGCCGGGCGCCGGCACTGGCTCCCAACCAACAGGTCCCCAAACCGCCAGCCCAGGCAATGCCACCCAATTCGCAGCCAGTGAAGCCCGCGGTGGCCAGGCAGGGTCTCCAGGAACGTCTTCGGCAACCACCTCAGGAGGAAGTTCCTTCGGATCGTCATCGACCCAGAACAGCTCGGCCAGTCGTGGTGGACCCTCTTCCGCCCAGGCCAGCGGCGGAATCCACTCCACAAGCAATTCCCCCAACAACGGCTCAGGTTCCTCTGGGAATAGCCTGGCTTTTCAGAAACCAGAGCAAGATGCGGTTCCCATCCGGCGTCCCATTCAAGTGGTCATCCGCCAGGATCGAATCGTCATCCTGCAAAGTCGTCAAGCAGACGAAAACACAGCCTCAAACGGGAGCATGATTTCTCTGAACCAACCCACCAGGCAAGTCATGGAAGAATTTGTCAAGGCGCTGCGCAAACACATGAACGACTGGGGACTGGCCGGCAACGGCCTCTATTGGCGCCCCGTACTGCATCTGAATGTTGGTCCACGAGGGCAGCAGCAGGCAACCCGGCTGACTCCACTGCTTGAAAGCAGTGGAATCGAAATCGACAGCGCACACACAGCCCGACAGAACGGACCAGTGCCTGTCCAGGCAACAAGGTAGAAAGACCATCATGTCACGCAGCATCCCCAATCTGGAAGAGAATGACGGGCTCCCTGGACAAGATTCGTTTCTCGACATTATCGCTAATATTGTCGGAATCCTGATTATTCTCGTGATGGTGGTTGGAGTCCGCGCGTCGCATAGCACTCTGGCACGACATGATGCGTCATCGGCCCAGGGGGCGGAGCGCCCCGAGAATCCCAGGCAACCGCACGCGCAGGTCGCATCGCTACGCGCCGAAGTGAAACAAGTGACCCGGCAAATCACGGCTTCGCGTGGTGAAATCAACACCATGGCCGGACGGATCACGAGCATGTCCCAGGAGGCTCAACTGCAGGACCGGGAACGGATCAAGTTAAGCATGCAGCGCACTCTAATCGAGGAAGATTTGCAGAAACGTCGGGCCAGGCTCAGCGAAACCGAGCAGTTCCAATTCGATGTGCAACGGCAACTCACCGAGTCGCAAATCCGTCTGGACGAATTGACCCGGGAGCAATTGGCACTCGCCTCGGCGCCTCCCGCGGTGGAAGAGATCGAAACGGTTACCACGCCGCTCGCCAGGCAAGTGCGCGGTGAGGAACTCCATCTGCGTTTGAAAAATGGCCTGGTTTCGATTGTTCCAATCCAGTCCCTCATGAACGAAGTTTATCCGCGTGTTGAAAATCTGCGCCGAACATTGCAGCAACAGGGCCATGTGGTTGAAACTTTCGGCCCCATTCATGGCTACCGGCTCCGGCTGACACTCTCCAGGTCGAGCGCTCCGCGATCCTTCGCCGCGCCTGTCCATTTACAAACTCCGGGCAGCTACTTGCGAAAAAACCAGATCGAACAGAATTTCAAGTTCCTTCCCGTATCCGACAAGCTTGGCCAGAATGTCGAACAGGCCTTGATGCCAGGAGCCACGCTACAAGAACTGCTCGCAGCGCATCAACGCGAGGCAACGCCCGTGACCATTTGGGTCTACACGGACAGCTTCGATGAATTTCGTATCTTGAAGCGTACCTTGTGGGAAATGCATTTCCCCGTTGCCGTACGTCCCATGGCCATGGGAGATCAAATCGGTGCTTCACCCCACGGCACCCGGTCAGCCGCACAGTGAGGGGTGAGCCAGCCCTTACCCTCCTTCGATCTTGGCCGTTGACCCGGCATGCCGCGGGCTGCTTGCATTGGCCTCCGCCGATAGCAAATCGGCCAAACTGACCTGAGCGAGGCGTTCGCTTACCGCACGCGTAATTTCCTGCACAACGTGAACCAATCGTTTCCGCGACTTCTCGGGCATGCCATCCAGGGGCGGCAGGTCAGAAGTCATGGGGCCATCGGTTGCCTCCACGATATGCAGCAATGAAATATCGCAGGCGGGGCGCAAAAGGCAATAACCGCCGTCGACTCCACGTGTCGATTTTAGCAAGCCATGATTCACCATCTGCCGCAACACCTGCAGCAGAAAACGCTCCGGCATTTCTCCCACCCGAGCTAATCGGCTACATGGGATTGGCCCCTCTTCCGGCGCATCCGCAAGCTGCAGAGAAGCGCCGATGGCATAAACGGTCGCACGAGACAGTCTCATCTCGTCTCCTTCCACTGGTCCACGGGACCAGCATTTGGCAAACCCTGTTGATGTGGCAACCTTACAAGTAAGCCTGGACCAGGCACAACCCTTGTCATACAAATCTTTGAATCGTCATTGAGTCTGCCAGGAAATCGCCGCGTGATTGTGTAAGTGCCCACTCCCCCGTTGCCCACTCCCCCGTTGCTCGCTCAAGACCGTCTGCTCGGCTAACAGCCGACGCCGGTACGTGGTGGGAGCCAGCCCCATCGTCGTATTGAACAGACGCGAAAAGTAGTTGCTGTCCGCATAGCCGACTCGATGGGCAATCTCCGCTATCGTCAGTTCTTCCTGTCGCAACAACTCAACGGCCTTGGCCATACGGACTTGGATCAAATAAGAGATGGGCGAGATGCGCATCGCCTTCTTGAATGCGCGCATCAAGCTTCGCTTGGACATGTTTCCTATTTGGGCCAAATACTCAAGATCCATGGGCTCCTGGAAATGCACCTCCAAATAGGCAATTGCCTGGCCAATTCTCAGTAAACATTGCGAGTTACCTTGAACGTTTCTGGGATAACACCTCGACAAGAAACCAACGATTTCCATGAACAGGGCCGTGGCAACAAATTGAAAGCCAGCTTGCCGCACAGCCAGTTCCTGCTCCAAACGATCGATCAATACCGTCACCTTCCGTAATTCCGCAGGCGCCAGATGCAACCGGCTATTGAACTGATGGCTGGCGCGCCAGGCAGGCTCCAAATGAAACAGGACATGATATCCGGGCATCTCGAGCAGATCCCGCATGTCCAAACGTAACCACTCGGGCTGGTAAAGAATGTTCACCAGCGACAAGTCGTCCATGTTGTCGTACGTATGAGGTCGCCGGCCAGTAATCACAAACACATCGCCCACGACCATCGGCCACGACTCGGTCCCCGTGAGGTGGAGCTCATGGCCGCCAGTAATCACGACAATCTCGCAAAACTCATGATCATGCAGTGCAAAAGGCAACTGCGGATTACGCGGTTCCACGGCGATGGGAAACCCATCGGCATGGAACCAGTCGGTCGACTTCAGCGTTTCAACCAGAGTTTGTGACATGACGCGTCCGAGAAGGAACCACGAGAAAAGCCAGAAAAGGAATCCTCAGGAATAATTGTGGTGTCTCTGCCCAGACCACCCCACTGTCCATATTGTGCTAAAAGGTGGCCAGATTGTCAAGACGCGAGAGCAAACCCGGGGCCATGAGGAATGGAGTTGATCGTATTTGGCCATCATTCGCTTCCTCGCTTTTCTATTGAGACCGTCATTCGACAACCTGCGTTGCTATTCACCCCCCATTTGGAAACCACACCAGTTTCCGAATGCAAACCCTGTCCTGCACCACCGCGGTCACGGTAATCCAACCAGGCGTTCCATGTATGGCAAACCCAGGTTAGGATGGGACGTCCCCAGCACGAACACCCCACGAAGGAATCGGACCTTGAAAGATGTAAAGTTCAATGTGGCCATGATCGGCCTGGGCTTCGGGGCCGAGTTCATCCCCATCTACCAGCAGCATCCCCTGACCGGTTCGGTTGCCATCTGCCAGCGAACCGAGAGCCATCTGAACAAGGTTGGCGATGCCCTGAGTATCGACAAACGGTACACCCGCTACGACGACGTACTGGCCGATCCGGAAATCGACTTCGTCCATATCAATTCGCCCATTCCCGATCATGCCCCCATGTCGATCGCCGCCCTGCGGGCCGGCAAACACGTGCTCTGCACGGTACCGATGGCAACGACGATCGACGAGTGCCGGCAAATTGTCGACCTGGTGAAAGAGACGGGCTTGAAGTACATGATGGCGGAAACAGTCGTCTACAGCCGCGAATATTTGTTTGTCAAAGGGCTGCTCGACGAGGGTGAACTTGGAAAAATCCAGTACCTGCAGGCCAGCCACCCACAAGACATGGAAGGTTGGCCCGAGTATTGGGAACGGATGATCCCGATGCACTACGCGACTCACGTGGTCAGCCCCATGCTGGGGCTGGTTGGCAAGCGGGCCGAATATGTCTCCTGCTTCGGCTCGGGCACCATCAATGAGCGGTTGGCGCAAAAATCGGACAACTCCTTCGCGGTCGAGTCGTGCCATATCAAGATCCACCAATCCGACGTGGCGGCCCACATCTGGCGATTCCTGTTCGACACGGCCCGGCAGTACCGCGAGTCGATCGATGTGTACGGATCCAAAAAATCGTTCGAGTGGCCACTGATCGAAGGGGAACAGCCGGTTTTGCACACAGCCAAACGGCCCGAAGCGGAAATTGCCCAGCGGGTCGAGGTGCCCGACTTCGCCCACCTGCTCCCGGAACCGATCCGCCCCTTCACCCAGACCATTCAGGATGCCGGCCATCTTTCGTTCGTGCAGGGCGGCGGGCATGGGGGCTCACATCCGCACCTGGTCCACGAATTTCTCTCCGCATTGGCAGGCGATCGTGAGCCTTGGCCCAGTGCGGCCGAAGCAGCCAACTGGACCGGTGTGGGCATCTGTGCCCATGAATCGGCCCTGGTGGGTGGAGAAATCGTGCGACTGCCAGAGTTTACATTGAACTGATGACCGGCGCGGGACGGGCAGGGTAACGGGTCCGATGCAGGTTTTCGGCTCGCCGTTCACGGCCGGAGGCCATGTTAGGCTATTCTTAGTACTTGCAATACCCCATGGGAGGAGCCCCCGATGCCACGACCGACTCGCAGACAATTCTTGCAGGGCTCCTTGGGGGCCGGACTGGCATTGACACTACGCAGCGGCGCACGGGCCGCGCCGTTCTCCAGACCCCTGGGGGCGAACGACGACCTCCGCCTGGCTGTCGTTGGGCTGGGCCAGACCGGAGCTCCTGGGGTCGGAGGTCGCGGGCGGCAACTGATCGATCTGTTTCGTAAAGTTCCCCATGTACGGATCGTGGCACTCTGCGATGTCGACCAGCGTATCCTCAATCGAGAAATGGAACGATTCGCCGGCTGGCACGAAAAGGTTCAACCTTACACGGACCTGCGCCATCTCGTCGGTCCGCATGCCGAGCGGGCGAACGGATTCTCCCGACGCAACTATCGAAAACCGTTTGTCTTGCCGGAAATCGCTTGAAGCATCTTAGTCTCGGTCGGCTCGCGTCGAAACAGGAGCAAAGCTGTATAACCGTTCAGCGCATCGAACCGTAACCTGCCAATTCGGCAACGAATGGATAGCCTGATGAAAATTCCATTTTCTCCATCGGTCTACGAACATGCCGCCGCGCTGATCGGCCGCTCACCTTGGGAAGTTTCCCGCAACCCGGAACTGCTCTTTGCCGGACACCAGGCCGCGTATCGGAAGTACCATCACACACCGGTTGTGGTTGGGGTCGACATCTACAATCTCGAAGCGGAAGCTTACGGAGCGGAAGTCCGCGTCCCAGGCGGAAATGGAATTCCGGCCATCACCCAACCGCTCTTCGAAGACGTGGAGCAAGCGACTCAGAACGAATCTACCGCGAGGTGGACCGCATCGTGGAACTGGCATCGGGGCACGGCAACTGTTTGCTGGGAACCGGCTGCCTTCCTTATGAAACACCGATGGAAAATATCCAACGGATCGAGGAACATTTGGCCCAATAGGGAATGATCAGCTCATAGGCCCCGCCTTCGTCCAGCGTGCCTTTCGACAAGAAAAAAGCCTGGGCAAAATGAAGAGGAAAACGAAACGTTGAATGTGAAAAAACGAGTATGTCGGCCACGCAACCTATGGCGTGAAAAGCGTAAGCAACGGTGGCGGATGCGTCTGAAAGTATGCACCATGCTGCCGATTTCACGGTGACCGCGGAGCAGGACCACCAACACGCCTGCGTTGAAGTTCGTACGCTCGCTGCCACCAAGGCGGTACGGCTCGACACCACCATCCGGCCCATTTCGGGTAACTGACCCGCGCCGGCTATCGGAAGGCAGACATCCTTTCCCTTGATTACATCTCGTGGCCGGACAACAATAAGAAATGACACACCAGGATGGAAACGCATGATGGAAAACCAATCGCTTAGCCGCCGGCAATTTGTCGGGCGGACCGTAACGGTAGCCAGTGGCTTGATGATCACGACAACAGGATTCGCGGAACAGAACCACGATGAAAAAGTCACCTTGACTCCCGAGAATGCTAAGCCCACGGAGGATGTAATTTCTCAACCAGCCAAACACGAACCGTTTCAGCAGCAGTTAGGCCGCGCGCTGGGTGGCCCCTGGCCCGAGCCTTGTCCCCTGGAACCGGAATTGGAGGAACCGATCGTCAAGGATGGCTACCGGATTCAGCCGGTTTCATTCCTGGCGGAGCCGGACGACCGGATCCCTGCCCTGCTGCTGCTGCCCGACGTCGCGCCCGCTTCCCAGCCGGTCGCGGCCGTTTGTGTCTGGCATCAGCACAATGGGCAGTACCACCTGGGAAAATCGGAGCCGGCCGGACTGGCGGGCAATCCCGAGCATCATACGGGCGCGGCCCTGGCCCGATTGGGCTACGTGGTGCTTTGCATCGACGCGTTGGGCTTCGAGGAGCGGCAAAACCGCGTGCAACCTGTCAACGCGGATGGCAAACCGGAGGGAGAGGGCCTGAAGAATGGCGCCTACGAACGATTTCTGTTCCTGCGTTACGTGGTCCAGGGAAAATCGTTGGCCTGGAAAAATATCCTCGACATGCGCCGGGCGGTGGATTACCTGGTGACACGCCCGGAGGTCGATCCTCAAAGGATTGGCTGTTACGGCCATTCGATGGGCTCCACCCACACCTGGCTGGTGGGACCGTGGGAACCGCGACTGAAAGCACTGGTTGGCAATTGCTGCCTGCCCACTTATCGGGGAATTGAACTTGCACAGTTGCTGCACTGCTTTCCCAACTTCATCCCGAATATATACCCCCTTCACGATACGCCCGATATCGCCGCCTTGATTGCGCCCCGGCCTCTGCACTTGAACTTTGGCGAACGCGACCGGGGCAGCCCGATCGACGAAACGCTGCGGGCAGTGAAACGAATCGCCCTTGCCTACCAGAACTTGAACGCCGCGGAGAATTTCAGCCATTTCATCGAACCGGGCGTGGGACATGCGCTGAGCGCGCCGATGTGGGAACAAGTCCAAACCTTCTTTGCCAGGCATCTCGGGTAAGTTAGCAGGCGGACCGTTTATGCGGGTGCGAAGGTCATCTGGAGCGAGAATCTGAGCGAAGGTCAAGACTACGATGGCATCGAGATCGTCAATCCTCTCAATCCAGGTGGTTAACTTCGGTGGAGCATAGCTCATGGGCTTGATGCGGAGATCGCCAGATTTCTTACAGTTTCGCCCTAAAGGTAATTCGAGTACATTCATGAAAATCTGCCCTTATTGTGCCGAGGAAATACAGGATGAAGCCATCAAGTGCCGCTATTGCAATGAGTTTCTTAGTGGAGAACAGCCGGCCAAAACAAAGTGGTATTTTTCCACGTCTGTTGTTGTCATAGCTCTCCTTTCAGTCGGACCCTTTGCCCTTCCTTTGGTATGGATGCATCCGCACTACCAAAGAATGACCAAAGTCATTCTGACAATGGTTGTTTTGATCTTCAGTATCTGGTGTTCCTATATCACTCTGGATCTCTATCGAGAAATGATGCAACAAATGAAAGCGCTCGGCCTATAACGCATCACGTCCACCTTTTCCCACGGGATGGGTATCAGCATCAGCCAGCCCTGCTGTACCCCGAGCCCCGAATCGGCCATGTACTTGTGGCAAAATCCCTGGTCGAGCCCACCGTTGTCGTAAAAGGGCAGGAAGTCGACAGTTACACAAACATCGTCACCGTCCGGTTTGACTGATCATTTTGCTGGCGGACTATTTCTCCGCGGAGTTATCGTCGGTGATGACAAACTCTTCGGATGGCAAACCCATCCGGATCCATTGGGCTTCGAGGCGCGGCAAAACCATGGGCCAAATTCACCGTGGGTCAACCGCTCCCTGCCACACGCGCGAATTTAACTCGCTTTCTTGAGGAACGCAATATTTGTCGGCTTCGTGGTGCAAACGGGTATATACCGTATAGACGACTCTCATGGCCATTGGAGGACAAGAAAGATGAATTACCGACTATCGCAGTGCCGGAATCGAACCCTATTCACTTTGTTGGGAATGCTGTCCGCCTGGTGGCTTGCACTGACCTGCACGACCATGGCACTCTCCATCAACCTCACCTTTGACCCCACAACTCCCTATTTTGATCCCAACGGGGTCAACCGCACCAACGATGTGCAGGCAATCATGCGGGCGGCGGCGGATATTTGGGAAGATATCATCGAAGACCCCCACACTCTGAACGTCACTTATCGATGGGGAGACCTGGACGGCAACATGCTTGGCTTAGACGAGTGGACCTGGCCATCTGGCAGCAATCGGCCAAATCAGGCGACCATCACCTTCGATACGCATGAAGGTTCCGGTGGATTGGCCCAGCCATGGTATTTTGATCCAACCCCACGGGACAACGAGGAGTTCGGCATGCGTGAGGAACTTTATGGGCGTTTGTCCTCAGCGGACCAGGTAGCCTGGTACAACGGCAGCCCGCCCGAGGTACTGGAAGCTTCCTTTCAAGGAAGAGCTTTCGCGAACGTGGGCAATCCCGATTCAAATTTCGACCTGCTGAGTACCGCCATGCATGAGTTGGGCCACGCCCTCGGAGTTCCCGGCACGGAAAATGGGTTGGGTGATGGCGACTACGACATCCCAGTTGCCCTGGTTGGAGGCAACTTGATGGCCGTGAAGGATGATCATGGCCACTTGTTGATCGAAAACGCCGCAATGTATTCTGGCTTGGGTATTGGTGAGCGAAAACAGCTTAGCGCGACCGACGTGCTGACCGCTGCGGCCACCGCCTCCTGGAATCAGATCGATTTGCCGCGCAAGGATTTTCTGGGAGGAGCCGACTGGAACACGGCTGGCAATTGGATTGGCGATCGTGTTCCCGATGCGGAAGACGACGTATTCCTCCGCCTGGGGTCCATCAATGCAAGCCTCAGCGCGAATGGTGTGGCGAAGAATCTACGATTGAACCAAGGGGCCAGACTGTCAGTCAGCAACCAGACTTTAACGGTTGGAAAGGATGTTTCCATCCACGGCGTGAGCGAGACGGCCGCCGAATTATCAGTTACCACGGGCGGCCAGATCTCAGCCGGGAACATTTTCCTGATCGGAAATGGCAAACTGACCATGTGGGGAGGAACGGTCGTCGCCAATCGTTTGGAATTCAACGGTTTTGGCAGCGAATACTCGGGCCAGTTCTCGATGCTGCCCGGCGCCACCTTGAATGTCAACCGCTTGGTAGGCTTTGGCGATACCCTGGTGTTTCTCGGCAATCTTGGG
>JAJRWS010000398.1 GCA_024276705.1 Planctomycetota bacterium | reverse complement strand
CTGCTCAGCCAAATTCTGGATTGCCCCTTGTGGTGTTCGGTGACGGCGCTGGTGAGTGTGGCGACGATCCTGACCGTTGCCGGAGGGCTGGCGGTGGTGATGGTCACCGACTCGTTCCAGTCGATCCTGATGATTTTTGGCGCGGCAACCATAACGATTCTCGGCTTTCAACAAGTCGGCGGACTCGATCGACTGCTGGAGGAGGTCTCGCCAGAACGTTGGGCCCTCCTGAGACCGGCCAGCGACGCGGATTATCCCTGGCACGCAATGCTTTTGGGGTATCCGGTACTCGGCGTCTGGTTCTGGTGTACCGACCAGACGATCGTCCAGCGTGTGTTGGGGGCCCGAGATCTGAAACAAGGACAACTGGGGATACTGTTCACCGGTTTTCTGAAAATTTTCACCCCGCTGATCTTTGCCGTGCCAGGCATCTTGTGCTTTGTCTTGCATCCCCATTTGGATGATCCGGACAAGGCCTTCATGACCATGGTGACCCACTACTTGCCGGTGGGAATGGTCGGGCTAATCGTCGCCGTGCTCATTGCCGCGCTGGTGAGCACGATTGACTCGGGGCTCAATTCCTTCAGCACTATCTTCACGCTAGACATCTACCAGCGGAAGTTCCACCCCGACTCTTCTCCTGGACACATCAAACAGGTGGGGCGCATCGTCACGATCGGCATCGCGATCTTGTCGATCGGCATCGCTCTTTCCATGCAGACAGTCGGCAAAAATCTGTTTGACCTGATGCAGAGCATCATCGCTTATTTCGCCCCCCCCATGGCGGCCGTGTTTTTGCTCGGTGTACTGTGGCGACGGGCCACCGCTACTGCGGCACTTTGGACGTTGATTTGCGGCTCGGCCGTGTCGCTCTCGGTGGGAGTGGCGGATTTTTTCAAGCAGCCGATCGCCGAGCAATTCGGCCTGGAAATCCATTTACCCCACTTCTTGCTGATGGCGTTTTACCTGTTTGCTGGAATCACCCTGTTCATGATCGCGGTGTCGCTGCTAACCAAAAATGCTCCCTGCGAGGAACCGCTGCCTGCGATAGCGGAGGCTTGCCGCCAAAGTGACACGAAGACTTTTGGCGTGTGGCTCGGCTGGGCGCTGCTTGCCACGATTATGATCGGCATCTACTTTTGCTTTCATTCCCTGGCAAACGCGGATCAGGGCGTGTCTCGCGTAACAACAAGCACCTTCGAATGGGTCACAACAACATAAATTACCATGAATTACATCAATATCTTCCATGCCAATTTGAACTATGCCTACCTGACGCCGGATCGCTACGAGTTTGTTATCCGTAGTGCCTACGAAATGATGTTCGACACCATGGCCCAGCATTTTCCCGGTGTAAAATTCGTCTTCGAGGCGTCTGGCTATACGATTGAGCAGATTGCGCAGTACACTCCGGATGTACTCGAAAAGCTCAATGCGGCAATTGCAAACGGCTCCTGCGAGTTCATGGGCAGCCCGTATGCCCACCCGATGTTACCGAATTTTCCGGAAGAGGACGGACTCTGGACACTTCGGTTTTCCAAGGATGTCTACGAGAAGCATTTGATGCTGCAGCCTCGTAGCTTTTGGAACCCGGAATGCGGCTGGCGCAGCTACGTGCCCAGACAAGTGGCTGCGGCGGGTTACGCCAATATGATCGGCGATTTCGAAGCTTACAGCTGCTCGCTCTATCCTGATGGGACTCCTCAGCGGCCCGAGATCCATGAGGTGGAACATTCCGACGAGCAGGCCTTCTATAATTTCGATTTCCGCTATGACTTGCCTGGCACTGAAAAGGCGATTCATTTTCCCTTCAATCATATTCGAGGACTGGAGCCCAACCAACTACGCATGTTCCTTCGTTCGGATCGCATCGCCCAATTCGGTGTCCGCTACTTTATGGGAATGGAGGGCTACACGCTTGAAGACTACCGAGAATTGATCCAAAAATACTCGCAACAAGGCGACCAGGAAGAGAAGGGAGCGTTGATCGTCTTTGCCGACGATGCGGAATACGTGGGCACCAACGGGTGGTTCAAACTGAAATACGAAAACAAACCGGACAACGTTTTTGAGCAAACCCCCGAATCGAAGGGCAAGCTCATCGACTTGGTTTCGGGATGTCTCGAAATGGGGGACTTTATAACATTCGACCAGGCCTGCAACCAGCTTCCAGCACTCCAGGAGACGATCCACTTCGATGACGATTCCGCCTGGCATGGTGCCCGCGCGTCGACCTGGGCCAGCACGCCGATGGCTCGGATTCTGCGGCCATGGCAAGACCTGGTGAGGGAAAAACTCCAGCTTGCCAAGGGTTTGGATCCAACAACGCGCAAAAAGGCATGGTACCACTTAACCAACTCCTACAACTCCGACGGCCAGTGGCCCCCCACCTTGCCCGAATCTCCACATATTGTTCACCCGTTTAACTACCGATATTGTTTCGATCACTTGACGCGAGCCGAGCAACTGATCGGCGGCGTCGATCATGACCTCCTCGAAACGGATGCGGTGAGGATTCTCGACGAGATTCTCTCCATTCAACAGTGCTTGATTCTTGACAAAGCGGATGAAATGATCCCTTCCGAGGATCGCCGGCAGATGGAATTTGCAGGACAAGCCAAATCGCTTATTGAAACCTCTCGATCGGTCTCCCAGTCTCTGGCAAGTAAAAATTCGATTCTTCCCGACGAATATGCTCGAATGACCGAGTCGCTCGTCCAAGCTCGACAACTGGTTGGCGGCATTGAAATCGAAACAACAAAATGCCGCGTAAAAAACAAAACTCACTAAAATTAGCCCTGACTCGTCTTTGGCGAAAATTTTCAGCGAATCCGAACAAACTACCCAAGGAGGACGATCCTAGACACAACATACGAAAAACTCATGCGGCGACCCGTTAGGGACTGTTGCCGTGTTCTGATCCTGTCGTTGGGTTGCACTCTTTGGCCGTTGCCCATGCTTTGGGCGGAGCCCGTGGTGCTTTATGTCTCGCCGACGGGCGACGACACGTGGTCCGGACGATCGGCCAGGCGTTGGCAGCAGTCGTTTTCTGCTCTGACTGCGATCGAATGTCGGGAAACGCATGCCGAACTTCGCCGCGCCATCGAAGGCGTTCTTAGCGATGCCCCACGTAGCGGCTCGCCGGGTACTTTCACGGCAGAGCAAGTGATGTGACACAAATCATGGCCTTGGCTTGTGAATCACCTAAAAAATCTGGGCGGCCCATCAGTGAGTGAACAAGTCGTTTCAGCCAGTTTGACCGCCGCATGGTGGTCAAGTGTTGATCGGCTCAAGCGCTTTGTCGGAGATGTCCTTGCGGCACCAGGCTCCATCCCAGCGAATGCATTTGACGGCTTTGTAGGCCTGCAGCTTGGCCGCGGATATCGT
>JAJRWS010000397.1 GCA_024276705.1 Planctomycetota bacterium | reverse complement strand
ACGCCCGTGGAGTGCGACTTGTCGCAGGCATCGCTTTGATCGTACTGGGCGTCCTATTGACCTGGCTGGTGGTTGCCAGCGGATCGAACAAGGACGACGCGGGAAACATCGCCGAGATCAAGTGGTCAACACTCTGGTTCCTCCTCCAAGCCGGACTGGCCAGCCTTGGACTCGTCGCGTTCTATGGACTCTTCCGGATCGATCCGGCTCGCAAAATCGAGTGGTGGACCTTGCTGGCCACGGTCCTGGGGATCGGCGGCCTGCTCGGCTGGACCTGGGCCACCGGCGCCACCATGAACGATTCGTCGCTGCGCATCCTGTGGCAACTCATCAAGGGCGGGCTGGCCAGCCTGGTCCTCTTGGCCGGGGGCGTTCTGCTTTTCAACAATCGGGCGGGAATCGTGCTCCTGCATGCGGGTATTCTGTTGATCATGTTCGGCGAACTGCTGGTCGGCACGCAAGCGGTGGAAGGGAACATGCGCATCCGGGAAGGCCAAACCGTCAATTACATCGAACAGACCCGGGCTCTGGAAATGGCCATTGAGGATCGGTCCGATCCGACCATCAACAAAACCGTGGTCATTCCGTCCTGGAAGTTGCAACCTGGCAGGACCCTCCAGCACGAGTCGCTTCCTTTCGACCTGAAAGTTCTCAAGTACATGGACAACTCGAAGTTGCAAAGGGCGGGCATCGGCAAGGACAGCCTGGCGACGGCCGGGATGGGAGTGACCATGATTGCCGTCGAGGAACCTGTCGTGAGCGGCACCGGCAGCGAAATCAACATGGCTGCCACGTACGTTGAATTCCAAGGCAAGGGCAGTTCCAAGTCCTATGGCACCTACCTGCTCGCCCTCATTCAAACGTATCGGGGAGGGGCGGAAGAAGTCCTCGTGGATGGGAAAAAGTTCCGTGTTTCCCTTCGCCCCAAACGCATTTACAAGCCTTATTCCGTCCGGCTGATTGACTTTCGCTTCGACAAGTACCTGGGAACCGACAAAGCCAAGAACTTTTCCTCCGACCTCCACCTGACCGACCCAAGCCGCGACGTGGACCGTGACGTCCGGATCTGGATGAACAACCCCTTGCGTTACGCGGGCGACACTTTTTACCAGAGTGGATTCGATCGCGACTCCAGGACCGGCGTCGAAATCACCATCCTCCAGGTGGTCAGCAATGCCAGTTGGATGATTCCCTACGTCTCCTGCATCATGGTGGCCACCGGCATGCTGGTTCATTTCGGAATCGTACTCCTCCGCTTCTTGCGCCGACGCTCGGCCAAGGAAAAAGAAAAGGAGGAGGCCGCGACGGCTCGGACGGGGAAACGCGAGCCGGGACGGGCACGCGGCGCGGCCTTCTGGTTTCCCGCCATCGTTGCGTCCTGCTGTGTCCTGCTGATGCTATCCCTGGCCCAGCCCGCCAAAACACCCGACGGGGAAATGGAAATCGGCCAATTCGGAAATTTCCCGTTGGCCTATGAAGGCCGGATCAAACCGTTCGACACCCTGGCGCGCAACAGTCTTGCCCTGATCTCCGGCAAACAAACGTTCCGGGATGAGTCGGGCAAGCGTCAGCCGGCCATTCGCTGGCTGCTCGACCTGATTGCCGGGAAGCCCGAAAGCGACCAGCACCAGATCTTTCGGATTGACAACATGGAGGTTTTGCACACCCTTGGGCTCGAACGGCGCAAGGGGTTCCGTTATTCCTGGGGCGAAGTCCGCAAAAACTACATAAAATTCTCCAAGCAGGCACGGTTGGCCCACGCACACAAGAAACAAGAACTCAGCGTCTACCAACGGAAGATCCTGGAACTCACGGCCAAGACCCAGTTGTTCCACCTGCTGCGGGAGACGTTTCTGCCACGAATCCGCGAAGGCCACGTAGCCGAAGACTTGCCGGCGGCCAGACGACATGCCAAAGTGCTGACCCAGAACCATCCCCCCCTTGCCGTTCCCGTACCGGATGCCTCCGGCGAGGCATGGCAACCCTTCGCCTCCGCCTGGACCGCGGCTCAAGACGCAAAGCTAGCCGGTCACAAACCGAATCCCGCCACCATCCTGCTTGAGGACATGCTGCGTGCTTATCGCACGGGGGATGCCGCCACGCAGAATTTCAACCTGGCCGTGGCCCGATATCGCGACTTGTTAGCGCACGATCCGCCCCCGCAATTCAATGCCCGGAAGGTCGAAATCGAAGCGTGGTTCAACCATTGGCAGCCTTTTTTCTGGTGCGCCCTGCTCTACGTTCTGGCATTCGTACTCTCTGCCTTGGCCTGGCTGGGTTGGAGCGAACCGCTGAATCGAGCCGCTTTCTGGATGATCGCCGTGACCCTCGTCGTGCATACCACGGCGCTGGTCGCGCGAATCTACATATCCGGCCGCCCACCCGTGACCAACTTGTATTCGTCGGCCGTGTTCATCGGCTGGGGATGTGTCGTCCTCGGTCTGATCATTGAGCGCATCTACCGACTTGGAATCGGCAACCTGCTGGCCGAAGTTGCGGGCTTCTCCACCCTGCTGGTCGCCTTCTTCCTGGCCCGACAAGGAGATACCTTCGTCGTTCTGCAAGCGGTTCTGGATACACAATTCTGGCTTGCCACCCATGTAACTTGCATCACACTCGGCTACTCGACCACCTTCGTGGCAGGCACCCTGGGCGTTTTCTACATCCTTCGAGGCGTCTTCACTCCTTCCCTGACGCCGAAAATCGGCAAGGAGCTGAGCCGCATGATCTATGGGGCGGTCTGCTTCTCGATATTCTTCAGCTTCGTGGGCACCGTGCTCGGTGGTCTGTGGGCCGACGACTCCTGGGGCCGTTTTTGGGGTTGGGACCCGAAAGAAAACGGGGCTTTGATCATCGTCTTGTGGAACGCGCTCGTCCTGCATGCCCGCTGGGCTGGCCTGGTGAAAGAGCGCGGGCTGGCACTGCTGGCTGTCGGCGGCAACCTATGCACCACCTGGTCCTGGTTTGGCGTCAATGAGCTGGGCGTGGGACTCCATTCCTACGGTTTCACCGAAGGCGTTCTGCTAGGCCTGGGGATCTTCTGCCTCACGCAATTGGCCGTCATTGGCATCGGCCTCTTGCCCCCACGCATGTGGTGGAGCTGGCGCGTGCGGAAAGCGGCAACATAAAGCAATTCCGAAAAAAGGCGATTCGGAAGGGGGTACCAGGCATCATCCCAGGAGTCCACCACTGGGCTGCGCAAAATATGGGGTTGCAGACCGAATTTGGGGTTTCCATCTTGGGGCGTTACTATATTCTCAGCGAATTTCTCAACGGAAACGATTTTGCGAAAGCGACTCGTCAACATTTGTCCATTGAGAACAACTGCCACTGGCAACTCGATGTGTTGTTCCGCGAAGACGACAGTCGTGTACGAGAACGCACGTTGGCTAACAATTTATCCTGGTTAAGACGAGTCGCCATCACGCTTCTCAAGCAACATCCGGAAAAAGACAGCATCAAAGGAAAGCAACAACAGGCAGCATGGAATCAACAATTCCTCGCAGAAGTATTGCATTTCAAGTAGTCAAACTTCGCGCCCCCTCTGGTCTGAAACAGTGGCAGGCACATACCAGCTACAACCAAAATGGTCGGTACTACACACTGCAGGACGTACCCGAGTTTGATGCTGACGGACTATGGCATTGGCGTGGTGTTTTCTTCTCTCGCTACGGGAACCTGAAGCAAACGGTCGTTGAACTGATTCGCCGTTCCTCGGCGGGCCTTGACGCCGGCGAGATGGGGTCACTGCTCGGGCTCGACCCGCGATCGTTTCTTTCTTCATTTGCCGACCATCCGCAAATCAAGCGAGAGAAGGCGCAAGGAAGATTCGTCTACTACTGTGCCGATCGGTCCGTTTACTCCGGACAACAGCAGCGTCGTAGCGAGCTGAGCGCGGACCGGCGGCAGCCAACAGCGTTTGAAGCGATTGCAATTCTGGTCGAAAAGATCAAGCACCCAGCCCTGACCAACGAGGCCCTGAGCCGGCGACTGAAAAAGCAGAAGTTGTCCGCCCCACCCGAGATGATCAAAAACCTGTTTATTCGCCACGGCCTGGCAGAAAAAAAACGCCTCGTTCGGGCTGATCCGTTGCCTTT
>JAJRWS010000396.1 GCA_024276705.1 Planctomycetota bacterium | reverse complement strand
GAATGCTTCAAAAATAACTTCCTGTTTTGGGATAACCATGGAGAAGCACGCCATACGGATGTTTGAAGTGTGATCGATGATCGATGAACTGCAAAAAGAGCTATCCTTCAGATCATCGATTCCCACATCTCACATCACTCATTCTATTGTCATTTATCATTGGCGGGAATGAAACGAGCGTCTGGCTCAGAATGGTCTGCCGGGCCAAGCTGACGATGTAAACGATACCGATCCAATGCGACCCGATGCGAACTTCGAGGTAGACTTATGCCCATTTACGAATATGTATGCAAGCAGTGCCGCCAGCCGTTTGAGACGCTCGTCCGCGGTGACGAGCCACCCGTTTGTCCTCACTGTGGCAGTGCGGATCTCAACAAGCAATTCAGTGTTCTCTCGGCTCACAGCCAAAGCGGCAGCCCCATGGGCAGTCGCCCGATCCAACCCGCGCCTTCGTGACGACCGGGAGGATGCGGCGCCTAGCCATGGCTGGCGTCGCCTGGGCCGCAGTTGCGGCCTGTCGGCTTGTTTGTGAAAGGGGGGGCCCACGCGAAAGGGCCGTCTCGCAATTTCAGTTCGATCCAAGGATTTCTGATGCCACCGATTGATGCCAAAACAAAAGTCTGCGCGGTCCTGGGACACCCCGTGGGGCATTCCTTATCGCCGGAGCTGCATAACGCGGCGTTCGAAGCTCTGGGTTTGCCCTATGTCTATGTTGCCCATGATGTCGAACCGGGTAAGGTTTCCGAGGTGCTCGAAGGAATTCGGGCAATGGGCTACCGGGGCCTTTCGGTCACGATTCCCCACAAGGTCGAAGCGATGCACGCGGTGGACCAGGTCGACCCGACGGCCCAGGGGATTGGCTGCATCAATACCGTGGTCAACGACGACGGGCGCCTGTTGGGTTATAACTCGGATGGACTTGGAGCAATCAGCGCGCTGCGCAATGCGGGGGCCGACCCCCAAGGCAAGAAAGTCCTTGTCCTTGGCTCGGGTGGCGCCGCCCGTGCGATCGTCGTAACCCTTGCCCGCGAGGCTCCACCCGAACAGCTCACCATCCTTGGCGTGAAGATGGACGAACTGAAGACGTTGGTCGACGATGCCCAGAACCAAGGCGCCCAGAACCAAGGCGCCCAAAGCCAGGCCTCGATCGTGGGAGGCCAATTCACGCCCCTCTCGCTTCAAGACGAGATGGCCAAGGCGGAGATTCTGCTGCATTGCTCACCCGTGGGAATGCACCCGAACGAAAACAGCAGCCTGGTCCCGCCGGAAATGTTACATGGCGAAATAACGGTCTTCGATGTGGTCTACAACCCACGTCGGACGAAATTGCTGCAAGATGCCCACACGGCCGGCTGCCGGACGATCGAGGGGATCGAGATGTTCCTGGGTCAGGCGATCGTACAGTTCGAGCTGTGGACCGGTGCCAAGGCGCCGGCGGAAGTGATGCGGCAGGTCGTGGAGGCGAAGCTATGAACATCATCCTGGTTGGGTATCGGGGCACCGGCAAAAGCGCGGTGGCCAGGGAACTTGCCGATTCGATGGGTTTGCAGACGGTCAGCCTCGACGTGGAACTGCAGCGCAAAGCGGGCCAACCCATTCCCGACGTCGTGGCGGAAATGGGTTGGCCCGGCTTTCGGGATCTGGAGGAAGAGATCGTCCGCACCTTCGCCGCGAAAGATGGCCAGGTGCTCGACTGCGGCGGGGGCGTGATCGAGCGTGATGCCAATTTTGAGCCACTTCGATCGGCGGGCATGGTGATCTGGATCACCGCTTCGATCCCCACCATCGTCGCCCGCATAGGTCCCGATGATCAGCGGCCGTCACTGACCGGCACGAAAAGCTTCACCGACGAGGTGGAAGAAGTCCTCCAGCAGCGCATACCACGCTATCGGCGCATCGCCCATCATGAAGTGGAAAACGACGGCCGCTCGATCGAGGAAGTTGTCGCTGAAATCCGCCAACTGGTCCTTCGGGACAGCCCGGCGGATTAAGGAAGCTCTCTAATCGGGGTGCAGAGTGAGGCCCCACCGGCAGAGCCGGAGGCTTCTATTGTTAACCGCCGGGAGCGGTAGTTTAGATCAACTCCGAAAGGGAGGCCCGGTATCAGCCCTGGATTCCACTACAATCATCGGGATCGGGATCGCTATCGGGATCGAAAGTCCGCATGTCCAAATTCCAGTCCGTTTCGATAGCGATCCCGATCCCGATAAAATTGACTACGGAACTATCAAATTCTTCCAGTTCCCCGGCAAAACCGGGGGGTTTCTCAAAAGAACAAACGCTGGGATACAAGTTCGTTACCGTGGAATAAACGAATTGGAAAAATGAAACTATGAACGATCAAGAATTCTCGCGGCGGACGCTGCTGAAGTCGGCAACCACCTTGGGCCTGGCCGCGACGGCCCCTCTGGGCGTGGGCCCTCTGCTCGCAACACGGCGTTCCGGCGCCGAGGAACCGGTGGAGGCTTCGGTCCGCGACATCGGCTCGCGGCGGGAACTGTTTGTCGACGATGCGCTCATCCAGCGGCTCGAGGGCCAGGCCCAACTCCGTCTGCAGCACCCGACCCCGCGCGAATTGGTACTACGGCACGATGCGCCCTGGGAAGGAACCGGCTGTGGTTATCACAGCGTCTTCCAGGACGAAAATCTGTACCGGATGTATTACAAAGCGTGGCACCTCGATGTTTCGGCCAGCGGACTCAAGACCGATCGGCATCCGCTCTTCTGCTGCTATGCGCAAAGCGACGATGGAATCCACTGGCAAAAACCGAACCTGGGCCTGCACGCGTTCGAGGGTTCGAAGCAAAACAACATTGTCATGACCAGTGGCAAACTGGGCTCCTTGAGTGTCGACGCAGGCCACCCGGCCGTCTTCAAGGATGAAAATCCCGATGCCGCGGCGGATGCGCGTTACAAGGCGATCTTGCGTTCGGCAGGCGCCAACGGATTGTTGCCGTTCAAGTCGGCCGACGGCCTGCATTGGTCGCCGCTGAGCGAAACGCCCCTGTTTGCCGGGCTGGGCGCATTCGATTCACAGAACCTGGCTTTCTGGGACCCCGTGCTGGGCAAGTACCGGGCCTACTGGCGGATTTTCACGGCCGGTGTGACCACCGAAAAAAAGTGGCAACCCAGTGGCTACCGAGCCATCCGCACGGCAACCTCGGACGACTTTCTCCATTGGAGCAAGCCGACGGACCTGACCTACACCGATTCACCGCCGGAGCACCTCTACACCAACCAGGTCAAACCGTATGCACGGGCCCCCCATCTCCTGCTCGGTTTCCCCACACGTTACGTCGAACGCGGCTGGTCCGATTCGATGCGAGCCCTGCCCGAAGAGGAACACCGCCAATTGCGCGCTGCCGTTTCCGAACGTTACGGCACGGCGATCACCGAAGGGCTGCTGATGGCCAGTCGTGATGGGGTACGATTCAAACGCTGGAACGAAGCCTTCCTGCGTCCGGGGCTCGAACGAGCCGGCAGCTGGAACTATGGCCAGCAGTACATCGCCTGGCACCTGGTCGAAACCGGCTCCGCCCTGGCCGGCGCCCCAAACGAACTGTCGCTCTATGCGAGTGAAAGTTACTGGACCGGGCAAGGTAGCGCGGTGCGGCGTTATACTTTGCGTCTGGATGGCTTCGTCTCGGTGAATGCGCCGATGCGGGGCGGCGAACTGGTCACTCGGCCGGTGCGATTTTCCGGGGCCGACCTGCGGCTAAACTTCGCCACTTCGGCCGCGGGCGCCCTGCGAGTGGAAATGCAGCGTCCCGACGGCCAGGCGATCCCTGGTTTCGCCCTGGCCGACTGCCACACCTTGTTCGGCGACACAGTCGATCGGGCCGTCACCTGGAAAGAGGGGGCTCGTGTTGGCAGTCTGCAGGGCCAACCGGTGCGGTTGTGCTTTGAATTGAAAGACGCCGATCTGTATGCCCTGCGGTTCGCTTAGTAGCCCCCACCCTTGCGAATGGCGATGAG
>JAJRWS010000395.1 GCA_024276705.1 Planctomycetota bacterium | reverse complement strand
CACTGTTCGACGGCCGCTGGCAAACAAAATACCCGTCAACAACACCGGCAACCGCCAGCGATTGCGAGCGTGCAATCCTGCAGCCAACCATTCGCTCCACTCCGACCACTGCTCCGGACATTCCCAACGACATTTCGAATTTGCCATCCTTGGCTCCTCCATCGTGCGGCTTGTTTTGCAACCGCAGCATGATGGAAGAGCCTTTTTTTGTGGAGTCCAGTTTTTTACGTTTTTTCAGAAAGTGCAGCTAAAATTAAAGAGGGTGCAAAACAGACGGAGGTCCGCAAAGTGCGAACGACCACATTCGCCGAGATATCGTGGCTTGAGAGCAAAAGAAAACGCCAACACGAACCAGTCGTGTGGCGAAGTGTGGCTCTCAGAGAATGCTCACTAGGTCTACCTAGTCAAGAACGCTTTGGGTTGAATTACCCCATCCCTGGCCAGTGTGTCAGGATACATGCAAGAATCAAGCAATTTCTACGAAGTTTCTCGTTTTCCGTGTAATTGCCTGTTTTAGCTGCCCCTTTGTAAATTTCTTCGTTGTGGTGGTCTCCTAGGGTTTACAGATTTTTGGATTCTTACCCGTCTTCAGTTTCAACTGGTAGAAGACACGACCAGCGTGACCGTTGGCGAATGACTTGCGTACTCGCTTACCATACTTGTCGTACTCAATATTTCGGCCCGTTGTTAGCCACGTGGGACGATGAGCCTCAACGGCACTACGTCCAGTTTGTATTGCCGGGTGATTTCGACGACAACGGTGACGTGGACGGAGCAGACTTTCTGTACTGGCAACTCAACGATGGGAGCCAATTAAACCTGATCGTTTGGCAAAACCAATTCGGACAAATCACATCTACCGTTGCTGCTATCCCCGAACCCGCAACTATTCTGTTAGCGATGCTCGGCATGACCAGTGTATGTTGTTGGCGACGCCGACGCTGATACCAAACTACATCCCGATTGATTAAGCCCGCTGTGATTGGTGAGCTTTTTTTATTGATTCAGGGATAGGTTGGCTGGTGGAGAGACTACGAAAAAAGCCCCCGTAAACTCAAAGGCTTACAGGGGCTTGATGACGTTAGGGGACCGAGCAACTTGGTTACTGCAACGACCTTCTCCGTATCAGCATTCCCACGGTAGCCATCGCTCCTAGGAGCAGCGTACTTGGCTCAGGGATGAACGTGAACTGAAAGATATCTGTACTCGTGCCTCTAAAATTTGCGGTGGTCGCGTTTGGGTCATTGCGAAACACCCATTCAACCGGATTGTCCAGACTTTTGTTAGAATCACTGCCAATTAACGGGGACGTCCCCTCAACTATCCACTCCAGAAGAAGGTGACCTTCGGCAGGGTCGTAATGGAACGGCGTCTGAAATATCACACCGTAATCAAAGTCCTTTGGGCCACCAGGTATTCCAGTATTGTCCGTCGAGAATGTAATTGGCCCATCGTACACAAGCGTTACATCATCCCCATAGTTGCTCGCGAAGTTATTGCTAAGTGTTCCAGGGCGTCTAGTTGTGGTTGAAACGCGCAGAGTCAAATCTGACTGTGTGCGAGTGAGGGGAAAAGGTAATTGTCCGTCAGGGCGATTTCGAAATCCGGTCAGGAGGTGCTGGGAAGCAGGAAGGGATTCAAATTGGCTGGAATCAAAGACCGACTGAGATCGGAATCCACTTACGAAAGCCCCATCTCCCAGATCCCCGTCATTGCCTTCGACGTCCTCAAACCCGTTTGGAACAACAATTGTGAATTCGCCCCCTGCTGCTAAATGGATTTGTCCGGTTAGCAATAACAAACCAACAACTAGGGACATAGCCTTGATAGTTCTGCAAGTTCTCATCACTAGATCTCCTCAATCTCTTAGGTGAATGGCTCGCCCATATTAGGGCTGACAAATCTTGTCTGGTTATCCATCGCGAGCTGGCCCTCCTCCGGCAGGCTAAAAATGTTGCAAATAAATGGGTGTCGCCCTGAAGCGGCTGATCCTACTCCTCGTAAATTCGGATGGCAACTAATTTTCCCGACTTCACAAAAAGCAATTCCGTCTCCTTTTGATAACTTCAGTGCGGCAAGAAAGCCAACAGTCCGAATGCGTGTGCGGAATCGCTCACATTGCATCTATTCCACACGCCCTTACCGCCATTGCGGAAGCCGGTGCTCAGGTTGAATAATTCATGGAAATCGCAGGAAAATTCTTGTAGCCCGACCACAAGCTGGTAGAATCAGGGACGAAATCGCATCGCGTTTTGGGGCACGTGTCCCTTTGTGGGGACCCAAATTCTTAGCAGTTTCAGTTCTTTTCCACAGTGAGGAGCATTCGATGATTATTGTCACAAGACAAATGATTGTGAGGACAATGTCCGTCGCGGCCTGTGCCGTTTTATTTTGCCTGAGCGGCAGTAGCTCCGCAGAAATACCACAAGGTAGGTTTGTCCACCCAAGACTGGTTGCGGGTATAGATTTGAATTTCGAAGCCTATCCCGTGATATCTGCCAGCGGCCTCGAACTCTATTTTAGATCAGACGTTAGAGATGATCCGGAGATTTGGGTCGCAACGCGGTCGAATAGCAACGGTCCTTTCGAAAGCGTTTCAATACTTGCGGAAATTAACTCTAGTTCCAATGACAATCCCGGCGGCATATCTTCGGATGGATTGACGCTATATTTCGGATCTAATCGAAGCGGTAATTTCGGCATGTACCAAGCGACACGTGCAGATTTGAGTTCCCCATTTGGAGACATCACGGATCTTGGTCCAGGTGTCAATACGAACGAACTCGAAAACTTTCCTTTTGTATCAACGGACGGTTTGTCATTGTATTACCACAAGTCAAGTTTTGCTACTTCAACGGAACATAGGCTTTGGATGGCAACACGGCAGGACCCGAATGGCACGTTTGGCAACGCGGCTGATTTGGGAGATATAGTCAATGGCAATCCAACAATTGACACCTGGAAACCTTCGGTATCTGCTGATGGCCTCACGATTTTCTTTTCTGACGGATTCTTCGGCGATCCACGACTGGGTGGGAAAGGCGGCTTGGACGTTTGGGTATCGCATCGGGATAGCACAGCAGATGCGTTTGGAGCCCCTATGAATTTGAACGATATGTGGCCCGGTACTGAAGTCAACACAGAGCAGTTGGAGGGAATGGCTTATATTTCGCCGGATTGGCCAGCCGTTGGCTCCAAACTTTATTATAATAGCGTGGCTGAAGAACAGTTAGAAATTTTTGAGGCAACTTGGATCCCTGAGCCTTCAACGGCGGTCCTTTCGTGCCTCGGCTTGGTGTGCCTGGTCGCGTGGCGAAGGAAGAAAGGTCGTTCTCGAATATGACGTCGAATTGTCCCAAAACTCATGAACAAAGAGACAAGCCAGAAAACGTTTAGCGACTATACCCCGATTCACTAAGCCCGCTGTGATTGGCGGGCTTTTTTATGGGGTGAGTTTGGGGACACCCATCTTTCGTGCCAATCGATTCGTTGGGGATCACCTATTGGACCACCATCGAAATCGGAGTCGGGGCCGGGTACGTGGGGACATGCCGATTGTCCTGAACCCTGACACCCGATCCCGATTTGTTGTGTGGCCCCTATTTCAATTTGTTGTGTGGCCCCTATTTCATTCTATTTCATTACGTCCATAAAGGCGCTCGGGGCGTCCGTGGGGGGTACTTTAGGATCGTTCGAGAAATAACTGGCATATTTCCAGGCCCCTCACCCTGCCCTCTCCCCAAAGGGGCGAGGGGACATCGGACAGTTATTCCCCCGAGAAAACCCCCGGCTTTGCCGGGGGACTGGCAGAGTTTGACAGTTCTGTAGTGATATTGTTCGTACTCGTGTTCGTGCTCGTACTCGTACTCGTACTCGTACTCGGCTGGAACCATTGCATGCAACAGAAACAAGAGGCCATGGATATTGACGATGACCGACCTTGCCTCTCTGTAGGGTTCGAGTACGAGTACCGCTCTGCTGAGTACGAGTACGATATTCTCTCCTCGGCTCCTTTGAGGAGCCTTCCTCAAGCCACCCGCTATGCGGGTGGTACGTGACTTCTCGAACGATCCTTGGCGTTCACAGGAGGCTCATCGGCGATCGCTGACACAAGCCTGCAAGCCTTACCGTGTTGGCATGTCGGAGCGAAGGCGATGAGAAAATCAGCTCGCAGCAAATAAAAAAGGACGGAAATGTCTTTTTTGCTGCTCCAAAGTTGCTGCGATATGGGAGCCGTCTCTATATCTCGCTCTGGCTAGATGTCCTGGGAGCCTGTCGGATGACTACTCTTCACAAGCAGACCGATCTTCAGGCTTCTCGCTCTCTGCTCTCTAACATCACGACGCGATCGCAGTATCGGTTGGAACGAGTGTGGCCAACGCTTTCGGAAGCGGTTCGAGGAGAAGTGGTTGATTTCTGGCTGGCCGAGCCGGCCATTCCGGATATTTCAGTCGCCCGCCAGCGGGCTTACCAATTGCTGGTCGTTGCGCGGGATCCCGATGGCCAGGTGGCCGGGGTCAGTACGGCGCAGCGAATGCACGTGGAGCATTTGGGTTGCGAGTGCTTCTTTTATCGCACCTACGTCGGACGTGCTCATCGGATACGTGGCATCCGCAGCACAGGGCTGGTCTGGAAAATCCTGCACGAATCCTACCGGCTATTGAATGAGCGATTTCAGCAAGGGGACGATCCAAAGGTACTGGGACTCTACGCCGAAATGGAGAATCCCTCAATCATGAAGTACCGCAACGAAGCGGTATGGCAAGAGGACGGCATGAATTTTGTTTACATCGGCAGAGCACCGGATGGAAAGCATAAACGCGTTTGGTATTTCGACGGCGCACGGATTCCTTGAGGTTCCGCTGCTTGCCGCCAGATCGGTAATTCGGACAGCTTAGCAATATCACCTGTACGGCTCATATGAGGGCGACAACCATGTCACAGCGCACTTGCTCGAAAACCTACCATCAGGCACAACGCCCACCACATTCACGGCGCTTGTGGATTGAGGCATTGGAAGATCGCCGGTTGCTCGCAGTGGTGACGGTCGATACGGAGTTGGATGTGATTGACTTGGGTGACGGCGTTACGTCACTGCGAGAGGCGATCTTCGCCACCAATACCGTGCCAGGAGCGGATGAGATCGTATTCGACTTTGGCCACGATGGGCCGGCGACCATTCTGCTTGAGCATGGTGAATTGGAAATTACGGATGCGTTGTCCATCACCGGGGATGGGCCGGACCTGTTGACCATCGATGCCCAGCAGCAGTCGCGGATTTTTAATATTACGGCGGAGATGGGTGATTTCACGATTGGGGGGATGACGCTCACTGGTGGGCAGACGACGGGTGACAATGCTAATTTTGACGACAACACATTCAGTGGCGGTGCAATCCGATCGATTTCAACAGGCAATCTGATAATCCAAAACTGCGTTGTGGGTGACAACTCTACATCGCGCAGGCGTAATGAAGGTGGCGGAGTTTTTGCTGAGGGCGATGTAACAATCACCTTCAGCACGATCTCGGGGAATTCGGCAGGCTGGAAAGGTGGCGGAGTTTTTGCTGAAGGCGATGTAACAGTCGCTTCCAGCACGATCTCGGGTAACGCTGCACGTTTTGGTGGTGGTGATGGTGGTGGTGTTTTCGCTGAGGGTAACGTAACAATCACCTCCAGCATGATTTCGGGCAACTCGACAGGAGGATACGGTGGCGGCATTTCTGCTTATGGCGATGTTATAGTCTCTTCCAGCACACTCTCGGGCAACTCGGCAAGTGGCGGTGGCGGCATTTCTGCTTGGTTTTATGGCAACGTGACCGTTTCCGGCAGTACGATCTCTGGAAACTCAGCAGGCGAGTACGGCGGCGGCATTTTGGGTGGCAATGTGATGGTCACCTCCAGCACCATCTCGGAGAACTCGGCTGGGAGGGATGGCGGCGGCATTTACGCCAATGGCAGCAGAAGTGT
>JAJRWS010000394.1 GCA_024276705.1 Planctomycetota bacterium | reverse complement strand
GCGCCTTGTCGGATCACTTTTTCGAAACGCCGCCCGAAAAAATCCAATGGTTCGCCGACGCCGGCCGCGAATGCGTCTACGACTAACGGCCGAGAATACACGACACTCTCCGCTAACATAAAGATCGAGGCATGGCATGAGTATTGAAATACAGAAATTGCTTGATCAGTATCGATCGGATGAGGAATCCGTATTCAATACCTGGTTCATCAATAACGACGAGCGATTGAAAGCCTTCCGTTCGATACGGCGTGGAGTTCAGGAAGTAATACAAGACATAAAGACGCGGAAGTTCGGCAACGACTTCAAAGGGTCATCTTTGGAATTTGTCTTAAACTGTATCACGGAACAAAAGCAAGTATTCATGGGGGCGGCGCATGCTTTTTACTGGAAGCCCAAACTTCGGATTCCGGACATTTACGAAAATGAAGAAAACAAGATGGCATTTGGACAATTCCTTGAAAATTGTTGCGGCGCCACCAAGGAAGAGCAATTGATCAAGGAGATCATTCTTCTCGATCAGAGGGGGATCAAGGGTCTGGGCCCGGCAGTGGCTAACATCCTCTATTTTCTCCATCCAGAAATGATCCCTCCGTGCAACACGGCAATCGTGAATGGCTTCAATCACTTGTTCAATGATAAAGTGAAACTGGGGTCGTGGCAGGAATATCTTCGTATGCGAGAGGTTATTTTAGAAAAAAACAAACAGTACCGTAGTGCGCTTTCCAGGGATCTCGGGGCGTTTTCAGGCTTCTTGTTTGATATTGGTGTCAAGAAGATCATGGTGGGTGACGAAGGCGCGCTTTCCGACAAAGAGATGGAAAAAATAGAGCGCCTTCTAAAAAAACGCCGCAAGGAAGTAGCGAATGAAAAAGAGGAAGAAAATTCGCATACGGAGATACAGTACCACCTTCTGAAAATTGGCCACGCTTTAGGGTACGACGTGATCAGTGCATCCAATGATCGGTCGAAATGTCACGATGGAAACAATTTTTCATTTATAAGTCTGCCTCAGTTTCCTGATATTGGGGTTGAGCAAGATACTCATAGCACCATCGCGCTGATTGATGTGATGTGGTTTCAGAAAGGCACAAATAAGATTGCCTGCGCTTTTGAAGTTGAAAAAAGCACTTCCATCTATTCTGGAATACTCAGGCTTACTGATTTGTACTGTTCCTTCCCGGAAGACCCATCCTCGCTGTTTCTGGTGATTCCGGACAATCGAGAAAAGGAATTGGATTTGCAGTTGCGCCGGCCTGCAATCAGAAAAAACAATGTCCAGATGCATTACATTCTGTTTTCCGATTTGCGAAAGTATTGCGATGCAATATGTACATTAGGTGAAAGCAAGGAAACGCTAAAGAAGATCGCCAAAGTTGTGGGATGAGTTATATTTTGCTTCTCGGCGGACGCGGGCAGGGTATTGGGGACAATCTCGAACTCGGCTATGTTGACTTGTCGACGAGGCGTATTTCGAATTCCTTGCCAACGGCATCGGCGTACCGTGTCAACGTTTCCATGGTGGGGTTCGGATTTGGCGAGTTTTCCAAGCGAGACAGATTGCCCTGTTTCTTTAACGAGTCAACATGAACTGAGCCTGGTCATCCGGTCAAGCCTTGCCCATCCGATCGGACGGCGATTCTTGTGCCTTGGCCACCGCAGGTCATGACGGTACTTGGGCCGTTCACAGTCCGAAATCTTGGCCGCATGGGAATAAGGTTCTTCAGGGATTTTGATGGCTGCAATGAGTGGTTTTAGTCACTACGAAGAACCTGCTTAACCAGGATCGAAATCTCTGTCGGGATCGAATTCCGTGGGTTCGCCGCCCAGTAACAGCATGGGATGACATACCATGTGTTCCAAATCCGCACGCCTTGTTCGCGTATCACACACTTCTGGCAGCCAGCCGCACTCAAATTCAACTTGTTCCCAAACAAGTGTGCCAAATTCGCGCCGCCACACGGTTTGAAGTGGGGCATGTTACGGGTAAAAAATGTGTGCCATTCAACCGGGTGTGGGCAGAGTTCAATAACCGGGGCACGAGGATTGCCGCCCGCGAGTTCGCCACGCCATGGCGGGCCGCGGACCGGGCCGAGAATGACTTGCGGCCGGACAGGCAGCCGCTGCACCCGAGGCTGTTCGAGCGGACCGATTTCCGGTTCCACTCCCGCGCTACCGACCACATCGGATCGCACCAGGAGCAGCCTGAGGCCGACGCGACCGAATTGGACCTGGCGTTTGCGGAGATTCTATGAGACTCTGTTTTGTCAGCAAACTTCAGAGTACCATGATTTAAGCCGTCGGCGCTGGCCTTGAGTACTGTCGTGTCATCGGTTTTCGCATGAACACCCGCGGGAAAGGAAGATCCATGCAAAGACATGCCCCCCTGGCCCTCGTCCTTTTGATACTCTTTCTGCAAATGGGCCATTTTTCAGCTGCTGACGAACTGCATCGCTCATTTGCCAATCCACCTGACTCGGCCAACGCGTGGTGTTACTGGTGGTGGCTCAACGGCTCCGCAAGCAAGGAGGGCATCACCCGTGACTTCCAGGAAATGAAACGCCAGGGGATTGCCGGGGCATTGCTGTTCGACGCGGGTAAGACGGGCGCGGATGTCCCCCGAGGGCCGCATTTCATGAGTCCCGCGTGGCGCGAGCTGTACAAGCACGCCGTTCGCGAAGCCGATCGTCTGGGAATCGTCCTGGGAGTGAACCTGTGCAGCGGCTGGGATAGCGGTGGCCCGTGGGTGACGCCCGAGCTGGCTGCCAAGAAACTTGTCGGTCAGGAAACGGTGGTTGAAGGACCCGGCCGCATGACTGTTGCGTTGCCGCGGCCGGTGCAAGGATTCTACCACGACATCGCCGTGCTGGCGCATCCCATGCCCGCTGACGAGTCGCCGCAGCGCGATCGGCAAGAGATTTGGGATCGCCGCCGCATCGTCGATCTGACGGAATCGACCGACGAGCAAGGGCGTCTGACGTGGGAGGTTCCGGCCGGGGCATGGCGCGTCTTGCGAATCGGCTACACCTTACACGGCAAGCCGATCCAGTGCGTCGGTTCCGGCCCGGTCGGACTCGAAATCGATCCGATGGACGCCAGCGCCATGGATGCGCACTTCGCCGAGACCGGCGCAAAGTTGATCGCGGACGCGGGCCCCCTGGCCGGAAAATCGCTTCAGTATTTCCACATCGACAGTTGGGAACTCGGCCAGCCTACGTGGACGCCAGCCATGCGTCAGGAATTTCAAACGCGGCGAAAATACGACCCGCTCACGTACCTGCCGGCACTACTCGAGAAAACCGTCGACAGTGCGGAGACGACTCAGCGATTCCTCGCCGATTACCGGCGCACTGTCGCGGACCTCGTGGCGGCCAACTACTACGGCCGGTTGCGCGAACTGACTCGCCAGGGCGGTCTTCGCGGTACGCATCCCGAGTCGGGCGGACCGTTCTTCAAACATTGGATCGACGCCTTGCAATGTGAAGGGATCAAATCGTTACCTGGTACTGCCCGACGCGACCCCGCTGGCCATTTCGCCCGATGTGCTGGGCAAGATCAAGGAGCTTGCCGGCGCCGGTGTGACGGTCGTCGGTCCCAAGCCCGACCGGGCGCCCGGTCTAAGTGATTACCCGCGCTGCGACCAGCAGGTCAAGGAAATAGCCGGTGCACTGTGGGGGGAGCCGGCGCCGACGGGCGATCGCAAAGTGGCTGCCGGCCGCCTCGTTTGGGGACGCTCGCTGAGCGAAGTTGTCCAGGCCGATGGCGTCCCACCGGATGTCGAGTTCCGCAACACGACGCCGCAGGCGAACCTCGACTGGATCCACCGGCGCGACGGCCAGACGGACATCTACTTCCTCAGTAACCAGGCGGTCGTCACGGCGCGAGCCGAAGGGGTCTTTCGCGTGCGCGGGAAGCAGCCGGAGTTGTGGGATGCAGTCAGCGGTAAAGTCCGCGATTTGCCCCAGTGGCGGGTTGAAAGTGGGCGCACGGTCGTACCCTTGCTTTTCGCGCCACGGCAGTCTTTCTTCGTCGTGTTCCGCCAGGATACGGCAGGCAAGGCGCCAACGAATCAAAAGAACTTTCCAGAGCGGAAAACGGTCGCCCAAATCGAAGGTCCTTGGCAAGTGTCGTTCGACCCGAAGTGGGGTGGGCCGAAGCAAGTGACGTTCGACAAGCTCGAAGACTGGAGCAAGCGACCGGAGGAAGGCATCCGCTACTACAGCGGTACGGCCGTCTATCGAAAACAATTTCGCCGGCCGTCGTCGGCCGCCGACGGCCGGTTGTTTCTCGGTCTGGGCGAATTCAAGAATCTCGCCCGGGTGAAACTCAACGGCCACGACCTCGGCGTCGTCTGGACCGCCCCGCCACGGCTCGAGATCACCGGAGCCGTGCGACAGGGAATGAACGATCTGGAAATCGAGGTAGTCAACCTTTGGCCCAACCGACTGATGGGAGACGCGACTCTGCCGAAG
>JAJRWS010000393.1 GCA_024276705.1 Planctomycetota bacterium | reverse complement strand
TGTTTTGTACCCATTTACGCTCTGACACTCAGATAGAAAACGACAATAAAACACTGAAAACACGGTGTACACCGTCTGAAACCTCCGTATCTGTTGGAATCGACCCACAGATTCTGGCGAGGAGGCAAAACTTAACGATGTTTGAGGTTAGTAGTACAAAGAAACTGATCGCTTGTAGTACAAAAGAAGATTGAGCAGGGACGGTACAATGATTGAAGGTAAATCAATACTGATCGTGGAAGACGATCCAGCTCTGATGCGAGGACTGGTCGATAATTTTCGTCAGCATGGCTACGAAGTGCGTTCGGCTACCGACGGCAGGTCGGGGTTGGTGGCCGCACTCGAAAATCCACCCGATTTGATCTTGCTCGACATCATGCTGCCAAAAATGAATGGCTACGAAGTCTGTCGGCAGCTCAGGCAGCAGCAACTTGAGGTGCCGATCGTGATGCTCACAGCGAAAGGCCAGGAAAGCGAGATCGTCGACGGGCTAGAACTGGGCGCCGACGACTACGTGACCAAGCCGTTTAGCATTCACGAATTGTTGGCGCGGGTGAAGGCTCTTTTGCGGCGCGCCGCAAAAGAAGAGAGTGATATCTACCAAATCGGCGACGCCACCTTGGACGTCGCAGGACACAAGCTGACACGAAACGGCGAAGTGATCCCGCTCACGACCAAAGAGTATCGCCTGCTGGCGTATTTTTTGTCGCGGCCCAATCGGGCGCTCACACGCAACGAAATCATGAACCACGTTTGGGGGCGATCCAGTATCGTGAGCGGACGGAGCGTTGACCGTTGCATCGCGACATTGCGTAGCAAAATCGAACCCAATCAGCGACAACCGACGTATATTCATACGATACGCGATGTCGGCTATCGGTTTGAGCTGCCGGAGTGAAAAAGGTCTTTGCACTAGGCAGGATCAGGAGGATGGCAAAGTCAGAAGAAAAAGAGTAACCGTTCACGGGAAAGGAATTTAACCACGGAGGCACGGAGAACACGGAGTTTTTCAAACAATTTCATCAAAAAAACCTTGGAGATTTTCTATCGAAATGGATAGAAATAGCTTCTTTCTCAGTGCTCTCCGTGCCTCCGTGGTTATTTTCTTCCTAAACCGGTGAGCAGTTACAAAAAGAAAGAGCCGCCGAGGGACACTGATAAACGCAGATGCGAGAATCAGAGTTCGGAAATTTGCGAATAGCAATGCTCAGGCAGCTTGTGTTAAACTGGGCTCCATCACCGGTTACCTCTCACAACAGCCCTACCTATCATTTTCATGAAAAACATTATCTTTGCTGTGCTGACTTCCAGCTTTTTCTGTTCGTTCGTCGCTGCCGAAAACTTGTCGCTGCAGAATTGGCCTCAGTGGCGTGGTCCCCAAGGCAACGGCTTAGCGGCGCCGGGCGAGTATCCCACGGAATTTTCTGCCAACGAGCATGTCGTTTGGAAGATCAAACTACCGGGTCGCGGCAACTCGACTCCAGCGGTCTGGGGGGAGCAGATTTTTGTCACCTGCCCTATTGGTAACCAAGACGGTAGCCAAGACGGCGTCCAAGATGGCCTACTCTGCTACAACTTCAACGGCGACGAACTCTGGCGGAAGCAATTTGGCCCCGAACGGAAAGGAAAACACCGCAATGGCACGGGTAGCAACCCCTCGCCGGTGACCGATGGCAAGCATGTCGTGGTTTACTTCAAAAGCGGCACACTCGCGTGTCTGAACTTAGCGGGCAAGCTTCTCTGGGAAAAAAACTTACAAGAAATTTATGGCGAGGATACTTTATGGTTTGATCTGGGGACTTCCCCACTGCTCGCCGCAGGCAACATCGTGATCGCCGTGGTGCAAGCCGACGATTCGTACCTCGTCGCTCTCGACATAGAAACCGGAAAAGAAGCTTGGCAACAAGCACGCAATTTTACTTGTCCGGAGGAATCGGACCAAAGCTATGCGTCTCCCTACGCCTACCGGCTGGACGGTCGCGAAGTCATTGTCACTTGGGGAGCCGATCATCTCACCGGCCACGAGGCAGCAACGGGCAAGCTGCTTTGGCAGTGCGGAGGGTTTAATCCCGATAATCAATCGGCGTGGCGCGTGATTGCTTCTGCAGCGGGCGACGACCGTGTCGCTATCGTTCCCTCCGGTCGAGGCAAATACCTCGCTGGCATAGACATGCGTCAGGCATCGGGAGATATTGCTTCTTCGCATCGCCTTTGGGAAAAGGCCGGAATCAGTACCGACGTCCCCACGCCAATTATTCATGGCGAGCAAGTCTTGCTGCTGACCGACAAAGGCGAAGTGCATTGTCTCGACAAAATGACCGGCAACGAACTCTGGTCCGATAAGCTGCCTCGCGACAGAGACAAATACTACGCCTCGCCTGTGCTGGCGGGCAACACGCTCTACTGTGCTCGGCAAGATGGCGTCATTATGACCAGCACCGTAGACAACGGTCTCCAAAACATCCAAGAAAACGACATGGGCGAATCGCTCATCGCCAATCCCATCCCACTGCGTGGCAAATTGCTGGTACGTGGTGAAAAACATTTGTTTCTGATTGGCAAATGAGCCGTCAGCGCTAGCGATATGTTGATTTAATGTTTTCCCAACCGTGGAATAGGCTTCCAGCCTGTACGAATTACGTTATTTCAACTTCCAATTTCTCTCAGCTCTCCTTGCTTACAGGCTGGAAGCCTATTCCACGATTAAATCAACACGCCGCAATCGCGTACGGCTCGAATTATCATCTCAAAGGAAAGGCGTTTTGTTCGAACATCAACGCCACAAACCACTCCGAACCTTAGCGCAGCCACGAGAATTGGTCGTCGTTTGCGCACCCCTGCGGAGCAACATCAACCTCTCACGCATCGCACGGGCTGCAAGCTGCTGTGGCGTGGAAAGGATCGTCTGCACGGGCCGCGCTAAACTCGATCGGCGAATCGCCCGCGACGGCGCCGAAACACTTACCATCGAAGTCCATCGCACGCTACCGCCGGTGCTTGCTCAGATGCGTACCGAGGGATATCGGCTCGTGGGCCTCGAACAGACCACCGATTCTTGCGATCTGCACCAGTACCGTTTCGAGCGCAAGACGGCGTTAGTTCTCGGTAACGAACGAACGGGTCTGACGCCCGACTTATTGCAGTTGTTGGACGATGTCGTAGAAATCCCCGTCTGGGGCATGCCGTTTAGCTACAACGTCGCCACCGCCACGGCTATGACGCTGTACGAATACTGTCGACAGTATCCGAACGGATAAGAATGTCGAATGTCGAATGTCGAACAAGGAATTTCGAAGGAAGAAGTTTGTCCTGCGAAATACAGCATTACTTCATTGTTCGATATTCCTTGTTCGATATTCGATATTTCCTACGTGATGTCCTCCGTTCCGGCAAGTGCTTGGAGAAAGTTGCGGTACTCTGCAGGAACTGCGCTAAGC
>JAJRWS010000392.1 GCA_024276705.1 Planctomycetota bacterium | reverse complement strand
TGGCCATCTCCCAAAATGGTAGCTCCCGAAAGGCAAGGAATATTTTGCAGGTGCCGCCCCAGAGGCTTCACTACGATTTCTTCGGAATCGTACAGTGCATCCACCACCAGCCCGAATCGGTGTTGGCCCGTTTCCACAACCACGACATTCGTCGCGGCCTTGAGTTTGGCTTGGGTGGAACCCGACAAGATTTCCTCTCGATCGACCGGCATCGCCAAAACTCGATTCAGTCGTATCATAGGCAGCAGACTGCCACGCAGGCGGAGTACTTCGGCATCCTTGACCCACCTCAACTGTTGGTCTAACTCCTGCGGCCGAATTCGCACCAACTCGACAATATTGACCTGAGGAATGGCGAAGAGTTCCTCTCCATTCTGGATAATCAGCGAGGGGATGATGGCCAGAGTCAGAGGCAGCGTGATGACAATGTTGGTGCCCACGCCAACCTCGGAATCGACATCGATCGTCCCTCCCAATTTGGAGATGTTCGTACGAACCACATCCATCCCCACACCGCGCCCGCTGACATCGGTGACTTTCTCCGCCATGGAAAAGCCTGGGTGGAAAATCAGTCGCATCGCTTCCCGATCGCTCATCGTTTCTGCCTGGCTGGGTGTGACCACCCCCTTGCTCAGCGCCTTCTCGATAAGCTTGCGTGGATCAATACCAGCTCCATCATCCTCAATTTCGATACGTACTTTACCTGCCTGGTAACTAGCACGCAAATTCATGGTCCCCTGAGCCGGTTTACCAGCCTGCTGACGCACCTCGGGCATTTCGATTCCGTGATCGATCGAGTTGCGCACCAGGTGTGTCATCGGATCGCCGATCGCCTCGATGATCGTCTTGTCGACCTCGACCTCCTTGCCTTCAATATTCAGCTTGCACTGTTTCCCCAGTTTGTTGCTCAAATCGCGCACCACGCGCGGAAAACGGTCAAAAACCGTGCCCATCGCTTGCATGCGTGTCTGCATGATCGATTCCTGGACTTCACTGGTCACCTGATCGAGGCGGGTGGCAATGGCGTCCAGTCCAACGTGTTCATCACTGGCAACGGCCTGCATCAACTGGTTGCGGCTAAGCACCAATTCTCCTGCCAGGTTCATCAGCTTGTCGAGTACTCCCACGGGAACGCGAATATTGGCCTCAGCAACTCCTTGAGCTGACTCGACAGTCGCTGCCGATTTCTTGACGCTCGATCCGGACTTCGACCTGGTCGTCGGGTCGGCTTGCCCTATTTTTTCGAGGGCGGCGATGTGATCGCTGACATCCACCTCGTTGGAATGTTGGATATCCCCGATCATGCCGTGCAAAGTATCGGCTGCCTGCAGCATCACATCGATCATCGGACTCGTAGGGACCAACTCCCGATTACGCATCTGATTCAGCAAATTCTCCAAGCTATGGGCCAAGTCGTTCACCCGGGTCATGCCTAAAAAACCGGCCGCCCCTTTGATCGAGTGAATCGCACGAAACACTTCATTGACCAGCTCGACATCGATATCTTCGCCTGACTGCTCGATGCGCAGAAGCTGGTTCTCGACATCCGCCAGGTGTTCGTCCGCTTCGACTACGAATTCAGCCAGTAATTCGTCGTCAAAATCCATGGCCTAGGTCCTCATCGTGAATGGTCGGTGTGGGTGGAATCAAAACGGCCGGAACCCGTCAAGTACCCCTGGGCAATGGAAGAAGGCTCAACCGGTGTGCTTAACCGTAGGTCATCATTCGAGTAAATGAACCAAATTGTCTCGGCACCGGCACGATCGTTACGATCCGAAGACTCTTACTCTTCATCGGCCAGCAGATCTTCGCCATAGCCGGGCGGAAAAGGATTGGCCAAATCGTCGTCAGCCTGAACCTCCGTGGCCTCCCCCGAGATATCCTGGGTAGGCTTCACACCGGCATCCGCTGCCGATTCCGGCATAAATTGTCGCAGCCAATAGGCCACTTCCGCGGCGTCTGGTGGGCCTATGGGCTTCTCCGCGGATTGGCGCCGATTTTGCTGGCGTGCACTGCGGTACCGACAGAGGTCGTCAAACCAGCAGTCGCTATCGATGGCGGCGGCACGCCGACGGCGAGCGGCACGCTGAATACGGTGGTCGCTAGAAACCACCAACAGCGATCGAGGTGCTGTCTCGGCTTGGATCAGCTCCTCGATCAAGGTATCGGCATCGACATATTCGCGCGCATAACGAACCGTCATGCCACTGCAGTCGACGATGTCTGGCAAGCCGGGAGGTGCGTCTTTGGCATCAAAAACGATGGTCGTACGTGGCAAATCAGCCGCATCAATCGATGCGGCCAAAAATCGCAAAAGGGCTTCACGCGCTCGCTGCAGCCCACTGGGCCCATGCTGGACGCAGCGCTGACGATCCGTAAGGGTACGGGCCCGGGGAGCCGGACCCAGGACGCTTGTTACATGCAGTAAATTGTATCCGTCAATCAGCAGAGCCATCAGCCTACTCAGGTGTGAGAACCATCAGCCTACTCAGGTGTGAGAACCATCAGCAATAGCCATACCCTTTCTCGCTCTCCTGCGGTCTACTCTCTACTTATGTTCGACAGCGCCACTTTTCTCGCAGTACAAGGTGCGAAGCGCAAGCGAGTGAACATATTACGGCTAATTCACTCGCTGGCGCTTCGGGCTCGTATTATGCGTACTTTTACGTGAAAGTGGCGCAGTCCAATTAGGGTTTGGTGAAAAGTGAGGCTTCTCCGGCAGAGCCGAAGGCTTCCAATAGGAGCCGCCGGGAGCGGCAACATCAATCAATTCCGAAAAAGGGCAATTCGGAAAGGGGTACCAGGCATCATCCCAGGAGTCCACTAACTATCATCGAAATCGCTATCGAAATCCTAACGTACAAGTTATTTTTGAACGGTTCCTAACGGTGTGGTCCACGCAAGCTCTTCTTGATAATGGTGCCACTGGCTGAACTCATCGCGGAAAAACTCGGCGATTTGCCGATCGACGCCAAATACCGACGAGAGCAACGCGGCTCGAACCCACATTCCGTTACGAGCCTGGCGAAAATACATGGCGCGTGGATCGTCGTCGATCTCCGGCGGGATTTCCCCAAAATGCTGATCCCGCGGAAAGGGATGCAGAATCGGTGTGTACTGCTTCATGCGCGCCACCAGATCGAGAGTAAGTTTGTAACGAGAAAAATCGATTTCAGCGAACGAAGCGGCATCGGCCGCGTCATTATGCTCTTTCTGAATCCGCGTCATGTAGAGTGCATCGAGCCCTTCGATCACTGGCTGGCCATCGACAACTTCCTCGAACGAATCGACTTCGTGAATACGTACTCCACGGTCTAAAAGCCGCTGCCGAAGGTCATCGCCCAGTGCGAGTGTCGGGTGCCGCGGGGCAATGAAAATCAGTGTGACTCCTTCGTAATTTGCCAGCAAATTGGCCAACGAGCGTACCGTGCGGCCGCGACCGATATCACCACAAAATCCGTAAGTTTTTCCGGCCAGCCCCCGAGTCAGGTTGGGATAACGTTCCTGGAGTTGTTCATAACGGGTGGTGATGGAGGAATCCTTGGGATCTGCGAACTGGAACGTTCGTTGCAATGTGTAAATATCCAACAGTGCCTGCGTCGGATGCTCATCGGCTCCCGAACCGGCATTGACGATAGGCACACTGCGATTGTCCGATTCTTCCAGATCGATCATCAGGTACGCACAGGCTTCCGCCAGCCGCGCCAGAGGGCTTCGCATGATGATCAAATCAAAATAGCTGCTGAACATGCGAATGGAGTCAAAGTGAGTCTCTCCCTTGGTTTCGGAAGAAGTGGTCGGATTGCGCACTTCGTTGCAGGTAATCCCTAAAATCTGGCAAGCTGCCATGAATGACAGAAAAGTTCGGGTCGAAGGCTGGGTAAAATAGAGCATCGCCCGTTTGTGACTGAGCAATCGGATGAGAAAATCCTGGCCCGAAGGAGTCCGGGACAGCATGCAAATTTTATCCGCCGTACTACCCAGGTCCTCAAGCTGCTCCACGCTGAACTGGGCGCTGAAAATCACATGGCGGAGTCTTTCTCCCTGCTGAAGTTCGTCAATTTTCTGCTTCACGGGACGCTCAATCCGAGGTTTGTAGTGCAACAGGTCGAGCTCATCCTGAGTGGGAGGATGCGACCCATCGGACCCTTTGGACCCATCGGTTTGGTCAGCGGCTAAGTTTTCGGAAGCAAATGGTTTGTCAGGCATGGCACAGTCCCTCGATCGATTAAATGGGATCCCTCAAGGGCTGTTATCGCATAACAAGAAAACCAACGTCAAGCCGGTGCGAATGGGCGGGGAGCGCGGGAGCGTCGCCTTGACCTGGGCTCCGCTCTCTGCTCTCCACTCTCTGCTTTCTTACTCCCGACTCCGCGCAAAGAGCCACATCATCACCGGCAGCAACAGGCCATTGAGCAGGATCGTGAAGATCAGGTAGCCCACGAATATCGTCGTATTTCCCCACGAAACTTCGGTGGTGAATGGACGGTTGCTGGAAATCGCAGTTGGTTTCGACTCGCTTATATTCAGTGGTAAATTGAATGCCGCGGCCAGTGGACTCAACAGGCCAGTCCAGGCCAAAGTCACTTCGGTTCGAGATCCAGGCAAAAACGTTTTGGTAAAAAAACGAGTCGCGACCGGGGCCATGAAGAGGGTACCCAGGATCAAATAAGTTGCCATCAGGCTGGTCGACGTCTTTCGAAACAGGATCGAGCAAAACAGGGCTACCATTGCGGTCGTGAGGGACGAAAGGGCCACAATCAGAAAATATCCGCCCATCGTCGGCAGATTGTGCCAATACTCCAGCGGCATGATGCAGGCCAGCAATACGGGCCAAAGTAAAAATGCGGTGAGCACGCTGGAGACTCGTAGCCCCGAGAGTAATTTGCCCCACAGCATTTGCCACGGCGTGATCAGCGTGGTCCGCAACAAATCGAGCGTCTGCCGCTCCCGTTCGCTGGTGACACTTCCTGCTGAAAAAACCGGACCCACCAGTAAATTAAACAACAATACGTAGGCGATGTACCAGGGAGCCAGTTCCTGTTTGAAAAACAAGCATAGGGCCATCACCGGCAGGGCAATACCCATGCTGATCTGGATGACCAGCCGCAGCATGAGCGTACCCTGGCTGAAAATCTCGCTCCTGATCTCCTTGTCGTAGATCGGATTGGCATCATCCGGAAGAAATGTGGTCCGTTTGGGTGGCGCAAACAACCGGTCGGGAAACTCATCCCGGTTGATGTACAACCCGACAGCCTCTTGCGCTTCGGTTTCCAAGTCGATCACCTGCTTGCCCTCACTCCCTAAATCAGGGGGGCGCAGCAAACGTCGACACGTATCTCCCCACAACAAGGCACCAATCGAACCACACACAAGCGGAATCAAGGTCGTCACGACCAGCAAACGCGCTTCGCCCAACGCTTCCAGTTGCAGCCAGATCAACACTCCCACCATGGCCAACGGCAGGATCAACAGATACGACACAACCAGTGCCGCGGATGTCCGCACGAAATACCCACTGCACCAGAGACTGATCATCCCGAACAGCCCCACCGAAGCGGTCATCGCAAAGAAAGCGGCAAATACTTCGTAAGGAGAGACTCCGCCCAGTGGCAGGCAAAGCATGACAATGGGCAAGGAGCAAATCATCAAGATGCCCAGAGGGACCAGCGATGCGCCCATTTTGCCCAGCACCACGGCTCCCGGTGTGACCGGACTCGCCAATAGCATTTCGTAGCTTTTACGTTCCTTCTCTCCGGTAATCGCACCCGCGGCAAAACTGGGGGCCATCAACGACATCAGCAGGTATTGACCTAAAAAAAACAGGTTTACCAACCGCCGTGCGGCTTCCGGCTGAGCCATGTCGAGTTTCTGTTCCGCCGGCCAGGCCGCATAGACCAGCATTCCCAGGAGAGCCACATAGGCAAAAAGGAGCACAAATGCTCGCGTCATCCGCAAATTGGCAATCAGTTCGCGCTGCAGAACGGGGTTTTCGAGGAGGTACATGGAAATTCGGAATGCGGATTTCGGAATGCGGAATTGGTGAAAACAAACATCAAGGGTATCCATTCATCTTCAGGCATATCGAATTCCGCATTCCGAAATCCGCATTTGTCAATACTTCCTCGGCCTCACCTTCCCCAGCACTCGACTGGGCAAACCCTGAATCCGCAGGAAACCTTCGGCGTCGGTTTGATCGTACGACCCGCCCCCTTCCATGCTGGCAATTTCGGCGTCGTACAGGCTCTGGGGACTGGTCCGACCGTGGATCGCGACGTTGCCTTTGTAGAGGCCAAGGGTAACACTGCCTGACACCGGCTGCTGGGCATCGCGGAGAAAAGCCAGCAGGGCATCCATCTTGGGCACGAACCAGAACCCGTTATAAACCATCTCGGCCACCTCGGGGGCAAGCCGATCGCGCAGATGAACCAAATCGCGATCGAGCGTCAATTGCTCCAATGCCAGATGGGCCGCATAGAGGGCCGTCATACCGGGGGCTTCGTAGACACCACGACTTTTCATCCCAACAAATCGGTTCTCGACGATGTCAATTCGCCCCACCCCATTGCGACCGGCTCGCTCGTTCATCGTTAACACGATTTGCAAGGGGCTAAGCGGCTGGCCGTCGATTGACACGGGAACTCCATGCTCAAAACCGAGGGTCAGCTCCTCGACCTGGTCCGGTGCTTCCTGGGGAGAAACGGTCATGCCAAAATCGACAATCGCCGCACCATGCACCGCCGGGTCTTCCAGTTTCCCCGCCTCGTAACTGATGTGCAGGCAATTCTCGTCCGAGCTGTAAGGTTTTTCGATCGACGCCTTGACCGGAATTTTTTTCGCATCGCAAAAATCGATCATTTCCGTCCGACCGGGAAAACGCTGGCGAAATTTTTCCATCTGCCAGGGAGCCAGAATTTGAATGTCCGGTTCGAGCGCTTCGGCAGCCAGTTGGAACCGACACTGGTCGTTTCCCTTGCCGGTCGCTCCATGCGCATAGGCAACCGCCCCCACCTCCCGGGCCACCTGCAAACAAACCTTGGAGATCAAGGGACGGGCAATCGATGTTCCCAGCAGATAAATTCCTTCGTACTTGGCCTGCCACTGCATCACCGGAAAGGCATAGTCGCGGCACAGCTCTTCCTGAGCATCGACCAGCCGGGCCGATTTCGCCCCCTGGTCTCGCGCTTTTTGCAGGATGGCTTCACGATCTTCGCCCGGCTGGCCCAAATCGACGTAGACCGCATGGACTTCGTACCCCTCATCCTGCAACCAACCCAAAATGACCGATGTATCCAACCCGCCTGAATAGGCCAACACACAACTAGGCATAACACTCGCCCCTTTGTACCCATGATTTGAAGTCAATGATGATTTCGCACAACTGATCGCGCAAAGGTTCATTGTGATGCACACTGGACAAAGTGGCAAGCGGCGAAGTTGATGCAGCTTTCCAGAGGGCTGAGCCGAAGGCGCTAGCCTCGGGCCTGGGGTCCGGGCCTGGGGTCAGCTCTTGACACTTGACAAGTGCGTTTGAGGTAACTCTCGGCATATTGGCAATCCACTTGTCAAGTGTCAAGAGCTGACCCCTGATTTACCAAGTGTCAAGAGCTGACCCCCGATTTACCTCCTGCTGGCTACCCTGACCCCTACCCACAAATTTCTAGGCTGACATCGAAGGAACGCTTTTCATCGGCCCGCGGCACCTCGATTATCAGCCGATTATGGTCCGCCAGCCAGGCAGTGATGTCAAAACGGCTTTCTGGCCCATCAACGCTTGCCGTCAGACGCTGCTCACCCAACCAGACCGCAGCTGCCGGACCCGAAACGACCAGCCAGACCGTCTCATTCGCGGTCAACCCCGTGGGCCGGTGGAAGGCGCGCGACCAGCGCATGCCGCCCGAGGGGAACGGTTTGTACTGCCAGGGATCGCGGAGGCGGATGATGTGTAAGGGCATTCGTGGACAGTCGGCGGTGGTACGGGGGTAGCGGTCGGGAGGGCGGGGTCAGGAACCTCCTCACATACTTGCGTCTCAAAATTCACGGGCATCCCATACGTCCACACCGCGCAATCGCAGGCCCTCGGTTACTGCAGCAGGTATGTGAACATCCATGTACAGTTTCAATGGCAAGGCTATGCACCCCTGTCCGATTTTCGCTGGAGCAGTTCAGCACGCGTTATCGCAGTTTGACCTGATGCTTCTTCCGTCGGTCCAGAAGAGGCTTTCATCTGGCTTACAAGTTGCTCGTAGTGGTCGTAGAAAAAGGTCAATGCCGCATAAACTTCCTCGGGACGCAGGTCCGTGTGTTGCCTAAGCAACTCCTCGGCCGTCCAGCCATGGTAATAGTGCTCACTTGCTAGATGGAGCACCTTGTAACGGGTAGTGCCAATACGAGCCTCTCCGCCCTCCAGCGTCAAATGCGGGTAATGTGTCGCGGTACTCATGGTACAGTTCTCTTTATGGCCATTATGGGTCGCATGGGGGGTCAGCTCTTGACACTTGACAAGTGAATTGCCGATATACCGAGAGTTACCCCAAACGCACTTGTCAAGTGTCAAGAGCTGACCCCCCCCGCCCCACTTACGGCACGAAATTACGCGTGACGGTCGTTTCGCGGATGTTCCGCGTATCGGGTTCATAAACCCGCAGTTTGACCTGCAGGCCCCGCAGCGGCACATCGTACGGCGGCGCCGTCTCCCGCTCGCCCATGTCGTCGACGCCGTTGATGAATCCGCTGCCGACATTATCATCCAAACCGTTGGTACCCTGATCAATGCCTGCATTATTATCCAGGCCCAAATCTTGATCCAATCCGTCGTTCTCGTAGTGGAATGACCAGGTATCGTAGACGGCCGGATAACCCGTCTTAGCACCCGTGGTATCACGAGGATGCCAACCTGCCTGGCGGGGAACCTGGAACAAGGGGACGGGCACGCCCGCGGCAAGGGGAGGCGCGGGAGGATACTTCAGTTTCCAATCCCAACCCATATCGACGTAGGCGCCGTAGGCTACCGGAGATCCACTGACCGACCACCCCGCATCACTCGGCTCCACCACCATCGACACCACCTGATAGCTTGGCGCTCCAGGATCGTAGACGCGCACGTCGAACGCCAGGACGTCAGTGAGCATCACGTCCTCACCCAGACGCTCTTTGGACCGGTCATCAAATGGCAAGCCAAAAGGTCGCAGTAAACCTTTCGTGAGAGGGAGAGGTGCGGTCGGATCGTAGGTTCGGGCCCGGATGGCGGTGAGAATCAAGGGGTGCGGAAAGCCCCGATTGGGTACACCACTGAACAGGTGGCCAAATCGGTATTCGCGCTTCGTCAAATCGCCCAGCGTGTTGGGCACGAACTGGCCATTCTCGCGGTGCATCGAGATGTCGTTCTCGCGGTAGAAATCCCACACGTTGCCACTGGTCGGCAGCAGCGATCCCCGCAACCACGGCGCGATCAGCAGCACCCGCCGGTAGACCGTCCGCATGCCCGGTTCGCCCAGCGAGCCATCGGCCGGATTCTCCACCGCGAACCAGATCACTTCGGCCAGTGTCGACTCGATGATTCTGCTAATCAAATCATTGGCGTTTGTTGGGTCGCCTCCCGGCTTGAGCTCAAGCCTGCGTCCCACGAATGGCTCTCCTTCACTCCGCACCGTGAGCGCGAGAATATCGTCGTAGTCGCCCAGGCCACGACCATCGGTGACATTCGATTTCACAACCAACTGGCTACTGGGGACCAGCGAAGTCGTATAGTCCAGTTCGCCATTGTTGGTATTCCCATCGAGCAGCCCACTGGGATTCTTGTCTGACCACTGGCCTTCGACGATCTCGAGATAGCCGTTGTCGTCGCCGGGCCGTTGCCAGGTGAGGGTGGGGCAGGTCGCGCCGACCAGGTCGTTGTAGAGGCGCATCCGAACCATGCGGAGCTGGCCGTTCATCTCGATCGTGGCCCGACGGTTGCGGACACTGGCGCCCACGTTGGCGAACAGGTTTACGACCGCGGCCATCATGATCAGCGTGATTGCCATCGCCATAAGCATCTCGACCAGAGTCAGGCCGGAGGCTGAAAGGACCATGGGCGAGGGGCCATGGGCGAGGGGTAAAAAACGCCTCTGCCTATTTCGCTCACCGCTCACCGCTCTCCACTCTCCGCTGACAATTCGAGACATGCGCGCCCACCCTGTTTCCGGAACGGTCCGCCAGCCCCAAGATGAGCGGTACCTACCCTCTATTGCACCGCGCCACGAGCAGAAAGTCAAGCATGGTGATTATCAGGAGGGCGGGGTCTGGTCCGATTTTCGGCCAACTATGTGTCTTATTCGATCGGCGTGCAAGCCGAAAACTTGGACCTGACCCCTTCCTACCCGGTGGCCTCTACACGCCAGAATCCATTCCAGGTGGGGCAATTCGTAATCGACGTCCATGAAGGGGCCACGTACCTTTTTCACCAATTCTCTGCCATTGCCGTTAAAGTCTGATAGGTTTGACTCGGTTCCAGAGAACGTGTGCCCGCGCCCTGAGGTACGAAGGGCGTGGTTGCCCGAGCATGCGCTGTCCAGTTCTTGTAGGATGAGGGAAACGACACGTCATCCACCACGCCCATCGCCGGAAGCTCTGGGGCGTGCCACACAGAACTCAGACGGCGCCGCACGGCTCCAGACACACACGATCCTTTTCTTACTGCCCCCTGCCCGCTTCGCCAGTCACCATTTGCCAGCGGTAGTGTAAATCAGCAATCATAAATCATAAATCACACTGCCGACTGCCCACTTTTCCTTTACGTTCCGAACTCCGGCCGGCGACGGCCGAGTTGGCTTTGCAACCGCTGGACGATCGCGCTATGCATCTGGCTCACCCGGCTTTCGCTCAGATCAAGCGTGGAGCCGATTTCCTTCATCGTCATCTCTTCGTAGTAGTAAAGAATAATGATTAGCCGTTCGTTACGGTTGAGCCCCTTGGTAACAAGTCGCATCAGGTCCGATTTTTGAATCCGCTTGGTGGGATCATCACCCTTCTTGTCCTCGAGAATATCTATTTCTCGGACATCCTTGTAGCTATCGGTTTCGTACCATTTTTTATTCAAACTGATCAGGTTCACCGCGTTGGCGTCGGAAATCATTTTTTCCAACTCGGCGGAAGAGAGTTCCATGTGCGAGGCCAATTCGCTTTCGGTGGGATGACGACCCAGTCTCGCTTCCAGCACTCGAATGCCTTCGTTCAATTTGCTCGCCTTGCTGCGCACCAACCTTGGTACCCAATCCATCGAGCGGAGTTCATCCAGCATCGCCCCACGGATACGTGGCACGCAATACGTTTCGAACTTCACGCCGCGAGACATGTCGAATGCCTTGATCGCATCCATCAGGCCAAAGACGCCCGCTGAAATCAGGTCGTCCAGCTCCACCCCATCGGGCAGACGCGCCCAAATCCGCTCGCCGTTATATTTCACCAGGCGCAAATAGTGCTCAACCAGACGATTGCGCAGATCGCGTCGACTGGGATCCTTTTTAAATTGGACCCAAACTTCGGCGATCTCTTTCTGCTTCGCCTCTTTGGCGATTTGGGACGCAACGTCAAGGTCGTTGACGTCGACTCGTGGTGCACTGGTATTTCTTGCGATCCTGGTGGCGACAATCGTTGCCATACAATCCTCCGTGATGCTATTCGGATACGATCACTTCATGTGCGTCGTAGGAAAAGCTAGGGCAGTGAGAATCCGTTCTCGTACGAGTTTGGTCGTTTTCGCTTCTCTCGGTTACTCGAATATTTCATGGGCGTCTCGAAATGTGACAACGTTCATGAAATATCCTGGGGCATGGTTGAGTCGGACACCGCGTCAAGTTCCTTTTTGAGCTGCAACCGTACGGAATCGTCCACAGTCCATTTGGCAATCGCACCCACGATCGCACCCACGATCGAGAATGCCAACAGTCCGACGATTGCTTTGGGGGCGGTGGCATCCAAACTGCCACCATGGAGCAAGGCTCGCAGCAGCATGACAACCATGCCCAGCAGGCCCATGATGCTCGCAAACAGACGGACCAAAGGAAAAGCTCCTGGCGATGTTAAACTCAACCCAATCGCGCCACTTTGACCCGACGGGGCGAACCCGGTGACCTCTATAGGGGATCGTCACATTCCGGGCGCTTACTTGAGTTTGTTTTCGTTGCCAGGCAATATTCCCCTTCAACATACAACCTCCTGGGCGCCCACCGAGTGTCGGCGTCGCTGGATGGTCACCAGGGTGTTGCGGATCACTTCCGCGGCCAGCAGCCGAACCGACTGTTGAAAATCATCCCCCTGCGGGCTGGATTCCGCGAACTCACTCGCGGACTCCGTCCCGGGAAGAGCGAGAGGATCCTGCGCACAAGTCCCGTCCGACTCGGCAATCGCCGAGACATGGGACAATGAATAATGGAGGAAACGCTGGCATGTATGATTCAGACGCGTGAAGACCTCGCGAGCTTGCTGCTTCTCCCAGCTATGGTTGACAATAATTCGAACTCTTTCATGGAACGCGCTCGCCGCGGCCAATTTCAACGTCGCATAACAGTCCATAACCGCGGTGGGCCTGGCGGTGGTCACCAGCAACACTTGCTGGGCAGACTGCCAGAAGCGGTGGCCCCAAGGATTCATGCCACAACCCAAGTCGATCACCACCACATCCGTCGAATCCTGTAATCCGCGCAAACCATGGAGCAAGCGTTCCATGGCCTGGTCACTCATCTCAAGCGGTTCGTCTGACTTCCAACAACCGGGTAAAATCCGGATCCCAGCTTCCACCGGCTGCAATACTTCCGCAACCGTACGGTCGCCAGCAAGCACCTCGGCCAGCGTACCGTGTGGTTCCATGCCGACACAACGTAAAGATCCCATGGCTGACAACTTCTCTTCAGGTAGCCCTTTCTCTTCGGGTAACCCTGTCCGCGCACCGTAAACCACCTGCGTCAAGGTTTGTCTAATGTTCGATATCGATGGGGGATGACCTGTCAGGCCATCTCGTGTCCCACTTCTTGGCAAGGGCCTCGAGTTCGTAACTTCCGGGCGGATCAAATGGGCATCCACCAAGACGGCACGTTTTCCCAGGATTGCCAGCTCTCGCGTCAGTTGGATGGCAAGGGTGGTAGTCCCCACCCCTTCCTGGCTGCCATTGACAACCACCAAGGGAGGACCTGGTTGCAAAGTATTGTCTCGCTGTACCGTCTCACGTACCAGACGGCGAAGTTGATCGGCTTGGTCGGACATGGTGAACTGGGGGGTTATCGGGTATCGGGTATCGGGTATCGGGTATCGGGTATCGGGTATCGGGTATCGGGTATCGGGTATCGGGTGTCAGGTGTCAGGTGTCAGGGAATGAGGGTTCAGGGTTCAAGCGTAGGCCGGAACGAGCTCCGCGCTGTTCCGGCAATGCTGCCCGGGTCGGCTTCATCGGCCATTCTTGGAACTACATTCATTCCGCATTCCGCATTCCGCATTTATCTCATTCCGCATTTAGTCCATTCCCAAAATCATCTTGGCCAGTTCTCGCTTTTGGGCAACACGGATGTCATCGGGAACATTTTGACCGTTGGTCAGGTAGCTGATTGG
>JAJRWS010000391.1 GCA_024276705.1 Planctomycetota bacterium | reverse complement strand
TTTTGGCAATTGGTATTACCGGGGCACTATTATGTGGCCAGTCGTCCAACTCGACTGGCCGGTGAATATTGGCTTGGTTGGAGCGACTACCAATGGGGCAGGCAACCCACAAGATTGCAACCCGATTTAGAGCAATGGTCGGACGCCGTTCCCTTGCAAGATCCACCACCGTCGTTCAACCAGTACCTCTATTCGTCCTTTGAATTGCCACGAGTCATTCAGGTAAGATTGGTCACGAAAGCCTGGCTGCTGTTTTTCAGTTCCGCCATGGTGTTTAGTGTTGGCGTTTTGCTGCTTGTCACGGCAGTGGGGCGAAGCCCCGTTTTTTGGTTTGCCTTGCAGTTATCCGCATTGATCCTGGTCATTGCCCGGCCCGAGATGGCTTTGTTGGTGGCGGTGGGGATTTTTGGGGGTGGGCTGTTGACGCTCTTTTCGATGCTATTGCGGCGTTCCCTGCTGGGTATTCGCGGCCAGGCCGTTCTTCCCGCAGGGAGCAGCAGTGCCCTGGGCCGCGAAACCCGATCGACAGAACCCTGGCTGGACCAGGACATGCTTTCCGCATCGGCCGAGCATGCATTGACCACTTCCCTGCATGCCAGCGAGTCGGTGCCATGAAGCAGGTTCCAGGCCGAGTCCTGAGGCCCTTGGTAGGGGGCATTCTATTGCTCTGCATGGGTGGCCCCCAGGCAAACCTCGCGGGTGAGACGGCCGATTCCGTTCCGGCGTTCTCTGGGCCGGTTGCGGTGGACCCGACAGAGCAGATGCTGGAGCATGATCTTGCCTATCGGCGATTGTTTGTACCGGCAGGCGAGCCCGATCGATGGCCCATCGGTTCGGCCCGCTATTTGCCCATGAATCGGCAGGAGTTTGAACAGCGACTGCGGCAAACACGTACCGATCGGCGTTTGCCAGCATGGGTGCGACTTCAAGCCCAGACACTCATCTTGCATGCAGAACTCAATCGAATGAGCAAGGGGCGACTCGATTCCGCGGAGCATGGAATAGGGCCACGTTGGCAATTGACCGGGACCGCTCAGATGCAGGTAGCACTGGCGGCGAAGCATGCCGACTTGCTGAGTCTCGAACCGTTGAATCTGGCCATTTCCTCGGCCTATTGGACCTATCCGCGAAACCGTGGGATCATCCCGCCGGGTAAGAATGACATGTCGCGCCGAGGAGTGTTACCGAGCACACCGATGGAGCGACCGGAGGAGCCAGTGCCGGCACGCTGGGGATTCTGGGGAATCGGGTCGAGTGCAAGGAGTGGTTCTCACGGCAAGCCATGGACGGGCGTATCGGTGGATCGGCCAGGGACTTTGAGGTTCCAATGGCAAGTCGCCGAGATGCGTCAGGACGGTTCCAATGCCAGTGAGCAGGCGATAAAAGTGTTATTGCGGACTCCCCGAGTGATTCGAAAAACCATGGAACTGGTATTGCCGGTGGATGCCGCGGTGGAAGTGACGCCTGGCGTCGTAAGCGGCTCGGAGCTTCAAGGGACCGATCTTCGCGTCTGGCACTTGGAATTAGGAGTTGCAACCGAGCATCTTCTTAAGATTCGCCTCCAGAGCGAGCAGCACGATTCTGGGTGGCAAATCGGTCTGCTCGCCTTGCAATCAGGCTTGCCACGAGTGCGGCAAGCGACTGAGTATCGGTTGGCCCCTTCGGGGCTCGAGCTGATAACAACCATTCGGTTTGAAGAGCCAATGGCCGCGGCGGGATCTCTGCAATTGCGCTTGGCGGAATCATCTGGAGTTGTGCGCGTGGCCGTGGACGGTCGATCCCAGGATTGGGAGGGGGTGGCCGCTGGGGATTCTGGCCGCTTGCAAGTGCCCATGCAAGCTGGCGCCCGGGTTGTCCAAATCGATGCCATGCTGCCGATCGTATCGGAGCAGGCCTGGAAATTGCCCACGATTCGACCGTTGAATGTCTATTGGATGCAAGGCTCGACCCGGCTGCGGATCCATCCACGTTTGCAGTTGCAGTCCCTGGTTCCCATCGATTGCACCATCCAGCAGGTTCGGCAGGCTCAGCCTATGTCGGATGAGTCTTGGGATTCGGAGGTTATGGAGCCTGCCCTCCAATACGATTTTCTGGAGTCCTCGGAGCAGGCCATACTGCAAGTCGTCGTTGGCAAGCAGCCGATCCGACTGCAGCTCCGCGCGGCGACCACGACCAGTCAACGAGAAAGCACGGTCACGGGGCACACCGTGGCATGGATTCGCAATGTGGGCCAGCCCCAATATTTCGTGGATGCGGAAATCGCACCTCACTGGAAGCTATTGTCCGCGGAAACGAAACCGGTGGACGCTTTGGCCCGATGGGATGTGTATGGTGACGGAGAGCAACAGGTGGTGCGTATTCAGTTTGCCTCGGCCTTAATGCCTGGAGAATCGGTGCGAATCGAGTTGGACGGCCGCGCCATGACCGACTTTGCCATGGAAAAAAAAGAGGTTGCCACCGTGGAGAGCTTACGCATGGTCAGGTTCCGAAACGTTACCGCACAGCGGGAGTTGCTGCTGCTTCAATCTCATCTGGCAGGACACTTGGTAGGTTGCAAGGAGGCACAAAACGCGCAAATCGCTGCGGATACGTTGGCTGCGAGTGACCAGCAGTTGTTGCCCGAAGGGTGGCAAGGTGTACTGCTGGACCTGAGCCAACTGGCAGCAAGTACCATCGTTGATTTGCAGCCCCAACGGGCACTTTACACGGGAGACGTGCATGTGGAATTGTCCGTACTGGCGGCAGGAACGGTGCATGATTATTGGATTGAATGCGAACCGGTTTCGGGTGCTGTGTCGGACGTGGACTTGCAGTTTTCTCAAACGGCGCCGCGTACCTTGGCATGGGAATTGCGCGTCGATGGCAGTGCCGAGACCAGGCATGTAGCCACCAAGCCTATACCGTCCCAAACCGCGGTTGCCGGGGATCGCATCCGTCTGGAGTTGCCGTTGGCGCAGGATGGGCCTTTTCGGCTCGAAGCGAGCTACTCATCCCCAGGCAATTCGTTGGAGTTGGCCCAGGCTCGAATCGTTCCGAACGTGATCAGTCTTCCCGAGGCTTTGACTTCCCAAACTTGGGTGCTTTTTCGATCCATTCAGGAGGGGCTGGTTGCCCACGCGGGTGAGAGCATCCCGGTAGCCTTTCCCGCGATGGAAGATTCAGCCTCTGCTGGGGATTTCAACAAAGCGGACTTAAGCAAGGAGGACTTCAGGGCAAGCAGATT
>JAJRWS010000390.1 GCA_024276705.1 Planctomycetota bacterium | reverse complement strand
ATCATCGACATCCATGGTCTCCTATTTCGTTTGCATCCAATGGTTCTATTCGAGTACGAGTACGAGTACGACGGAACGGCGGAGCCTGATGGGTACTCACCAGCAGAGCTGGTGGTTTACGGACAGGAATTACTGATATTGATACATTCATGGCCATGGAGCAGTGAAGCAATATTCTCCGGACCCAATTTCAAAAATGCAGTCGCCCGCCGATTTTCGCAAGAAACGCACTCCGACTACGTCGGCGATGGGCTGGCCACCTTCGTTCACCTGGGCTGGATCGGCCGTCGGCATGTGTAGCTCGGCCGTCGTATTGGCCGGTATCGTGAGGTGGAGTATAAACTCTCCCCCTTCGATTTTCCATTGCGTCGAAATCGGTCCCCGAATCGATCGGTAGCTCACTTTCGCCCAGGTCAAATCTCCACCTGGCCGGGGACGCAATAGAATGCGTTTGAAACTGGCCTCCCGGGCACGGATTCCACCGATTGTTTCAAACATCCAACCGGCAACCGCGCCAAAGGAGTAATGGGCAAACGAGTTCATCCCTGGATCGAAAAATCCCTTTTCAGGAGTCCAGCCATTCCACCGTTCCCAGATGGAAGTGGCCCCATTGGCAATGGAAAATCCCCAGGAAGGGAACGTTTCATTCAACAGGAGCCGGTAGGCTACATCGGTTCGACCTATTTTATTGAGCACAAGCATCAAATCCTTGGTGCCGATGAAACCGGTCGACAAGTGCCAGTCACGGCCTTGAATCAACTCGATCAATCGATTCGCGGCCGCTTCGTACTGCTTGCCGTCTACCAGATCAAAGGCCAACGCCAACACATAATCGGTTTGCGTGTCCCCTTTAATTCGACCGTCGCTGTCGATGTAAGCCTTTTGGAAAGCCGCTTGAATCTGGTTGAACAACTCTCCATACTTCTCCACATCCCCCTGCTTGCCCAGAACTTCGGCTGCCCGCTGCATGAGCCGCGTACTGTGGGCAAAATAAGCCACGTAAATCACGTCCTTGGGAGTATCATCCTGGATGCTTAGCCAGTCGCCAAAACAGTGGAACTGGGCTGGGGGCAGCAACTCGGGTGTGCTCCGGTTTTTACAGAATTCGATAAACCGGGCCATGTTTGCATAATGCTGCTCAAGCAGCCGCCGATCGCCATACACTTCGTAAATATTCCAGGGACAAATCACCCCCGCATCAGCCCAAGCCGGCCCCCCGTCGGCCGAAACACCTTTGGATTTGAGCGGTGCAACCATCGGGTATTGGCCATCGGCCCGCTGGGCATCGTCCAGGTCGATAAGCCACTTGGTATAGAAGGCCTGGATGTCGGTCAGCAACGATGCCGTGCGTACATAGACCTGGGCATCTCCGGTCCATCCCAGCCGTTCGTCCCGCTGGGGACAATCGGTCGGTATGTCGATATGGTTCATCCGCTGCGTCCAGTAAATATTGTGGAAGAGCTTGTTGACCATCGCGTTGGAGCACTCGAACTGCCCCACCACGGGGGTTGCGCTGCTCAACGGGATGCCAACCAGGTCGTCCACCGTCAAAGGCCCCGGATAACCGGTGATCTCAACATACTGAAACCCATGAAAAGTGAAGCGCGGTTGCCACAGGCGGTCTTGTTCATCGCCCCGGCAAGTGTAAGTATCGGTAGCCTTGGCGGAACGGAGATTCAGGGTATAGATCGTGCCGTCCGGGTTCAGACGTTCGGCATGGCGAAGCTGGATTCGCTGCCCCTGCTCACCACGGACTTTCAAGCGGACAACGCCCGCAAAATTCTGGCCCAAGTCAACTACCTGCCGACCCGGGACTGGTTGGGTTATGGCCACCGGCCGTACCGGCTTCATCTCGCGGATTGGCACCCCAGGTGAGGCTTCTAGTCGCACCGGCAAATTGGTTGTCACGTCGACCTCATGCCAGGGCGAATGCCAGGTCGCCACATCGAGACCACTCTGGTTCCAATCGGGCATCTCCCACCGCGCATCGTAATGCTCGCCCATCAGAAAATCGGCCTCAACCAGTGGTCCGGTGGCCCCTTGCCAGTCGGAGTTACTGGCGACGACCGACCGAGTCCCGTCTGTATATTCGATCTCCAACTGGGCCAGGAGCCGAGTGTGGTTGCCGTAATGGTCTCGCTCTCCGCCAAATCCCAGGTAGCCGGAATACCAGCCATCGGCCAATATTGCCCCCAGCGCATTCGCGCCCTGTTGGACCAGGTCGGTGACGTCATGGGTTTGATAATAAACACGCTTGTCGTAATCGGTCCAGCCAGGCGCGAAATACTCGGTGCCTACACGCTTCCCATTGAGATGCATCTGGTAGATACCCAGGGCGGAACTGTAAAGAGTCGCCCGACGGATCGGTTTTTCCGCCTGGAACTCGTGCCGCAAATATCGGGCCGGGGGCAAAAAAAGCTGGGCCACTTTTAAGACTCCCCAAGGCGCACCGCCATACGATACAACCTGGCGTGCTGCCGACCAATCGTCACCCTCGCGTGGAACTTGCCAATCGGCCGGAGCTTCACGCGCGGTCGTCCAGCCGGAATCGGTCACGATTCGCATCGGCTCGCCATGATCGAATTGAATCTGCAAAGCCGCGATCAGACCGGCCGGATTGGCCGTCTCCCCGGCATTGTTCGCTTCCACCACAAGCCAATTCGACCCTGGCCGAAGCCGGTCGGAAATGTCCAGTCGTTCGGCACGAGTAAAGTTTGCCCCCGCGCCGGCCTGCTTGCCGTTGACCAGCACCGAAAAGCGGTTGTCGGCCGCGATGATCAGCTCGGCGGACACGGGTGTCCGATCTCGGGGAAGCTCAAAATGGCGGCGAAAGTAACACGGCCCCGGAGGCGAATCGATGCCTGGCGTATCTTGGGCAGGCGTGTTTTGGGGGGCAAGCCAGATCCAGTCCGCGCCCGCCAGGCCAGTGGCTGACCCATCCTCGTCGTTCTCGTCCACCGGCTGATCGTAACCAATCCACTCAGCTTTCCAGTCACTCTTTTCGAGCAGTCCCATCGACCAATGGCCAGGCGAACTCCAGTCGGAGATCTGATCACGCCCATCCCACACTCGAACCTTCCAGGTACACTCAGTGCGTGAGGCCAAAGCCCGACCCGCGTAAACAATAGCGGTCGTATCCTCACTCATGACCTTGCCCGAATCCCACAGATCGCCCTGATCCGCTTCGAGCTGCGCGCCGCTGCTGGCCACCAGAATCTGGTACGCACTCTGGCGCTGGGCCCGCTTCTCGGAGGTAACTACCCAACTCAACCGGGGCTGGCGTACCTCGATTCCCAGCGGGTTCACCTTATATTCTGTTCGCGGGTAGTCTGGATGCAAACTTCCCTGAATAGCCCTCGCGGACGTCAAGTTCGACAGCAGCCAAAGCCCTGTCAATAAACCGGCTAGAAGTTTCATGGCAACGAGTCCTTTGTAAGTCGGTACGGTTCTATCGAACGGAGGGCAAGTCAGCAACCACGGGCGAAACCGTGAAGTTAATTTTCAGCCGTCCTTAAGACTAATGGGGAGTCGGTCTCTTGACCAGTTATTCGGCTCAAATCACGGACAAATTGGCACCTACCGTGGCACAATCGTGCTATGCCATGGCCAATTTATGCTACCTCATCCACCCTGCCTGGAAAACCAGCTAAAGCACCGTCTCCCACCATGCGAATCTGTAACCATTTACTTGTAGTGAAATAAATGCTTGTTTAGGGTAGGGTGTGCTGATACTCCCTCTTTACCATGGCATGGGCCAGTATGACTCTACCGCCTTATCCCAAGCAATCGAAGAGCAACCGGCGTCTCACTCGCCCGCATGTAGCCCTGATTGTGGAGACTTCGCTAGCCTCGGGGCGGGAAATTTTGCGCGGCATTGCCTGTTATGTACGGGAACACCGCCCCTGGTCCATCTACCACGAACCGCGGGACCTGGAAGATGTAGCGCCCGAGTGGCTGGCCAACTGGAAGGGAGACGGCATCATCGCCCGGGTACAGAACCGCCAGATTGCCGATGCCGTGCGTGCCACGAAGTTGCCTGTCGTCGATACACTCGGCCTGGTGCCTGAGACGGGATTGCCACTCGTACATGTGGATGACCATGCCATCGCTCAATTGGCGGCCGAACATCTGCTCGGGAGCGGCTTCACGCATTTTGGCTACTGTGGTGTTGAGGGTGCCAATTGGTCGGCTCAGCGAGGCGATCATTTTAATCGACTCATCTCGGAGGCTGGACATACTTGTCATCGTTATCAATTACGATCGCAGAGTGCGCAAGTTGCCTGGGAACGAGAGCAGGGTATGCTGGTCGAATGGATTCGGTCACTCCCAAAACCGGTTGCCATCCTGGCCTGCAACGACCCGAGAGGTCAACGAGTTCTGGAAGCCTGTGGACGGACTGGTGTGATGGTCCCCGACGAAGTGGCTGTGATGGGAGTTGATAACGACGAACCACTCTGCGAAGTGGCCAGCCCACCCTTGACCAGCGTCCAACCGGACCATCGCCAGGTTGGCTACCAGGCTGCGGAACTTTTGGAAAGCATACTTTTCGGCGGCCAGGCTCCCCAGGCCCCCATCTACCTTCCTCCCGCGGGGATTTTTCCACGACAGTCGACCGATGTTATCGCCATCGAAGACAAGAACGTGGTGCGAGCCGTGCGATTCATACGCGATTTCGCCTGTGAGGGTATCTCGGTCGAGGATGTCGTTGAGCAGGTCCCCGTATCACGGAGTGTGCTGCAGCGGCGTTTCAAGCAGACCCTGGGCCGATCCATCCATGACGAAATCGTGCAACAGCGTATCAAGCGTGCCAGGCAACTGTTGATGGAATCCGATATCCCAATCGCCACCATTGCCAAGATGGTCGGCTATCAGCATACCGAGTACCTGGGAGTCGTATTTAAAACCCAAACCTCGATGACACCTGGACAATTCCGCCGCCAGCATCGCCACTAAGGGTTGGCCGATAAATAACTATCCGGTTTTCTGTAGGGAACGTTCAAGAAAAAAACTTCGGTAAATCGTGGCGTTCTGATAATGCAGCTTCGTACTCGTACTCAGCCGCTTGCGGCGGTACTCGT
>JAJRWS010000389.1 GCA_024276705.1 Planctomycetota bacterium | reverse complement strand
CCGCAGCCTACCACGGCCTGCGGTTGGCTCGCCAACAGGTGAGGCCTATACTCATGGCATCTCCGCATGCTATGCCCTCTGGCCAGGCAGGGACCAGAGGGCCATTGGAAATCGGCCCGAAGGTCGATCGCTGAGAATAGTCAAAACCATTGGAAAAGGACGGAAAAATAAGATGCTTACGGTTCATTTGCCGGATGGTAGCCGGCGTGAATATTCACAAATAGTTTCCGCGTTCGAGGTGGCCGAAGACATTGGACCTGGGCTTGCCCGGGCCGCTGTCGTTGCGGAGGTGGATGGCCAGTTACAGGATTTGTGCGTGCCACTGACCATTGCCGCTCCGAACGGCCAGAAAAAAGAAGGTGTCGAAACCGACATCGATAATGCGTCGCAATCGATATCGCTACGCCTCCTCACGCGGCACGATGCTGAATCGCTCGAAGTGCTGCGACACAGTTGTGCCCACGTGATGGCCCAGGCGGTCATGAGGCTGTTCGGCGGATCCTCGGCGCCAAAAAAGAGCCCGAACCAAGGCGCCGACACCCAGCCCGGAAAGGACGCGGAAACCCCCGGTGTCGTCCTGGCTTTTGGCCCAACCACGGAAAACGGGTTCTACTACGACTTCCTGCTCGAACGGCCTCTTTCGGAAGAGGATTTCCCCGCGATCGAAGCTGAAATGCGGGCGATCGTCAAGGAGAACGCACCGTTCGAACGACTCGAATTAACACGGGCCGAAGCACTCGAGCTCTGCCAGGAACTAAGTCAACCCTTGAAAGTGGAGCATATTGAAACGGGACTCGCGGATCAGGCGCATTTATCCTTCTACCGGCAGGGCGAATTTCTTGATCTATGCCGTGGCAAACACGTGCCCCACACCGGCACTCTGGGCAAGGCATTCAAATTGTTGAGCGTGGCAGGCGCCTACTGGAAAGGGGATGCATCCCAACAGCAATTGCAACGATTGTACGGGACCGTTTTTTTTGACAAAAAAGAACTCCGTCAATATCTGCAGCGATTGCAGGAAGCCAAGAAACGGGACCATCGGGTCTTGGGGAAGCGGCTGCGTCTGTTCGAAATCGATGACCAGGTCGGCCCGGGATTGGTGCTCTGGAAACCGCGCGGCGCAATCATCCGCCAGCAACTGCAAAATTTCATTTTGGAGCATCTGCAGCGGCAGGGGTACAGCCAGGTCTTTACGCCCCACATCGGTCGCCTGGAGCTTTATCGCACCAGCGGCCACTTCCCCTACTATCAAGAAAAGCAATTCCCACCACTTATCGACCGCGAGCAGATGCAACGTCTGGCCGACGAGCATTGCAGTTGCGCCGAGCTGGCCAATCAGATTCGCACGGGTCAGGTGGATGGCTATCTGCTGAAGCCGATGAATTGCCCCCACCACATACGCATTTATGCGAGCGAGCCGCACAGTTATCGCGACCTGCCAATTCGTCTGGCTGAATTTGGTACGGTTTATCGCTGGGAACAGTCAGGGGAACTGGGTGGGATGACGCGTGTGCGCGGCTTTACCCAGGATGATGCCCATTTGTTTGTGACTGAAGAGCAGTTGCCCAGCGAGATTACCGGCTGCCTGGAACTGGTAAAAATCGTGCTTCACACGCTGGGAATGGAGAATTATCGGGTTCGAGTCGGCCTGCGGGATCCTGACAGTGATAAATATGTGGGGCACGCGGATCAGTGGGAACGGGCCGAAAAGGCTTGCCTGGAAGCTGCCCAACAGCTCGGGATGGAATATACGGCCGAGCAAGGGGAAGCGGCGTTTTACGGACCCAAGATCGATTTTGTGGTTCGTGACTGCATCGATCGTCAATGGCAACTTGGCACGGTCCAGGTCGATTACCAGCTCCCGGAACGATTCCAGTTGGAGTACATAGGTTCCGACAATAGCTCGCATCGACCCGTGATGATCCACCGGGCACCGTTTGGCTCGATGGAACGATTCATCGGCGTGCTCATCGAACATTTTTCCGGAGCTTTTCCTTTATGGCTCGCACCGGAACAGGTGCGGGTGCTGACGGTGAGTGAAAAATCCGAAACCTACGGCCACCAGGTTCAGCAGCAACTGCACGAGGCCGGTTTGCGTATTACGGGCGATTTTCGCGGCCAAAAACTGGGCGCAAAGATTCGCGAAGCACAATTGGAGCTGATCCCCTACATGCTGGTGGTGGGAGAGAAAGATGCCGCAGCTGGCACGGTGACCGTTCGAGACCGGATCGAAGGCGACCTTGGAGCCATGCCGATTCCCGCAGCGCTTGCCAAACTGCAAGCGGAGATTCAGGCTAAAACGGTCCGGCAGAGAGCGAATGGCGGAGAGCGGAGAGCAGAGAGCGGAAAGCAAGGAGCGTAGAGTATCGATAAAAACGGGTCGGCTCCACCCGCCGAGCTACCAAATTCCGAATTCAGTACTTCCGAATGGTTACTTAGCCCTACGCTGGACAGGGCGATAAGCCGCCCGGGAACCGGCTTTTTTAGCAGCTAGAACGCCCACCGGTTCGGCTTCATCGACTATTCTTGATACTACTTGAATTCCACGCTTGACGTCCAGCGAGTCTATGACCAATATTTGGGTGATATCGTATTGCCACGTTTCTTCAAATTGACCCATTCTTGTCCCATTAGGAGATT
>JAJRWS010000388.1 GCA_024276705.1 Planctomycetota bacterium | reverse complement strand
GTCGATGCCAAGCCGGGTTGCCGCTTCCAGCAAGGTCGTCCCCGGCGGAACTTCGATCTGGCGTTTATCGATCGTTAAGGTAGGCATGAGATATTAGTGGGCAGTGGGCAGTGGGCAGTGGGCAGGAAAAAGGGTGTCGGGTGTTGAGGTGACGGTGTCGCATGCATTCCATTCCGCAATCCGCAATCCGAATTCCGCATTTAGTTCGTTCCCACCTCGATTGCTCCGGTCGGACAGACTTCCCGGCACGTATCGCAGCGAGTGCATTTTTCCATGTCGATCCAGTGCCGCCGGTAGGGTGTCATCGGGATCGCATCGACAGGGCAATACTGGCTGCAAAGCGTGCAACCCACGCAATCGCCCGCAACCCGGTAGGCGATCAACTCTTTGCACTTTCCGGCCGGACAATGGCCTTTCAGATGCGCCTCGTATTCTTCGCGAAAATAGCGGAGGGTCGAGAGGACCGGGTTCGGCGCGGTCTTGCCGAGTCCGCAGATACTGCCGTCCGCGACCTGCCCGGCCAGCAGCTCCAGCGTCTGCAGGTCGCCCCGGCGACCATGGCCCGTGCAGATGCGATTCATGATTTCAAGCATCCGCTTCGTGCCAATGCGGCAGAAGGTACATTTTCCACACGACTGGTCTTGGGTGAAACGGAGGAAGTAACGGGCGATGTCGACCATGCAATCGGTGTCGTCCAGCACGACCAGCCCACCGCTGCCCATGATGGCTCCCACTTCCCGTAACGCCTCGTAATCGACGGGCGTATCGGCCAGCGCGGCGGGGATGCAGCCACCCGACGGGCCTCCCACCTGGACTGCTTTGAACTGGCGTCCCGCTGCGATGACGCCGCCAATCTGCTCGACGATTTCGCGCAGCGTAACCCCCATGGGCACTTCGATCAGGCCTCCTCGGGCGATCTTGCCGGCCAGGGCGAAGACCTTGGTCCCTTTGCTCTTTTCGGTTCCGAGGGCGGCAAACGCTTCGGCGCCATGGCGGAAAATCCATGGGACCAGGGCGAGCGTCTCGACATTATTGATCAGGGTCGGTTTCTGCCGCAGGCCACTCTCGGCCGGGTACGGCGGCCGCAAGCGAGGCGTGCCTCGGTGGCCTTCGATCGAGTGGATCAGAGCCGTTTCCTCACCACAGATAAATGCTCCGGCACCTTCCTGAACTGAGAGCCGGAGGCCGAAGTCGCTTCCCTGATGGGAATCGCCCAGGAGGTTTTTCTCTTCGCAGCGGCGAATCGCTGCCCGAATCCGTCGTACGGCGAGTGGATACTCGTTGCGGATGTAGAAAATTCCTTCCCTTGCCCCAACCGCTTTCGCCGCGATCGCCATCCCCTCAATGACCCGGTAGGGGTACGATTCCAGGATCATCCGGTCCATGAACGCACCCGGATCTCCTTCGTCGCCATTGCAGATGACGTACCGGGTTGTTTCCGTCGTGTTGCGCACGGTCGCCCATTTGATATGGGTGGGGAACCCTGCCCCACCCCGTCCGCGCAAGCCGCTGGTACGTATTTGAGCTACGATCTGATCCGGACTCAATTCCGCCAGACAACGCCGGAGAGCGACGAAACCATCGTGCCGCATGTATTCGTCCAGGTCGAGCGGATCGATCTGACCACAGTATTCGGTGGCCAGATGTTTCTGCGGACCGAGAAACGAACAGACGGGCGATTCTCGCGCATCACTGGCCGGCTGCAAGGCCGAGCCGTTTTGCTCATCCGAGTAGAGTTTGTCGAGGAGCCGGGAAGCGGCATACCGAACGCGCCGGGTGAAACCTCGTGGCTTGAAATTGCTCAGAATAATTCCCGGGACATCGTCCGATTGGACGTTGCAGTAGAGCGACGTGTCGCCAGCCGGTGTGACCAGTTCGACCAGTGGCGTCTGATGGCACATGCCGACGCAGCCTACCTGTTTGACCGTCGCGAGCGCGCCCGATTCGGCCAGTACGTTTTCGATGGCGTCGTGGACATGATTGCTGCCCTGGGCAACGCAACAGGAGCCAAGCCCAACTCGAATCTCCGCCGCTGGGCTGCTCGGCACGGGAACCGGACGGCGTTTTCGCCGCGTCTTGCCGTTCGATTGACGCTGGAAATCGTCGAGGGCGTTCGGGACGGTTTGCGGCGTCAAGCGACCGTAAGTCGACTCGTCCACTTGAAACAGCGGGGCGAGCGTACAGCAACCGACGCAGGCAACTTCCTGCAGGGTGAACTTGCCCGTCGCATCGGTCTCTTCGCCAGGTGCAAGCCGAAGTTGATGGGCCAGGGAATCACGGATCAGGTCGGCCCCCTTCACGTGGCAGGCCGTACCAGTGCAGACACGGATCACATGTTTTCCGACCGGCCGGTGGCGGAAGTGCGTGTAGAAGGTCGACACGCCGGTAATCGTTGCCGGCGTGATGTCGGTCAGCTCGCAAACGCGCTGGAGCGCTTCTTGCGGCAGGTAGCGATAATGGGACTGGAGCGACTGCAGAATCGGAATCACCCCATCCGGCGCATCCCCCACCCGGGCGACGGTTTGATCGACAAAAGTAAGGTCGAGGTCGGACATGGAGTAAAAGAGTGGGCAGGGGGCAGTAGGCAGGGGGCAGTAAAAAAGGTGTCAGGTGTCGGGTGTCAGGTGTCGGGGAAAAAAGGGTTCAGGGTTCAGGAAAAAAGAAGTCGGCTGACAGGTTAAAATCATTTTCCCCCTTCTGAATTCCGCAATCCGCAGTCCGAATTCCGCATTTAGTTCTCCTCTTTCGTTCCCAGGCAAAACAGGGTTTCTTTTCCGCGAATATAAATCCGCCCATCCTGAAAGGCCGGGCTGGTAACGCAGGGCTGGCCAAGATTGGATTCCGATATTATTTTACCACCGTCCCGATCGATCTCCACTACCCAGGACTTGCCTTCTTCGCCAAAGAGATAGACCCGATTTCCCACCAGTCCGGGGGACGAGCTGAAACTATCGTCAAAATCGATCTCCCACAACGGTTCACCCCCAGCCTTTTTATCATAGCAGGTGAGCGTGCCAAACGAAGCCAGCAAGAGTACAAACTGGTCGGTGACCAGAGGCCCGCAGGTATCGGCCAGACCAGCGTCCGCGGTCCATGCCACGTGCGTCTTGGTGATGTCTCCCTTTCCGTCGTCGCGTATGGCCGACAGGCAAGGAAACTCGCTGACCACGTAGACGACCCCATCGGCATGGACGGGCGATGGGCCGACATCTGCGCGCAGGGACTTTGAACGCCACAGTTCGGCCCCATCGGTCGCCCGATAAGCGATGACCCACGGGCTGGCGGCGGTGATGATTCGTGCCTGGCCCTCGCCTTCGACAACAATCGGCGACGACCAGGAGTTGGGTACATCCCGAGCCGCCCGCCAGGCGATCTGGCCCGTCGCGGTCCGCAATGCGAGTAGTTGCGATTTGCCTTCCTTGGCGGAGCCCTGGTCGAACTGCACGATTAATAAGTCGCGTGCCAGGGCCAGGGATGCGGCGTGGCCGTAGATGTTTTTCGGTGTGCCGAGACCAACGGTCCAGACGAGTTGGCCGTTGAAGTCGAGCGCGGCCACATCTCCATTGGCGAACATGGTATAGACGCGCAGGCCATCGGTCGCGCAGGTCGATGCGGCGTAACCAGTCTCTTCGCTCACTTCGGGTGTTTTGGCTCCTTGCGGGGTACGGCGGATTTCCTTTTGCCAACGAATAGCTCCGGATTTCGCATCGAAGCAGTAAACCTCGTGACGTTGGTCGCTGGCACCGGTCACAAAAACGGCGTCTCCCCAAACGGTTGGCGAGCTGTTTCCCGGCAACGGCACGGGCGTTTGCCAAAGGATGCCCGCACCCGTCGAGGCGTCCCACGTTGTGGGACTATTCGTGTAGGCGGAAACACCGTTGCCCCGGGGGCCGCGGAAACGAGGCCAGTTTCTCGCGATCTCTGCTGGGGTCGGCAACTTCGTGTCGGCCGGCCCCTTCGGGGAGGGTGTGGATTCATTCTGCGTTTTGCCCAACTTCGACAAGCCCAACTTCGACAAGCCCAACTTCGACAAGCCCAACTTCGACAAGGTAGCCAGTTCCTCGCGTTGGTCGGGGAGCGCGTCGGGAGAGAGAGTGCGGAGGGCGAAGGTGGTACCGGCCAGCAGCAGGACAAGCATTGCCACGGCCGGGATGCCATAGTCGGCAACCCGCGCATCGGGGTCCTCGCGAGATGGCTGACCAGTCGGTTTGGGCAGCTTGCGTCGCAATGTGAAGGCCAGTCGGAGGGTGATCAGCCAGAATACAACTCCACCTGCAAGCAGGTACGCCCCATGCGAAGTAAAACGGCGCTGGCGGAAGTACTCCTCGCGCAGTTGAAAATCGATCTTGCGAATCTGTTCGCGCAAGGATGTATTATCCGGCTCTTGCGACAACTGCTGCTTCAGCGTCTGATACTCGGGCAGCTCCAACGCCAGGTCATTCGACCGCCGGGTGTAGTCGACCACCAGCAACGCAGCCACCACGATCGAAAACAGACCGGCGACGATCGCGGTCAGCAAAACGGTCGGATAATGGTCGGTACGGAGAGGCATGGTTTCGTGGTTCAGTCGCGGCCGGTTGGTAACTTCCACATTCAAACAGAGTGTTCAGGGTTCAGGGTTCAGGAAAGAAGGTGTCAGGTGTCAGGTGTCAGGTGTCGGGATCGGGATCGAAAGTCCGTACGTCCAAATTCTAGTCAGTTTCAATAACAATTCGTTACGAATCGGCTCCCCCTGGGCTCCCCGCGGGGACCATTTCGGAAATATCCTCGATCAACCCAAGTCGAAGTTGCTCGTTAGGGCAATACCAGAAACAGCGGCCGCACGAGACGCAGCCCGAGCGTTCGGTGCGGTAGTCATCGCGTCGTCGCCGAATGGAAAGATGGATCAATTTGACACCGATCACCAGTCCCACCCACGCGCCGAGCCAACCCCCCAGCCAGCCAAAGCGGGCTCTGTGGGCAAGCGCCGATGCATAAAGCTCGTCTACCGGGCGCCCCGAATTGCGGAACGCGTCACTGGCATCGGTGGTTGGCTGGGCGGTTCCCATCTCCTCCTGGCGGACTTGCTCGGCCAATTGCACCTCCGGATGCATCCATGAGATGGGAACAGCCAGGAGGGTGCCCAACCAGGCAAATGCGCCGATGAGTACCGGCGCGAGTATGAGCATGAGCAACAGCCGCCGTTTGCCGTGAGTTTTCACGTTGGCGTCCTGGTCGACGGTGGGAGGGACGATGGCGCCGTAGGGGCAGACATCCTCGCAGAGCCGGCACTGGATGCACTCAATCGGGGTGATGCGGACATGCCATTTCGAAACACTCGACAGCAAGCCGAGGATCGCCCCGTAGGGACAGAGGTAACGGCAGTAGGGCCGGCCAATCAGCAGGCCCACCAGCAGCAAGGAACCGCCGAAAATCAGCATGCCCGTGCTGCCCGAGAGGCGAAAAAAAGCCACGAACGGGTCGTAGCGACAAATAATGAATGCCGTTCCGGTCGCCGCGAAGAGTACCGCCGCGCCAAGGTAGATGTAACGAATCAGTCCCAGCGCATGGTCCAGCCAGCGCGGGACGGTCATGCCGCCCAGGGAGACCAGTTCCTGGATCGCGCCGAGTGGGCAGACGGCGGCGCAGAATGTGCGGCCGAAAAACAGGGTAAAGACCAGAGGCAGCGTGAAGAAAATCACCACGGTGACCGGCACGGCGTAGGTGGTGTCGAACAGGGCCAGGGCGACGTTTTGGGTCGCCCCGATCGAGCAGACGCAGCCGCCGCGCCAAAAGCCGAACCAGAAGAGAGACACAATGGTCAGCAACAGCAAGTTGCGTCGTGACCGAGTGACCAAAGCAAAATAGGATGCCAGCGACAATGCCACGAGCAGCGCGGCCACGTCCACCGCTTGCCACAGGTTGGCGCGCGAGTCGGGGACCCCGGCCGTGGGGATCGGATGGTCGGAAAACTCGGGAGTTGGAATGAGCTCGGCCGCTCCCTGACCCGCCAGCAGGAGAAGAAAAATCCAGGGCAACCCATATCGCAGCAGGCGTGTCATGAAGATTGCACCCGATCGGCCAGGTCACGTGCCGCCCGATTCGATGGGTCTTTTGCCTTCTGCTGGATCAACGGCAATGCCTGCTTCTTCATCCGGTAAGGTCTGTCGGCCGGTACCCGCACAAAAGCTTCGGTCGGGCAGGCAACGGCGATCGAGCATTCGTTGCAGTTCAGGCACCGATCGTGCAAGACCTGCAGGTAAAGCGAGCCGTTCATCAACGCGCAGCCTTTGACGCACTTGGCACAGCCTATGCATTGGGGATTGTCGATCGTATATTCGTAGAATCGTTGCCCCGCCTTCTCTTCGACCAGTTTTCGCACAATCGCGCCGGTCGGACAGAGTTGGTTCTCCGCGGCCGTGTCGAGTTGCGTGTAGCCAACGTCATAGAATCCCGTACAGATATCGCAATAGCCGCACATTTCAAAACATTGCACGGCTTTCACAGCGGACAAATCGAGTACGCAATGGGTGGCGCAGTTGCCACAGCCCATGCATTTGTCGGGATCGATCTGCCACCGCAGCGCCCCTGGCTGACCCCGTCGACCGGCCAGGTAGCCGGCCAGCGACCCTACGGTCAATACGCCGGCAACGCGCAGGCCATCGCTGAGAAAATCGCGGCGGTTGTTGGCAGGCTGGGTGTCGGACATGGTGGGTGGTTTTTCATTCATCAACCAACGGGTGGAAACTTTACCCGCTCGTACAAATCGATCAATGCCAGCCTGGCGGAAACCTCGTCCAAGGGCACGGCCTCTTCAAGACCAGCGTAAAGCTCCGAACTAAAACCGCCCGTGCTGCCAGCAGTATCGGTATCGCGACGATAGGCGACGACGCGCGGCTGATCGGTTTCGATCAGCAAATAAACACGCAGTGACGGAATGGACAAATAGGCCTCGCGTTTCTCGCCTTCGTCGGTACGGCGAGTCGACTCCGAGATCACTTCGGCAATCACCACCGGTTGGTCTTGGTAAGGATCGTCAGGCGGATTCGGAGTACAGACCACCATCCCGTCAGGATAATAAAACCGCGTATGGCTGGTCATCTGAATGCGAAGCTTCATGTCCGAATTGAATGGTTCGCATGGCTGGCCCCGGAGTTGAAAATGCAGCGCGCCGAGAAAATTTGCCGCAATGCGATTGTGGACCGTTTTCGCCCCAGCCATCGCATAGAGATACCCGCCCAGGTACTCGTGTCGGACCTCGCCATCGGTCTCGGCGGCTAAGTAATCTTCGACAGACAACAGCGGCATGGGCTCAGCGGGAGGCATGGCATTATTCTACACTTACCGAGGGAGCTGGGCAATCGAACCTTTAGAACCTGTCCCAGAACCTTGCCATTCGTCCTAGCCAACTATGCCTGCAAGGAGTTCTGGGACAGGTTCTTAGTGGACTTCGCGATTGGCTTTGCAGGGTCAGGCTTTGCGGGGTCAGACTCGTGACTCGCGTTTACTTGCCAAAATGGCCCGTGTGGTTCCACATTGGGCGAGCAGGCCGCAATCGTTGCATCGATTGGTGGGGCGGCGGCAAATCGCGCCGGGCGCTCGGATGAGCAGACGCACGACGAGAACGGCGAGCGTGGCAAGAATCGACACGCGGGCCCAGCGGGCGAACCACTCGCGGCGAGTCGTCAAGTCTCGGTGAGGTCGAGTCACTGCCTTCTCCCTATCTCCTACTTACCTGTCCCTTGCCCTCTTCCGTCGAGTCGGGCTTGCCGGTGGGGCTGAATACCCGAACACATCGGCCGACCGGATCGAGGACCAATACATGGCCGAGCCGGTCGGTGGCGATATCATAGATACGGTTGGCCTTGCTTGTGCGCGCGTCGCCGGCCGCGGTCTCATGGAGTCCTAGTTCCGTGGGGCCCGCCACAACGCTGTCGAATTCCCCCAGGGGCGTGTAAATTTTGATTCGGGGGATGCCTTTTTCCGAGGTCACGAACCGCCCATCGGGCAAAACTGCCAGATGGGCCGGGTTGCAGCAGCCAAAAAAGCCTTCGATCGACGCGTTGGACGTGCCCCAGAAACTGTCGAGTTCGCCGTCGGGCGTATAGCTCTGCACGCGCCGAGCGCCGGGATTCACCGCGTAAAGCTCGTCATCCGGGCCTATGGCAACGTCAAACGAATGGCTCGGGATGATAAAGCCGGGCATTTCTCGTTCGGGGTCCGGGCGGCCGATCCGGCCGACCAGCTCGCCTTCGGGGCTGTAACGCAACACGACCTTTTCACCCGCGTCAGCAGCGTAGACGCTTTCCTTGGCGATGGCGATCGACGTGATCCGCGATTTATCACTGACGGCGGGCCAGGCGTCGAGAGCTTCGCCGTTGGGACTGAATACTTCAATACCCTGATCCGTTCCCACATAAAGGCTTCCGGGATCCTTCCAGCCGTTGCCACCCACAGCCAGGCAGCGTGGCTGACCTTTGACGGCAATGTCGGTGTGCGGCGTGCCGTCAGGTTGAAAAATGGCAATGGCCCGGTCACCTGCGACGTAGATGCGATTTTCGGGGCCGACGGCCAGGGCCCGGACCTCTTCAAGCCCGGCGGCAATCTCGGCAGTTTGGGTAAATCGAATCAGAGACGGATCGACGCTGAACTTGTCTTTCAAATCGAGTGAAAAAGCAGGCGGCAATTCATTGCGGCGGCCGGTTTGTGGGACCACGCGAACCAAGGCATACGTCCCCACGATTGCCGCAATGAAAAGAGTTGCGGCGATCAGCAAGCGGCCAACGGTGATGGATCGATTTGTCATGCGAACGGAAGGGTCGGTCGACCTGAGTCAGGCTAGTGGAGGGAACCTTAACCTCTGCATCTTATGCTAAAATCAGGTTTTTAGGAACGTCTCAAAAATAATTTTCGGTCCGTAAACCACCAGCTCTGCTGGTGAGTACCCATCAGGCTCTGCCGTTTTGTCGTACTCGAATGGAACCATTGGCCTTCTTGGGATTTGTCCGAGCCTTCAGAAAAACCTGCTTCAACCATTATCTTTGGCCGGGAAAACCTGGAAGCCGCTTTGGGCTTGGCGTGGAGGTGTTGGCGAAAAAATCCCAGACGACTTGAGTCGCATTAAGTTTGTCGGTTTGTGGACCGGAGATACTGCGTGGCAAAGTCCTCCGAGCGCCGGGCCATTCATGCCCCTGGCCTTCGATCGTATACCACCAGAGGTCGCATCCCGATTTTCCCGGTCCATAGCGGACCCGCTTCACACCGTCCGTGTCGTCCATCCAAGTGGGCTGTAGAGATGCTCCGATCAAACGAGCCCACGCGTGGATCGATTCGACCATGGGTGGTTTCCAGCGGCGAGTGCCCCAGGGAGACTCAACGGGGCCCCCAGCGATCGGATTGATCGGATCGGCCAGGCCCGCGATGGTGAGCATCGACAGGGGCCGAGCTGGCTGCGGGTCCGCAAGGCAGAGATGTCCCGAAACGGGCGCGATCGCCGCGACCCGGTTGGCCAGTTCGACTCCCACGCGAAATGCCATCGATGCGCCGTTGGAAAAACCGGTCACAAAGATACGATTCGGGTCGATGGCAAAGTTCGCCTGCAGGTCATCCAGCACAGCGGCCAGGTAGCCGATGTCATCCACGTTGCGCCGGGCAACGGCACTGCGACGGCTGCCATCGTTCCAGAGTCGCGGGTTCCCACGAACGTCCGCGGGACGGGACGGATCCTCGAGCGACCCTTCGGGAAAGACAAGCAAACAACCTTCGTGTTCCGACAATTTGGGCCAGCCATGGACGCGTCGTGCAAACGAGGCGGAACCGCCGCCGCCGTGCAGCACCACCACGACGGGAAGTCGGGTCGCGCCGTCGTACTGTCGGGGCGCGTGCACCAGATAGATCCTGTCCGCACCTTCCGAAGATACCTCACGTTGATGGTCGCCCGGTCCCAAGATCATTTATCCGATTTCGCGCCGATATCGAGACATGCCATTCGGGTCATATCCCGGACAATCAACCGGCCGTCGGCCAACGCCATGGGGCCCCAGGCGTCGTGACCATCCTGAAAAACGGTCCACTGGCCGAGACGCCGGTAATGGGCGGAAGTAGCTTCGGCCATCGTGAGTTTTCCCCGATTGTCCATGGCCAGGATCAAGCCGTCCGCGATCATGTAGGGACCGTGGCCAAAACGGTCCGAGCCGCTGTTCCAGAGCTCGTCCCCTGCCAGATCCATGCAGACCAGTTGGCCGCCACCCCGCTTACGAACGGCAAACAGGTGTCCGTCGAAGTAGATGGGCGTTTGCTGTTCCGAATTGAACTGTTTGGGGGTCAGACGAAAAGCGACTTCCGCGGAAAAAGGTGCCAGGAACCTTTTCTCAGAAAAGGATTCATTCTCCTTTTTCCGCACTGTTTGGGGAGAAAAGGTTCCTGACACCTTTTTCCGCAACTGTAGCATGAGGCTGCCCACTTTGCTGTTGTAGCCGCTCGACAGGAAAATGCGGCCATCGGGTAGCGGCACGGGGGAAGGGCTGGTGGCAAATTGCTCTGGCCATGCAGTGCTGTCCCAGAGCAATGTTCCATCCTCCGCGTCGATACCGGCCACGCCGCCACTGCCGCAGTAGACATAGGTGCGGCGTCCTTGAAATTCCATCGGCACGATCGAGGCATGGGTCATGCGCCAGCCACGGGGGTTGGGGCTCTTCCAGAGCAGGCTGCCGGTCTTGGGATCCAAGGCGATCAGCATCGACTCGCCGCATGGAGCCAGAACCAGTTGCTGGCGGTCGATCAGCGGACACTGGCCCGCGTACCACCGCGGTACCGTGGCGCCGTACTGCCCGGCCAGGTCGACCAACCAGCGGCAGTCGCCGGTCTTGGTATCCCAGCAGGCCACGTGGCAACGTGGGCCGAGCGAAATGACGCAGTCATCGATGATGGCTGGTACCGTGCGGGACATGCCATGATTGCGAGTGACGAGAATCGGGTAGCTGTTGCGCCAGACTTCCCGCCCATCGGCAAGTGACAAGCAGCGCATCGTGTCGGCTTTGGCTTGCTCGTCGTAGTCCAGAACATAGGCGCAGCCGTCGTGGATCGCCGGGCTGGCGTAGCCCTCTCCCATTTCAACGGTCCAGAGGAGGGCCGGTCCTGACTCGGGCCACGATCGGGCCAATCGGAACATGTCGTGGCAGATGCCATCGTGCCTGGGGCCGCGGAACCAGGGCCAACTGCCGGCCAGGTCCGCCGGTTGGCCGTCGCCCCGGATCGTCTTGCCGGCCACGGGCGGTGGCAGGGCCTCCTGGCTTGAACCACTGCCGCCAGCGGGAAGGTCCATGCCTGGGACGCGAATTTGTAAATTACCCAACGACCCTGTACCCAGCCACGCCACGATCAGCCAGGCTCCGAGTACCGCCAGCAATCCGGGGAGTAGCAGATTGGACCATCGAATTTTCATGGGACCAGACATCAGGTATTATCAAGTCAGGTACCACCGGCAGAGCAGGTGGCCTAAGGAAGGCTAATTATTCGACTCGCAAAGCCTTAGCCAGTTTTGGCGAACCTGGACAAGTTGGTTGGGAAACGGGTACAACAGGACAGGGTCTCATGGCCGTTCCGTATATCGGTCGTATATTCACACGAGGGATAAATCATGCAACATTCACTCCACCGTGGTCTGTTCGTGCTGCTTGCTCTGCTTTCACTCGGTTGGGCACTCAGTTGGCTTGCCGAAGATGGTCTCGCCGCGGACTGGCCCCAATTCCGTGGACCCGATGGTAGCGGGGTCACCCACGATGCCCGCGGTGTGCCGACCGAGTGGAGTCCAACTGATAATATTGTATGGAAAACTCCCATGCCCGGCTATGGTGCCTCCAGTCCGATTGTGCTGGGAGATCGCGCTTACCTGACCTGCTACAGTGGTTACGGCCTGAACGAGGATGAACCGGGAGACGAGACAGCGCTCAAACGGCACCTTCTCTGTGTCGACCTAGCCAATGGCCAGGTGGTTTGGCAGCATACATTCAAGCCCACGGAACCGATCCACGAGTATCAGGGCTTCCAGGCACTGCATGGCTACGCCTCGAGTACGTTGGCTACCGACGGCGAGTCGCTCTTTTACTTCTTTGGCAGCTCGGGAGCCGGCGCGGTTTCACTCGCTGGTAAACCACTTTGGCAGACGAGTGTCGGCACAAAGACGCACAACTGGGGCAGTGGCACGTCGCCCGTTCTTGCCGGGGATCTGGTGATTCTCAATGCGAGCGTTGAGAGTGGCGCGCTGGTGGGACTGGACAAAAGAACCGGCCAGCAGGTATGGCGGGCCGAGGGGATCGACGACTCCTGGAATACGCCCGTGCTGGTCGAGGTGCCGGGGGCTTCGGCGGAATTGGTCGTAAGTATCAAGAACCGTTTGCGTGCCTTCGATCCGGCTACCGGTGAAGAACTATGGACTTGCGACAGCTTCAAGGACTATGTCTGTCCCAGTCCGATTGCGCACGATGGGATCGTTTATGCCATCGGGGCCAGGAAAGGTTCGGCCTTGGCGGTTGCAGCGGGCGGGCGTGGCGATGTGACGGAAACGCGTCGTAAATGGCTCATCAATAAAGGCTCGAACGTATCGTCGCCCATTTATCACCAGGGTTATCTCTACTGGGTCCACGAACAGCAGGGAACGGCATTTTGCGCTGACGCCAAGACTGGCGAAGTGGTCTATAAAAAGCGAATTAAACCTCGTCCCGGCCGTATCTACGCCTCGCCGGTGATTGCGGATGGGAAAATTTACATCGTCAGCCGCGAGAAAGGCACCTACGTCCTGGCCGCGCGGCCCGAGTTCGAGTTACTTGCCCACAACGGTCCACTCGACGAGAGCATTTTCAACGGCAGCCCGGCAATCGCCGGCAACCGGTTGCTCATCCGATCGAACCAGTGCCTCTACTGTCTCGGCCAGTAAATCAGGGCATTTTTCAGAATCTGGTGGAATTCAGACCTCCCGCAAACGGTTCGATTTGGTTATCGTAAGAGGCGAGGACCAGAGGAACTTCCACAGCGAGTTTTTCAGCTCGCCGTGTGGCCGCTTTAGCCAGCCCCGCCGCCCCTCCATCCGGGCATTTCCCTTCTGGTTAGAGCTTACCGCTCGTCTTTCATGACCCCACCTAACAGGAAACGATCTATCCACAGGGAGTATTCAATGGCCGACCATACGAAGCCGGGCGTCGACGACCCGCGCGAGGACCCACGCAACGATGGAACCCTCCCGTTGCGGCAGGATTGCAAATACAGCCTGCTGGTCCCGACCAGCATGGGCACCCGGCTCACCCCTGCCCAGGGCCAACCGATGCATACCGGCGGCCCCTTGATGCTGCAGGCGACCAGTGCCGAATCGAACGTGGCCTCCGTTTCTTCTTACCTGGGTTTGTCGGCCAAGGTGCTGACCACTTTTGTCAAAGGCAGTCCCATCGCCCGGTTCATTCAAGACGACCTGGCCAGCCGCCACTTGGACTACGAAGGTCCGGAGCTCGACCAGGGAGGTCCCTGGGGTTATCGGCATCAGATCAATCTGGCCGACAGCGGTTGCGGCAGCCGCGGCCCTCGCGTCTTTAATGATCGCGCCGGCGAAGTGGGGCGCACGTTGAACGTCAAGGATTTCGACCTGGAACGCATTTTCGGCCAGGAAGGGGTGCAAATTATTCATTTGTCCGGTTTGATCGCTGCTCTTTCCCCGGAAACCGGCACCTTCTGCCTGGAGCTTGCCCGGGCGGCGAAAAAACATGGCACACGGGTGTCGTTCGACCTGAACCACCGCGCCACGTTCTGGAAAAATCGCGAAACTCAGTTGGGCGAGATTTTCACCGAAATTGCCACCGCCGCCGATATCCTGGTAGGCAACGAAGAAGATTTTCAGCTCTGTCTGGGTATCGAGGGGCCGGAGGCAGGTGGCAAGAAACTGGTGGAAAAAATCGAAGATTTCAAGAAAATGATCCAACGGGTTAGTGAGGCATTTCCGCACGCCACGGCTTTTGCCACCACGTTGCGGCAGGTGGTCAACGCGAATTGCCACCGGTGGGGAGCGATTCTATCGGCTGCTGGCCAGTGGTATGTCGAAGAGCCTCGCGAAATTGTCGTGCTTGACCGGATTGGAGGTGGCGACGGTTACGTGGGCGGGATGCTCTACGCCGTGCTGCGCCAAATGATGCCCTTGAACTGGCTTCGTTTCGGTTGGGCGACCGGTGCGCTGGCAACCACCATGTTGACCGACTACGGCCAGCCCGCGGACGAAGAGCAGGTCTGGAAAATCTGGGAAGGCAACACGCGCGTCGATCGTTGAAGTTAGAACCATGCCCCATGCTTCCAAATTTACCCAATGGCAAACCACCAGGGGCAAGTGGGAAAACCGCCTGCCAGGGGTATCGCCACGAGTAAGAGGCTGCCAGGTCGGCTTCATCCACCAAAGTAGAGGCTATTGATGCTTTATTTCAGCCGCGGCTCGGAGACGGACTGCCTGGATGCCACCGCGCTCCAGGAAGGGCTTACGACGGCATTGGAAAAGCTTGGTCCGCGCAAACGTGTGTTGGCCGTGCCGCCCGATGCCACCCGGCTCCATTCCTTCGCGGGAGATCTGACTCGTTACGCCTGGCAGCATTACGGCGACGCGCTGGTCGACATCCTGCCGGCCCTGGGTACGCATACGCCAATGACCGGCGAACAAATTGGCGGCATGTTCGGGGATGTGCCCAAAGGGTTGTTTCGAGAGCACGACTGGCGCCACGGGATTCACACGCTGGGAACGGTTCCGGCCGATTTTTTACGGGAAGTGTCGGAAGGAAAGATCGACTACGATTGGCCCGCCCAGGTGGCCACGTTGATTGCCCAGGGCGGGCATGACCTGATCTTGTCGCTTGGCCAGGTCGTCCCGCACGAAGTGATTGGCATGGCCAATTACAACAAAAACATCTTCGTGGGAACCGGAGGGCCGAAGGGGATTCACCGAAGCCATTTCCTGGGCGCCGTCCATGGCATGGAACGCATCATGGGCAGGGCTGATACACCCGTACGTAGCGTGCTCGACTATGCCAGCGCGCATTTTGCCAGCGACCTGCCCATCGTCTACGTTCACACCGTGGTTGCGGCCAATGCCGAGGGCCAGTTGGAAGTGAAAGGCCTGTTTGTGGGCGACGATCGGGAATGCTTCGAACGGGCGGCGGAACTGTCGTTGCAGGTCAACTTCGAAATGCTCGATGCGCCGCTGACCAAAGTGGTTGTTTATCTCGATCCGGCGGAATTCAAGAGCACCTGGCTGGGAAACAAGAGCGTCTATCGTACGCGCATGGCGATTGCCGACGGAGGCGAACTGATCGTACTCGCTCCGGGAGTTCAAGAATTTGGTGAAGATGCCCAGATCGACCGGCTCATCCGCAAATACGGATACTTGAAAACGCCCGAGATCCTGGCCGCCGTCGAGCGGGACGAGGAGTTGCGACAAAACCTCAGCGCGGCGGCCCATTTGATTCACGGTTCGTCCGAAGGCCGTTTCCGTATCACCTACTGTCCGGGCCAGTTGACACGCGAAGAGATCGAGGGCGTGAATTTTCAATACGGAGAGCTGGAACCGATGTTGCGGCGGTACGATCCCCAGCAGCTCAAGGATGGGATGAATACCATGCCCGATGGAGAAGAGATCTTCTTCATCTCCAACCCGGCACTCGGCTTGTGGGCCTACCGGGGACGATTTGAGAATTCCAGAAGTCCCAAGAATGGCCGATGAAGCCGACCCGTACGACGTGTAAGCTGTAATGGCGTTGGTTCTCGGGCGGCTTATCGTCCTGTCCAGCGTCGGGCTGAGTAACCTTTTGGAATTTTGGAAGACACTTTAAACCAGGAAATGATCCGATCATGATTCAACCCGATTTATCAGGAAAGACGGCCGTGGTAACCGGCGGCGGTGGCATCTTGTGCGGCGCGATGGCTGCCGCATTGGCCCGTTGCGGGGCCCAAGTCGCCGTGCTTGATTTACGCGCGGAGGCCGCGACTCAGGCAGCCGAAAAAATTGTCGCCCAGGGCGGGCAGGCCAAAGGGTATGCCTGCAACGTACTGGAAAAGGAGAGCCTGGAAAAAACCAACAACCAGATCGAGGCTGATTTTGGACCGGTCGACATCCTGGTCAACGGCGCGGGTGGGAACCATCCCAAGGGGACCACGACGAAGGAGTATTTGACGCCGGAGGATCTCAAGCAACCCTCCAGCGATCTGATTACATTTTACGACCTCGAACTGGAAGGGATCCAGTTCGTCTTCAATTTGAATCTACTGGGGACGTTGTTGCCAAGCCAGGTCTTCACCCGGAGCATGGCGGAAAGAAAGTCGGGAGTGGTCATCAATATTTCCTCGATGAACGCATTCACGCCATTGACGAAGATACCCGCCTACAGCGGTGCCAAGGCGGCCGTGAGCAATTTTACCCAGTGGCTGGCGGTCCACATGTCAAAAGTTGGCATCCGCGTGAACGCGATCGCGCCAGGTTTTTTCGACACCAATCAGAACCACCATCTGTTGTTCAGCGAGGGCTCCAACCTCTCGCCTCGTGGCGAAGCGATCATTGCCCAGACTCCGATGGGCCGGTTTGGCGAGGCGGACGATCTGGCGGGAACCCTGTTATGGCTCGTGGATGACGACTCTTCGGCATTCGTCACCGGAACCGTCATCCCGGTGGATGGAGGCTTTTCCTCATTCAGCGGAGTTTAGGGTGGACTCAATAATAACTTTCGGTTCTCTAGTTGAGTGTTCAGCATGTGAGACACCAATGCTGTCACCAAACAGTTACCTGGATTTGCAGCATGTCTTTACCAGCTACCTTTCCCGGCACCTGAACCCTGACACCCGACCCCTGAACCCTGAATTTACCAATGTTTTTTCTCGTGCACGGCGTGTGCGTGATACAGAGATAAATAAGACCTCAACCATCGTAGTACCAAGGAGTAGCCTGCCATGGCAACCAAGAAAAAAACAACCAGCAAAACATCCTCCCAACCAGGGCTTGCGGACATCGGGGTCGTGGGACTGGCCGTCATGGGGGAGAACCTCATTCTGAACATGGAAAGCAAGGGATTCACCGTCGCCTGCTACAATCGTACGACCAGCAAGGTGGATGATTTCGTCAAACGTGGACGGGCGAAGGGTAAAAACATCATCGGCTGCAAGTCGCTCAAGACGTTTTGCAAAAACCTCAAGCGGCCCCGTAAAGTGATGCTGATGGTCCGAGCCGGGGAGGCCGTGGACGCGTTTATTGAAAAAGTGATTCCCCATCTTGAAAAAGGCGACATCATCATCGATGGGGGAAACTCGCACTTTCCCGATACAATCCGGCGAACCGAGTATGTCGAGAGCAAAGGCCTCCTTTACATCGGCACGGGTGTCTCCGGCGGTGAAGAAGGGGCATTGCTGGGGCCGTCGATCATGCCGGGGGGATCGAAAAAAGCGTGGCCCGCCGTCAAAAAGATATTTCAAAAAATCTCCGCCCACACCGACGAAGGTGTCCCTTGTTGCGATTGGGTTGGCGAGAACGGTGCGGGCCATTTCGTTAAAATGGTCCACAACGGCATCGAATATGGCGACATGCAGATGATCTGCGAGACTTACCAGATGATGAAGTCGGGTCTGCGTATGTCCAACGATCAGATGGAGGCGGTATTCACGCGTTGGAATCGGGGCGTTCTCGATTCGTATCTGATCGAAATCACACGAGACATTCTTGGTTACCGGGAACCCGATGGCGCGGCGACGTTGGATGTGATTCTCGACACGGCCGGCCAGAAAGGGACCGGAAAATGGACCGCCATTGCTGCTTTGGACGCGGGCCAACCGTTGACCCTGATTGGCGAAGCCGTCTTTGCGCGCTGCCTGTCGGCACTCAAGGAGGAGCGAGTCAGTGCTGCCAAGGTACTCAAAGGACCTTCCGGTCGTTTCCGCGGTGACAATGACCAGATGGTCAAGGATTTGATGCAGGCCCTCTATGCCTCGAAGATCGTCTCCTACGCCCAGGGCTATCAGTTGCTGCAAGCCGCGGCCGAGGATTATGGTTGGAAGCTGAAGTATGGTGAGATCGCCATGATGTGGCGGGGCGGCTGCATTATCCGCTCGGCATTTTTGGGTAAAATCAAAGAGGCCTTCGATCGCGATCCCAAGCTGACCAATCTGCTGGTCGATCCGTTCTTCCAGAAGGCGGTCACCAAGGCCCAGAAGTCGTGGCGGCGCGTGGTCACTGCGGCCGTAGAAATGGGTGTCCCCATGCCAGCGATCGGTTCCGCCCTGGCCTACTACGACGGTTATCGGAGCGAGCGCCTGCCAGCCAATCTGCTGCAAGCCCAGCGCGATTATTTCGGGGCCCACACCTACGAACGGATCGACCGGCCACGCGGCAAGTTCTTCCACACCAACTGGACCGGACACGGAGGCAGCACCGCGTCCTCAACCTACATTGCGTAAATCAATGACCGACCTGCCTGCTTCCGACCCGCCTTCCGCAACCTACCCTCCCCTGCCGGAAAATATTGGCAGCGTGCAGCCGGGAGGCGGAGTCTGCTACCAGATCGAGCTGGCCTGGGGGCGGCTGCGCCGCTGGTATCTCAAGCGGTTTCGGCCCAGCTACCTCCAACGCATGGCCCGGTTGCGGCAGGGCGACACTGATGGCGCACCTCATGAAATCCTCGACTCACGCGATCTGAAATTCTGCTGCAATCAGTGCACGGCCTCCTGGGCCAGGGAGCATGATCCCTTCACCTGGCGTGAACGACTGCCGTTTGCCCGCTGGGGCCTGGCCGAACTGCAGTTGATGGGCTGGCCTTTGTTGGCACTGGCATGTCTGGCATTCTGGCTGGGCGGTTGGTGGCGACTGCTGGCGGCGGTGTTCGGCGTGGCTTTGGGGCTGATCGTATATTTCTTTCGCGATCCGTCCCGGCAAATTCCAACCGCGGCCGATACGGTCGTCTCGCCGGCTGATGGCACCATCGCGGAAGTTACACCGATCGATCATTACGATTATCTCGATGGGCCGGCTGTGCGGATTGGCATCTTTTTGTCGATTTTCAATGTCCATATCAACCGTTCACCCCGGGATGCCCGGGTGGTGGCAATGCACTACAAACCGGGCGAGTTTCTCAATGCCATCAACCCGGAAAGTGCGCTACGGAATGAATTTTTGTGGCTCGGTTTCGAAGAACCTTCGGGCAGACGATTTGCCGTCCGGGTCATCTCCGGCCTGATCGCCCGGCGGATCGTTTGCGTATTACGTCCAGGGAAAACGGTCCAGCGGGGCGAAAAGTTTGGTATGATTAAGCTGGGCTCACGGACCGAACTGATTTTGCCCCGGGCCGCTGTGGAGGTGGAAGTGACCGTCGGCCAGAAAGTGAAGGCGGGGTGTACGGTGTTGGCAAGGTACCAGTAGTTCCCATGAAACCCATTCGCGCGATCGCCGTTTTGCCTACGCTCTGCACGTTGGGAAACCTCGTCTGTGGGTTCTTTGCGATCGTGGTCGCCTCGCGAATTGCCCGAGCGGGAGATATCTTCGTGCCGGCTCCGATGCTGGAGGCGCCTATGCTGGAAAAGGCGAAGCAACTGATCGGCAGTGGCGACCCGACTCACAATCTGATGCTCTGCGGTGGCTTGATCTTTCTGGCCATGCTGTTCGACACGTTCGATGGCCAGGTTGCCCGGCTCACCCGGGCAGCCAGCGATTTTGGCGGTCAGCTCGACAGTCTTTGCGACGTCGTCTCTTTCGGCGTGGCGCCGGCGATCCTGCTGGTCAAGATGTGCCCGGAATTTACCAATGTGCATCGCGAAGCCATTTGGAGCATCGCCGCCCTGTTTGCCTGTTGTGCGGCGTTGCGATTGGCCCGATTCAATGTGGAAATTGACGAGACCGACGACCATAGCCGCTTCGCCGGTTTGCCCTCTCCCGCGGCGGCCGCGGTCATTGCCAGCGCGGCCATCCTTACCTACACGCTCCGGAACGAAATAAATCATGATGATTTCGCCGGTTTCGATTGGTGGCTGCAACGGACCTTACCCCCATTTGCCTTGTTGATCGCCCTGCTGATGGTGTCACGCATTCCCTACCCGCATGTGGTCACGCAGCTGCTGCGTGGGCAGCGTAGTTTTTCGCATGTCGTGGGGATTGTCTTCGCCCTGATGGTATTGCTCTCGGTTCGCTGGTATGCGGTTCCCGCCTTGTGCGTACTCTATGCGGTATTTCCCCTGCTGCGTTATGGTTGGCTGGGAATTCGGCAACGACGAGCCACGCGACACCCTTCTCCCCATGAGGCGACTTGAGCAATGTTTACTGGATTGGTTCAACAATTGGCCGAGGTGGTGGAGCTGGTCTCCGCGCCCCCCGGCATGCGACTGGTCATCGGCGCGCGGCCGGAAGCGGAAATGTGCGAAACGATCGGCTCCGATGCCAATGCAACGCGAGCCGGGACGACCCTCCCAGGGACAGGGCGATCCGAGACTGGCCTGGGGGATCGAGTCGCCTTGTTCGCAGCAGCTTCTGTAGGCGACAGCATTGCCATCAATGGTTGCTGCCTGACCGTCGTGGGCGTGGAGGACGAGCACCTGGCATTCGACGCAGGGCCCGAAACGCTCGAGCGTACCAACCTGGGGGAATTGGTCCCCGGATCACTGGTCAATCTTGAAACGTCGCTCAGCCTGGGTGATTCGCTCGGCGGGCATCTGGTCACCGGCCATATCGACGGAGTCGGCACGGTCCAACAGCGAATCGACGATGCGGACTGGTCGACACTCTGGTTTAATGCGTCCGGGCCACTGATGCGGCAGATGGCCAGCAAGGGCTCGGTAGCGGTCGATGGAGTAAGCCTGACGCTGGTCGATGTGGAATCGGATCGATTCAGCGTGGCCCTGATTCCCCACACGTTGAAAGTCACGACACTCGGCTCGCGCGCACCTGGCGATCGGGTGAATCTGGAAACAGACGTCCTGGCCAAATATGTCGAAAGGCAGTTGCAGTGGAAGCAGTAAACACGGACCGTAAGGATGAAGATGCAGGCAACCGGCCAGATGACAATCGGCAAAACGGCGGCCGGCAAGATGGCAACCGCCAGACGAAATCGTTTCTGATCCAACGCTTCCGGGAAATGGGCATCGCGCCGGCAACCCGACATGGGCAGAATTTTCTGATCGATCTGAATCTGCAGCAGATGATTGTTGACGCAGCCCAGTTGGACCGGCGCGATGTGGTCCTGGAAGTGGGTACGGGGACTGGGTCGTTGACCGCCCAATTTGCCGCTCGGGCCGCCGCGGTCGTCACCGTAGAAATTGACGGCCACCTGTTCGAACTGGCCAGCGAGCTGCTCTTGGAGCTGGATAATGTGACGATGCTCAGGCAGGATGCGCTGCACAACAAGAACCACTTTGCCCCCGAACTGCTCGATGCGGTCAAGGAGCGGATGTCCGAAGCGCCCGATCGCCGGCTCAAGCTGGTGGCCAATCTGCCTTACAACATCGCCACGCCGGTGCTTTCGAACATGCTGCTCTGGGAGCAGACACCCTATCTGATGGTCGCGACGATCCAGAAGGAACTGGCCGACCGGATGGTCGCCCGGCCCTGGAGCAAGGAATACGGAGCGCTGAGTGTCTGGATGCAAGCCCAGGCTCACACGGAGATTGTACGGGTCATGCCGCCTTCGGTTTTCTGGCCTGCGCCCAAAGTCCATTCGGCCATCGTACGTGTGGTCATCGATCCCGAGCGGCGGGCGGCAATTGGGGATTTGCGCTACTTTCACCAATTCGTCAAGGCGATCTTCATCCACCGCCGCAAATTCCTGCGGGCCAATGTCGTGGCGGCAATGAAACGCCATCTGAGTAAAAGCGAAGTCGATGCGATTTTACAGCCCATGGGACTGGCCAGCGACACGCGGACCGAACAGCTCGATGTGGCAACTCTATTGCAGCTTACCGAAAGGGTACGGGCGGCGGCTCCCGACTGGTCTCTTTAGGCATGGCTTCTGGTTGACTTACAAGAGGTAAGATGGTATCTTACCTGCATGCGAACCACCATATCCTCCAAAGGGCAGATCGTCATTCCGGCGGAACTGCGCAATCAAGATCATATCCAACCGGGGCAGGAATTTGCCATTGAGCGAATCGAGTCGGGCGAGTATCTGCTCAAGAAGTTGTCTGGTGGAGATTCCTCGGGACTGGTCGATTGGTTGCTGAGTTGCCCGGAGAAGGGCTGGTTTGAGCCAATGCCCTCGGAATCGACGGACTTGCTGTGAAGTACCTCGCTGATACGAATGTGTTGAGCGAACCGACCAAGCCACAACCTCATGCCGCGGTGATCGAGTGGTTGAGGCGACATGAGTCGGAATTGGTTGTCAGTCCCATCGTTCTGGGTGAGTTGCAATACGGGATTTTACTTCTTCCCGCGGGGCGAAAACGAACTCGATTGCTCGAATGGTTTGCCGAGGGCGTAAAAAGGTTCCCCTCATTGGATTTCGACACCGCTACCGCCGAGGCGTGGGCACGTTTGTTGGCCCGTTTGAAACGGAAGGGCCAGGCAATGCCGATCAAGGACAGCCTGATCGCTGCCGTTGCTATAAAACATGAGTTAATGGTAGTGACCCGAAACATTGCCGATTTTCAACATGCGAACGTGAAGCTCGTCAATCCATTTGCTGGCGATCACTAAAGGAGTTCAAGTCCGCTGAGGGAACAGGCGGCCCGTTTAAGGAACAAACGGCCGTTTTAAGGAATGAACGGGCCTTTTAAGGGATGAAGGGCCTTTTTGGTAATGCGCTGCGAGTCTGCAGCAGAACATGCGGGCACAAACGGGATCATATGGCATTTATCCACGACGATTTTTTGTTGCAGACCAGTACAGCCCGGCACCTTTATCACGCCCATGCCGCCGGGCAGCCTATCCTCGACTACCATTGCCACTTGCCACCGGCGGACATCGCCGGCAATCGCCGGTTCCATAACCTGACGGAAATCTGGCTGGAGGGCGACCACTACAAGTGGCGGGCGATGCGCTGGGCGGGAGTTGAGGAGCAGTACTGCACGGGCGCTGCCCCGCCCTATGAAAAATTTATCGCCTGGGCCCGCACGGTACCGCAGACACTTCGCAATCCGCTCTACCACTGGACCCACCTGGAACTGAAGCGTTATTTCGGCATGGACCAGTTGCTCGACGAGCGGACGGCACCCGACATCTGGGAAACGGCTACCGCACAGTTGGCCACGGACGAACTTTCGGCCCATGGTATCCTGCGAAAATTCGACGTTCGGGCACTCTGCACCACCGACGATCCGACCGACGACCTGGCTCACCATCGGACGATCGCGGCCAGTGACCTGACGACGCGAGTCTATCCGACCTTTCGCCCCGACACGGTGCTGGCAGTCGACCAGCCCGAACCTTTCAACCGGTGGGTCGATCGCCTGGCGGCGGCCAGCGACATCCACATTGCAAGTTACCAGGACCTGCTGGACGCCTTGCGGCAGCGGCACGATACGTTCCATGCCCATGGTTGCCGGCTTTCGGACCATGGGCTGGAACAGTGCTATGCCGACTTTAGCGGCGACGAGCAGACGGCGGTTATTTTCGATCATGTACGCCGCGGCGAACCGGCCTCACCACTCCAGCAGCGGCAGTTCGCTTCCCAGTTGATGCTTTTTTTCGGCCATCTCGACGCCGAGAAAGGTTGGACGAAGCAGCTTCATTTGGGACCGTTGCGGAACAACAATCGTCGCTTACTGGCAGCCTTGGGCCGTGATATTGGCTGCGATTCGATTGGCGACTTGCCGCAAGCGGCCAGCCTGTCAGCATACCTCGACCGCCTGGAGCAGGAAAACAGCCTTCCCAAGACGATCCTTTACAACATCAATCCCAGCGACAATTACATCTTCGCGACGATGGTTGGCAATTTCCAGTCGGGCGAAATGCCGGGCAAGGTCCAATGGGGCAGCGGCTGGTGGTTTCTCGACCAGTGGGAGGCGATGCAGTGGCAGATGAACGCGTTGTCGAATCTTGGTCTTCTTTCCCAGTTTGTCGGCATGCTGACCGATTCGCGTTCGTTCATGTCCTATCCCAGGCATGAATATTTTCGCCGCTGTCTGTGTGATCTCTTGGGCACGGATGTCGAGCGAGGAGTGCTTCCCGACGACGAGGAACTGCTCGGGCCGATGATCCGAAAAATCTGCTACGGAAACGCGCGGGATTACCTGGGGCTGGAGCTGTAGCATGCGTATCTCCCTGGCCTGGATTGTATCCGTATTGGTTCTGACTCTCTGTTGTGAATCAAGGCCGGTCGTCTGGGCCCAGAGCCGCTGTATCGTGGCGACCGTACAGCCGTTGGCGACCGATGCGGCCACCGCAGCCTTTGTGAGTGGTGGCAATGCGATTGACGCGGCAGTTGCGGCCGCGCTGACCCTGGGCGTGGTTGACAACCACAATTCTGGCCTGGGCGGAGGCTGTTTTATCTTGCTCCGCCTGGCGGATGGCCGATTGGTGGCGATCGAAGGTCGCGAAATGGCCCCGGCTGCCGCCACTCGCGACATGTACCTCCGCGACGGCCAGGTTGTGCCTGAATTGAGTACCATCGGTCCATTGGCGGTCGGCGTGCCGGGTGCCCTGGCCGCCTATGCGCTGGTGCTGGAAAAGTACGGGCAACGCAAGCTCGAGGATTTGTTGTTGCCAGCCGCCCGAATCGCCGAAGAGGGTTTCGCCATCGATGGCCGTTATGCGGCCAACCTGGCCAAGACCGCCAGCAGCCTTGCCCGGTTTGCAGCGACTCGGGCCGTACTGCTCAAGCCGGATGGCATGCCTTACCGGGCAGGCGAAATTCTCAAGCAGCCGGACCTGGCCCGCTCCTATCGTCAGGTCGCCCGCCATGGGACCGATTGGTTCTATCGGGGCCCATACGCCCAGGCGGTCGGTTCCTGGATGGCCCGTCATGAGGGCATCGTGACTGCGGCGGACTTTGCCCACTACATGGCCCGCCAGCGAAAACCGATCGTAACAGTTTACCGCGGTTACACGATTGTCGGTTTCCCTCCTCCCAGTTCCGGCGGCGTGCATGTGGCCCAGATTCTCAACATACTGGAAAATTTTGACCTGCGGTCGCTCCAGGCCAAAGATCCGGTGGCCGCTTCCCACCTGATCGTCGAAGCGCTGAAGCGGGCCTTCGCCGACCGGGCCCACTGGCTGGGTGATGCGGATTATGTCGATGTGCCTCGAGGCCTGATTGATAAATCGTACGCTGCCCGGCTGGCCCAAACGATCGATCCGTGTCGGGCGGCGAAAGTCGAGGCCCACGGCAATCCGCCTCAAGGCACCAGCGATCTGTTCGGCAACCGCCACACCACGCACATTGCCGCCGCCGACAGCGATGGCAACTGGGTGGCCATCACAGCCACGGTGAACACTTCGTTTGGCTCCTGCGTGATTGTCCCCGGGACAGGGATTGTGCTGAATAACGAGATGGATGACTTTTCGAGTCAGCCAGGCACACCGAATGCTTTTGGCCTGGTCGGTGCGGAGAACAACGCGATTGCACCCGGCAAGCGGCCTTTGTCCAGCATGAGTCCCACCCTAGTACTCCAGGATGGACAGCCGCTCCTCACCGTCGGAGCGGCCGGGGGACCGACCATCATCACCCAAGTAGTACTCACACTGCTACGCACCATCGACTACGGCCAGACGCTGGCCGAGGCCGTTGCCCGACCCCGCTACCATCACCAGTGGCTACCCGATCAGGTACTCGTCGAGCAAGCGTTTCCGGCAGAATGGAATCAAGGTTTGCAGCACCGGGGACATCGTATCGAGCAAGTCGACCAGTTTGGGGTGACCCAGGCGATCGGCCGTGAGGGGGGCAAGCTCATCGGAATCCACGACCCGCGTGTCTCCGGCAAAGTGGGGATCGGCATAAGAAAAAAGGTGTCCGACACCTTTTTGAAAGAATAGGGCATATGGGTAACACATCGTGATTATTGTCCAGCGTTCATCATAGGGGGTGTCGATGTGGGACGAACTAAACGTGCGGATGAAGCGGGTGGTATCTACCACATGCTGAATCGGGCTAATAAGAAAGAAACTATTTTTCACACAGATAGCCAAAAAGGTGTCGGACACCTTTTTCCTATTGCACTTTGCTTCCTACCACCCGCAGGAATAGCACCAGCACCACCGCTTGTACTGGCAACAAGATCCACACGGAAACACCCCAGCCCAGGGGCAGGGTGCCAAACAAGACGGCGACTGTAGCTACGGTCAGCGCGTAGGGCATTTGCGTAACCACATGGGCCATGTGATTGCAGGCACATGCCTGGGACGAAAGAATGGTCGTGTCGGAGATGGGTGAACAATGATCACCGAATATCGCCCCGGCTAGCACGCCGCCGACGCAGGCGAGCAGGATGGGATCGCCAGGAGTGACGGCTTGTCCGCCCGAGGCGAGCATCGTGTAGGTGAGCGACAGAACCATTGGCAACAAGATCCCCATGGTCCCATAGCTGGTGCCGGTGCAAAATGAAACCACCGCGGCCAGCAGAAACACGACCGTTGGCAACAGTTCGATCGGGATTCTGGCCGACCCCGCCGACCCCTCGGTGATCGTGCGTGGCATCGTGGCCACGATGGCGGGTCCGCCTGGCTGATTCCTGCTGGTCGCTTGCTGGTCCTCCCAGTTGGCGCTGGCTTGACTCCCGCCATTCGGGACAATCAGCTCCGCCAGGTAGTCGCCCGTATAGAGACGATGATCCTTAAACTGATACGGTGTGCGTGTCGGCTCGCCAGCGACCGATTTGTTGCTGGTCATTCGTGACAGGGATGAAGCGCACCACAGTATAACGATGGCCGGCAGAACGACCCGCGCTCCCTGCCCTGCCGCCTCGGTGATTTGCCGGGCCGTCAAAAGTCCTTGCAGGCGGGCGAGCAATGCGGCAACCCCCAGACCGGCCAGCGAGCCGTAAAAGAGCGATAAACTCGACGCGGCGGAACCCAGGACATCTCTGAGCGGCGCGTCTGGCTCCATGCCGGCCGCGGCCAGAGCCTGACGGCCGGTCACGATCAGCAGTACCATCACAACCCCTAGCGTAACAGCGATAGGCAATACGCCATTGTACCAGCGGGCGGATTGATCCGTTTCGACCATCGCCGATTCTTCGAGTTGTGCTTCCGCATCCTCGCCATAAGGGTGCGGATCGCGGAGCCCGCGTCGTTCGGCGGTCAGCATGGGGCCAAAATCACGGCCCAGCAATGCCACCAGGGGGACAAACAGCAGGGCCATCAATACGTAAAACCGGTACGGAATGCTGGCGATGAACAGGTCGAAGGCCTTTAAGGAATGGCGGGCGGGCAGCATCTCCAGCCCGTCACGCAAGTAATCGATTTCCACGGCCACCCAGGTAGAGACCAGGGCCAGGCCGGCTACCGGCGCGGCGGTCGAATCGACCAGGTAGGCCAGCTTTTCACGCGAGATCCGCAGCCGCTCGCATAGCGGGCGGAGCGTGTTGCCCAGCAGGATCGTATTGGCGTAATCGTCGAAAAATATCAGCAGCCCCAAAAACCAGGTCGTCATCTGACCGCTACGGCGCGAGTTCGCCAAAGGAGCAATCAACTGGATCAGTCCACGCATGCCGCCACTGCGGCAAACCACCCCGATCATTGCCCCCATCAACAACGTGAATACAAAAACCCGCAGTTTTCCCGGGTCGGTGAGCGTGGGCCAGAGTTGCACTTCCAACGTGTCGTAGAGGGCCGCCAACGGATTGCCGCCACCCGTTACCAGGGCGCCGAAGTAGATTCCCACCACCAGTGAAAGGGCGGCCCGGCGAGTCACGATGGCAAGACCGATCGCCACCACCGGTGGGGCCAGGCTCAGCAGTCCATAGGGATGAGGAGGCATGGAGGGGTCGGCTTATTGGCTCTGAGGGATTTTGGGAACGGCATTGGACGCTAACATCAATCCGTTTGAAACGGGTTGACCACTTGCACCGAACCATAAAGCTGGCCGTGATTCAAATCTTCGCTAAACAGAGTTTTTGCTCCCAATGTCTCGGCAGCCGCAATCACCGCTCCATCCCAGTAGGAAATCTGGTAAAGCTCGCTAAGTTCCATGGCGATCTTCACCAGCGCCCTATCGATTGCCACACATGGAAAAGCGTCGAATTGTTCAATCCATTCGAGTGCCTGTGCCGCCGATAACGGAACTTCGATCTTGCGTACGACCGTAACATAGAACTCTTGCAGAACCTGGGCTGAGAGACCGAATTCCACGTTCTCAATCAATTCGACTGCCTGTTTCCGCTTTGCCTCTTCCGCACCGCGACCCGCCGCCGCGTAAACCAGAACATTGGTGTCGAGCAGGCAATTAGCGTTCATGGAGTTCGTCCCGACTCCAGGGTGCGGAACCGATACGCGCCTTTGACTTGTGGCTCATTTCACGAATCCGTTTGCGCGCTTTGCTCGCTCGATTCTGGTGGCGAGAAATACCCGATAGGAATTCCCGGACCAGCGCATTGACCGACGACCCGCGGTCGGCCGCATACCGCCGCACGGCCGCTAGAACCTTTTCGTCGATGCTGAGCGTGATATTCTTCATGCTGCACATTCTATGCGGAACTGTGTGCCCAGTCAACGCGTCTTCCATCCTTACAGAGCTACTACCTATTCAATTCGAAAGGATTGCAAGCTGCCGGTTGGGTTACTGCTTCCGCCTTCCGCCTTCCCCTCTCCTCCCTTCATTTTCTTCTCCCCTTCCAGTTCCTGCCAGGCCCACCGGTAGAGATTCCTGGTGTCGACGTAACGGGCATCCGACGAACTGGACCCGAGGACGACGGCAATCAGGGCCTGGCCATCGCGATGACTCCGCGATACCAGGCAGGAGCCGGCGGCGTTGGTGGTGCCTGTCTTGATACCATCGTAACCGGTCGTGCCAAGCAGCCGGTTGGTGTTTTTCCACAGCAAATTTTTCCGGTAGCCGCCCGGTCCGATGACGGTCGTGCCATGTTGGCGGGTCTGTACATAGCGTACAAACAGCGGTTGCCGCATCGCCTGCCAGGCCAGGCGAGCCAGATCGTAGGCACTGGCATGGTGCCCAGCAGCGGTGATGCCATGCGTATTTTTAAAGCTTGTCGCCTTCAGTCCCAGCGATTGGGCATGGGAATTCATGGCTTCAATGAACAGATCCAACGGATCGGCGTCCTCAACATGGCTGCCTGCCACGCGGGGGCCAAAATGTTCCCCCAACGCGACCGAGGCATCGTTGCCTGAGGGAAGGAGCAGGCCATACAGAAGTTCGCCCACCGAAATAGTTTCACCAGCGAGCAGTCCAGCCGTCGAACCGGTCGTGTCGTCGGCTCGTTGCGAGAAGGTGATCGTTTCGTTCAAGATTCCGGGGTCGGTTTCAGCCAGGCGGACCACCAGCAGCGCGGTCATGATTTTAGTCGTGCTGGCCATGTCGAGCGGCTGGTCCGGATGTTTGCTCCACAGCAACTGGCCGGTCTTCCCATCGGCGATTGCCCATGCCCGGCAGGTCACGAATGGAAAACCGCTGGCCGGATCGGCAGGCTGCCTGGGAAGTATTTCGCGGTTGACGACTGCGGGGTCCGGTACCGGCTGGGCCTTTGTTTCCAGCGGTCCCAACGATTTCCAGGTTGCCCCATCGACGCGGCCTGTTGCGGCCAGGCCGCTGGCTTGCTGGAACTGGAGCACGGTGCGCCGCGTTTGCGGTCCAAAATCGCCGTCGACTCCAATGTCGGGCGATGGTTTCAATCGTGCATTGAGCGTGCGCTGCAGCGCTTCCACCAACTTGCCGCTTGCTCCCTCGCTTAGCACCACCGGCGGAACGGGAGACAGGCCGTCGGCCTCCGGATTGAAACATCGATATGCGGCCCGCCCGATATGGGCACAGAGTAAGTTGGCCGCATTCTCGCTACTCCAGCGTCGGTCTTCGTTTTCACGGGTTAGCACACAGACGGCGATGGACCCGGTAGGGCTTTCGATCAATCCGGCGGCGGTCCGCACGGCCGAAACCGAACCGGTTTTATGGGCGACCCGGGTGCCTTCGGGCAACAGACGGGTAAGCCGGGTTGTGTCGCTGCAGGTGAGCAGACGCTCGAACATCTGTCGGCTGGCCGTTTTGCTGACCAGTTTGTCCTGGTGCAGAAGCTCCAGCAACCTCAGCATGTCAGCGGCTGAAGTGCTGCCCAGTCCGAACTGGCGGCTTCGCTCGGGAGCGATCGATGTGTCGCGGCGAAATACCTTGGAGTGGAGCTTCGTGTCGGAACAACCGAGTTTTTCCATCAGCTCCGTCGTGGTTCCCAGACCGACCTGGTCAATCACCAGGTTGGTGGCCGTGTTGTCGGAATGGGCGATCATCAGCCCGATGGCGTCGCCCAACGAAAGGGTCGTTCCCTCCGAAAAATTCGGGGCGAGGATGCCTGAGCCGCCGACTTTGTCTTCTTCATGGAGCGTGATCATTCGTTCCAACTTCAGCCGGCCTTCGTGGACGGCCTGGTAGGTGGCGACCATCAAAGGGAATTTGATCAGGCTGGCCGTGGGCATCGGCCGTTTTGCCTGATAGAGGTACGTTGTGCCACTGTCGAAATGCTTGATCGCCACCGCCACCTGGCCCTCGTGGGCGTCAATCAGAGGCTGGACAGAAGCTTGCAACTGGTCCGAGAAGTCGACGGCGATCGATTGACCATGACCGGGTCGTTCCAGTCCAAAGAAAATCAGAACGAGGGCGCAAACGATAAGACGGGGCCAGGATGCCACGTCGAGGAGTTCGGAACCAGGTTCCCGCGCCCTCTGGTGTTTAACCACATTGATAATTTTCACGCTATTATCCACTTTCCCGCAATCTACTTTCCACAACACTTTTCCCTGAACCCTGAAACCTGACAAAGAATTTATCATTAGTCATTTAACAGTAGTCATTTGTCATTGCGAAAAGAAGAAACAAGATCCTCGACGAATCATAAGGCCTTGCAACCAATTGCCAAAAGATAATTGACAAATAACTATTGACAATTGACCGGTTCCGACACCTGAAACCTTCTTTCCTGAACCCTGAACCCTTACTTCTCACTCCCGCCATTTTTAGCATTATCTAATCATTTAATGTTTTGTTTGTGTCATATGCCGAACACATTTCTTGCCCGTACAATCAGTAAATTTATTGAATCTCTCAAGAGAAGTGATTTTACGTCCAAAAACGACAGTTATTAATTGCCCGATCCTTACTGCCCTCTGTCGACTGCCCCCTGCTCACTTCCTATCAGCTCCACCCCCGTCCCGTTGCCTTCGGCAAACAGGCAGCGACCGTTTTCCAACCGTGAGCCGGTGGCGATGTCGCGGGCGAGCAAGGCCGCGCCGTCCATGTCGACGTAATCCAGCAGTGGCAGCAACTGGGCGATTGCCGAGATGCCGACGGTCGACTCGGTCATGCAGCCAACCATCACCCGCATGCCCAGCTTGCGTGCCTGCCTGATCATCCGCCGGGCCGGGGTCAGGCCGCCACATTTGACCAGCTTGATGTTCACGCCGTGAAAATGCTCATGGCAGCGCGGAACATCCTCTTCGCGAATACAACTTTCATCGGCGATGATCGGCAAGGCCGACTGCTCGAACACGTGCCTGCTGCCTTGGACATCGTCGGCCGGCAGAGGTTGCTCGATAAACTCCACTCCGAGCGCTTTGAGCTGATGCGAATTGTCGATCGTTTCCTGGACGGTCCAGCCACAGTTGGCGTCGACTCGAAAAATCGCCTCGGTCGCAGCGCGTAATTGGCGGATAATTTCCAGGTCGTGGGGCGTGCCAAGTTTGATTTTGTAAATCGGCCAGTCGGGAACTTCACGCATTTTATCGACCATCGTCTCGATCGAATCGATACCAATGGTGAAGTTGGAAACCGGACAGTCGGTCCGGTCGAGGCTCCAGAGTTGGGTGAGCGGAGCTCCCTGTTGCTTCCCCCACAGATCATGGGCGGCCTGATCGAGCGCACAGAGGGCGAACGAATCGTCGCCAATATTTTCAGCGGCCAGTCGCCAAAGTTGTTCCGGTTCGCACCGATCGATCGGTGCGAGCAGAGGCCGCACCCGATCGAGGGAGTCCGTCATGCGCTCGATCGTGGCGCCGTAATAGGAGTTGGTCGTCGCCTCCCCATACCCACGGTGCGTCCCATCGGTTAGTTCGACAATGAGCGTCGATCGCACGCGCACCGATCCACGCGAGATGGTAAAGACATGCCGTAATGGCAATTCGTAGGGGTGGAAATTCAGTTGCACGTGTGGGGCCCTGCATTCTGAAGATGAGTTTGCTGGAATTGACAAATCGCTTGCACCAGATCGTCCGGACCATGCCGCAAGACGTCACATACGGGAAGTTCCAATTCGTCGCGAACCCGCTCGCGCTCGGCGCTGGCTTCGGCGGCACGGATATTGCGGCTGTTCATGGCGATTCCAATCACCCGCGATGGATGCAGGAGGCTGGCCATCGTTTCGTAGAGCGTGCGGATCTCCGCCAGTGTTTTCAGCGGTATTTCAGCCATGCCATGCACGACCTCGCGGCCGGCTTCGTAGCAGAGGATCATCGCCTGCGGGCGGCAGCCATGCAGGAGGCCCAGGGTGACCGCCGCGTAACGAGGATGGGCCAGGCACCCCTGCCCTTCGATCAGAAGCATCTCCCGCTGCTGATGGGCGATAACTTGTTTCTCGATTGCACCGCTGATAAAGTCGCCCACGACACAGTCCACCGGACAGCCATCTCCGGCGACCAGGATGCCCGTTTGGCCGGTAGCAATAAACCGGGCGTCCCGATTCTGCCGCTTCAACGCGTTGGCCAATTCGAGGGCGACGACCATCTTTCCCACGCTGCAATCGTTACCCACCGTATGGATGCGCAGGCACTGGCTGGGTAGCGGCTCGTATTGGGCAACCTGGTGTTCATTGTTTTTACGTACATCCACCAGCGCGGCTCCGTTCTGAGCGGCGGCCGCAGCGAACTGCGGGTCATCGGCAAGAAATTCGTGCAGGCCCGAATAGATCGTCATCTTTCGGCTGATGGCTTCCAGCACCACCGGTCGCCAGGCCTCCGGGATGCGGCCCCCCGGGGGCGCTATGCCAATCATCAGCCCTTTCGCCTCGGGAGCCGCAGCCAGTTCCCCGATGATCGGGACGCCTTCTCCCACGCCGAGCAGCTGGCCGGCCGACCGGCCCACTTGCGAACGGTCCAGCAGCGCCACCACTTCTTCGCGGCAGTAGCGCAACATGCAAGTGGCCGTTTTGGCCGTGAGCGGATTGGTGTGTCCGTCGGTCAGCAAGACGAGACGGCGCGGTTCGGAAGAGTTGGAGTCAGGCGTGGGACTGGCAGGCTTCATGGGAGGCGTGGGGATATGGACGGTAGAGGCGGATGCTGGAATCAGCCTTTCCGGCTTCTATGGCTGGAATCGCTAACGGAACTCACAAGTCTAATGCCTGCGGCAGGATACGGAAAGAGTGTGTGGGGGGCTCGGGAATGTACTTTCAGTACTTCCAAATTTCCTCGTAACCCTACGTGGGGCGGGGCGATAAGCCGCCCGGGAACCGACGTTATTAATCGCTAGCACGTTTTCCGGGTCGGCTTCATCGGCCATTCTTGGAACTACTGACTTTTATTTTTGTTATGCTAGAATCCAGCCATGCCAGGACTTTTCGACGGAACACCTTTCCAGCGGCCTATCCATTGCACGGATTGCGGCCACGAAGCTGCGGCATGCACATGCCCGCGCAATGTGTCGGGTGAGGTCTGTCAGCCAAGCGATCAGCAGCCAAGAGTCCACCGAGAAAAACGCCGGGGTAAGTGGTGTACGATCATCGGGAAGCTTGATGCTAACGCCACCGATTTGAAACGGCTCTTAAAAACTCTCCGCACAAGCCTGGGCACCGGTGGCGGAATCTCAAACAACGAACTGATCATCCAAGGGGACCATCGCGACGCAGTCATTGCAAAGCTTATCGAGCTCGGCTACCAGGCCAATTCATCAGGTGGCTGAGGAACCAGGATGGACGCCATGAACGGCTGGGATACGATCGTACTGGAACATCTGGAGCAAATTACGTCATGGCCGGCCCGGATCGACGCGCTGTTTGTCCATGCGCGTGACACCTGGGACTTCTTTCGGCAAGCCGAAGCTGCAATGTCATCCAGCCGGACCAAGATCCTGACTCACGGCGATGCCCAGATTATTGTTCAGGCGAATCCTGGTCGGAAGCGATCGATCCATGCCCGCACCGATGCCCAAGCGTTTGCCGCCCGGCCCTGTTTTCTTTGCCTGGAAAACTTGCCTGTCGAGGAGCGAGGCCTCGGTTTTGGCAACCTGGTGATTCTGCCCAACCCGTATCCGATTTTAAAACGGCATTGCACGATTCCCGATCGATCGCATCGGCCGCAGCGCCTGGCTGGACGTGTCGCCTCGATGCTCAAGATCGCCCGGGCGCTCGGGCCCGACATGCTAGTACTCTACAATGGGCCCCGCACCGGCGCGTCCGCGCCCGATCATTTTCACTTTCAGGCTTGTGACGCGTGGCAAGTCCCCATACTGCAGGAATTGGCTCTCGAAGGTACGGAGCCCATGTTGCAAGCGCATAACAGCTTTGGTCGGAATCTGCTGGTGCTGGCCGATCCAAGCGCGGCTCGATTGCGAAAGCGGTTGGAGCAAGCAGTGGCCGTGTTGGGCCGGACACCCGTCGCGGGCTCGGGAACCCCTGGCGAAGAACCCCTGTTCAGCTTGCTGGCATTCTACCGGAAACCCCGTTATTATGCCTTACTCTTCCCCCGCGTCGCGCACCGGCCCGCTTGTTATTTTGCCGAAGGTGCCGGGCAACTGGCGATCAGCCCGGCGGTTCTGGAGATGGCTGGCTTGTTGGTGGTGGCTGAGCCGGAACAGTTCGATCGGGTTGGTGCGAAAATCGCCCTGTCTATTTATCAGGAGGTCAGTCTGGACGACGCCCGGTTTGAACAGTTTGAGGAAGAAGTCAGGAAGCTTGAGGACTTTGCATGACCAACAACGAAGCGGCCAAAAAATCGCCTCCCACCCGAGAGCCGATCATCGATGTGGGAATTATCGATCGGACCGAGTCGGTGGTGGTCCGCTTGGAAGGTTCTTACCGATTTGCCGATGGCCACCGTGTTGGCCCAGGTGAGATTCGCGTCATCTGCAGGGACGGTCGTTTATCTTGCGAGGGGGCACTGCGTGGAGAGTTCGAGACACTGGAACTGGAGCCAGAAGACCCCGCCAACTGCCGGTTTGTATTGGCAGCGACCATCGGCATCGATTTTCATTGGCAGCAAACCGAAACCGAGGCGTTTCGGGGCGGTTTGCGGTTGCTGGTCCGCGACGAAAGTCATCTTACGGTCATCAATCAAGTGGCGTTGGAAACTTACATCACGTCGGTGATCTGCTCGGAAATGAATGCCGAATCGCCGGTCGAAGCGATTCGTACGCATGCGGTGATCTCGCGCAGTTGGCTGCTTGCCCAGCTAGATCGCAAAAGGGGGCAGGTCTCTTTTTTGCAAGGCACCAAACCGGTACCAAAAGTTGATTTGGGGCAAAAAAGAGACCTGCCCTCTTTTGCGATTCGCATCCGCTGGACCGAACGCGAGGCACATACCGACTACGACGTCTGCGCGGACGATCATTGCCAGCGCTACCAGGGAATTGGCCGCACCGGTTCCCCCCAGGTTACGGACGCCATTGCCGAGACACGGGGGCAAGTCCTGCTGTTTGCGGGCAAGGCTTGCGATGCCCGCTTCAGTAAGTGTTGTGGTGGCGTCACCGAACAGTATCAGACCGCTTGGGGCGATGAGGAAATTCCTTATCTGGTCGCCTTGCCGGACAGGCCCGGCTCGGAACCTGCTCCAGGTCATGACCCTAACCTGCCTGCGCTAACCGAAGAAAACACGCTGCGGGCGTTTCTTCAGGACCCGCCGGCCGCCTATTGCAACTGCCACGATGCGTCGATCCTGAGACGGGTGCTTAACGATTACGACCAGGCGACAGCTGATTTTTTTCGCTGGCAAGTACGGCTCGATGCGGCACAAGCCGGCCAGTTGGTGGCCGAGAAACTGGGTATCGACCTGGGCCGACTGGTGGCGTTGGAACCAATCGAACGTGGACCCTCCGGGCGACTGAAGAGGCTGCGTCTGGTAGGCGAAACGAACAGTCTGGTGGTCGGCAAGGAACTGGAAATCCGCCGTGCGCTCTCTCCGACCCACTTGTACAGTTCGGCTTTTGTCATCGACTCCGAGGGGCCAACGGAACGGCCGGATGCTTTTCTCTTGACCGGCGCCGGCTGGGGGCATGGGGTGGGTCTTTGCCAGATCGGCGCGGCTGTGATGGCCTGCCAGGGAATCGGCTACCGTGAGATTCTTACTCACTACTACCCTGGGACCGAAGTCGTGCGATGTTACGGGTAAATCCGTTTTCGAAAACGCTGAAATGTCCGGCTCCGTCGCGCACCTGCATGTTGCTGGTAAAAACCAATGTGGGCGGCCCAAGGGATGACGGCTTGGGCGAGTCCCGAATGCCGGAGGTCGCGCAGGCAGCGTCGCAGGAGTACCGCGCCAATCCCCCTGCCTCGATACGCTGGATCGGTGCCCATGGGACCGAACCAGCCGGTCCCCCTGTTGTTGCCCTCGTAGGCGGCAAAGCCGATGACCGCCTTGTCCATCCAGGCAAGATGCAAGCGGATCGGGTTGCCCGTATGCGCACACTCCACTTCGTCTCGCCACGAAGGCCAATGCGTTTCCAGGAAGGTGGCCAGCGCGGGCCGATCGGGCAGCGTCGCACGATGAACTTCGATTCCCCGGTTCCGCAGATTCTGTTCCGCTTGCTGAGTGCCAAAATCTTCCGCTTGCAGATCGACCGACAGGTTGTGGGCTTCCGCGAACGGTTCGTAGCCGTGCTGTTTGAAGAACGAGAGTGCTCGCGTATTGCGTTGGTCCACGCCCGGTACAAGATAGTTGGGGGCACTCTCGGCGATGCGGATTTCTTTCACTCCCTGTTGTCCAAGCCGATCTTCCACCTGCTTCAGCAACTGGCTGCCAAGATGTTGTCCCTGCCGATCGGGTTCCACGGCAAGCAGCTTGATGTAGCCCAATGCGGTCGGAATCACGGGGCGAAACACGCCTACGACAAAGGCCAGCAACTGTTTATTCACCTCGATGACCCACGCCAGGTCCTCGTAACAATTCAGATCGCCCCAGATTTTTTCCTTGAGCAACGAGGCAGTCATCGGATCGTAAATGGCCGCCCGGTTCCACACTTGCAGGAGAGCCGCGGCGTCGTTGCGAGTCAGCGCGCGAATGTTCAAGATGAGGCTCCCGGCGCACCTTCGTGGAGGTTCTCCTCGGCCTGCCGTTTCTTGCCAAACTGTGGGTCGATCGGAACCAGCCAGGTGACCAGGAAGCCGGGAATCGTTGCCAGCATGACCCAGATGAAAAAATGCTGGTAGCCGAGCAGCTCCTGTAACCAGCCGCTGAACATGCCGGGAATCATCATGCCCAACGCCATCAGGCCCGTGCAGAGGGCGAAATGAACCGTTTGATGCTCTCCGCGAGCGATGTAAAGCATGGTGAGCATATACGCGGTGAAACCAAACCCGTAGCCAAACTGCTCGACCCCGACTGCCACGTTCACCAGCGCGAAGTTCTCAGGCATCGCTTGCGACAAATAGATGTAAGCCGCATTGGGCAGATTGATAGCCACCACCATCCAGCCGATCCAGTACTTGAGTCCCAGTCTGGCCGCAGCGAAACCTCCCAGTAAGCCTCCCAACGTGAGCATGAGGATGCCGACCGTACCGTAAACAAAACCGACTTCGCCGGTGGTCAGTCCCAACCCGCCCACTTCGCGTGCATCGACCAGGAACGGCGCCGCCAGTTTGGCCAGTTGCGCTTCGGCAAACCGGTAGAGCAGCAGGAAGGCCAGGAAGATGAGTAGATGCTTCTTCTGGAAAAACGTAACGAACGGAGTGATGAATTCACCCAGCAGACGGGTGACATTCAAGTCCGGCCGCGAGATGTCGGCCACTGGTTTCGGCAAGATCAGGCCATGGTAGAGGCAAACCAGCAGGAAAAAACCGGCCAGGACATAAAACGTACAGGCCCAGGCAAAGGGGAAATTTCCCGAGCGGGCGACAAACGTGGCCTGGGATGGCCGGTCCATTTTGTGGTCGAGCTGGACGACTGCGGCAAAGGGTTGATCGGCATTCTCCGGCGTGACCACGAAACGGGTTCCTTCGATCACCTGGAAACTGGCATCGCCTTGCCCCCGGCCAAAGAGGACCACGAGCGACTGGCCTTTGGGCACCGGCAGATTGCAGCGAAAATAGATCACCCCACAATTCCCCGCCAGCGCGTCGGCGCGGATGGCCGGTTTGACGGGACCGAACCAGTCGGTGATGAGCCGTTCGATTGAGGCGACCAGCCCCGATCTGGCGGGTGGAGGACGGATGTCCCTGGCTGGGATACTGCCTGGGATCGCCTCGGGCTGTCCGGCTTCTGCCTGACCGGAAGATGCGTCTGGCGGTTTTCTGCTCGGAGAATTGTCTTGCGGTGGTTCGCCCATCGTCGCCCCTTCGGGCAAAGGGTAGAAACCATGGCGAACATTCCAGTCACGAACCGCGCGCACCAGCGTGTCCACCGCCGGCTGCTCCATGGTGGCCAGGTCAATTTCAATCGACTCGTTTTGTGCCAGCAATTGCTGAGGGCCAGCAACGGTCGCGGGAGCAAGCGTCCGGGGAGAAAAATCGACACTCGTAGTGGTACCCTCAACCGCCCGTACTTCAACGATCCGTTCCGGCAGGCCCGTGGTCACTTCCAGATATCCGGCGAGCATCACCAGCAAGCCTTGTCCGGCAATCATCGCCAGACGGTAAAAGGTGCTCCGCACGCCGACAAACCAGGCTTGCTGGTGGTCGTCCAAGGCGAGCATATAATATCCGTCGGCCGCCACATCGTGGGTGGCCGAGCTGAAGGCAAGCAGCCAGAAGAAGGCCATGGTCCAGCGGAGAAAGTTGTCGCCGGGAATCGTCAGGGCAACTCCCGCCAGACCGGCTCCGACGAGCAATTGCGTCAGCACGATCCAGGTGCGGCGTGTCTTGAATACCTCGACCAGAGGGCTCCATAGCGGCTTGATGACCCAAGGCAGGTAAAGCCAACTGGTGTAGAGGGCAATCTTGGTATTGGAGATACCCAGCCGCTTATAGAGCAGAACCGATACCGACATCACTACGACGTAGGGCAACCCTTCGGCAAAGTAGAGACTGGGAATCCAGCGCCAGGAGTGAGACTTCGGGGAGGCGGTCAGTGCCTGGAGAGAGGAGTCGGACATCAGGGTTCTGAGTTCAGGGTTCAGGGTTCAGGAAAGAAGGTTTCAGGTGTCGGGTTTCAGGTGTAGGAACCTGTCAATTGTCAATAGTTATTCCCTTGAGAAAACCCCCGGCTTTGCCGGGGGACTGGCAGAGTTCGACAGTTCCGTAGTGATATTGTTCGTGCTCGTACTCGTACTCGACTGGAATCATTGCATTCAACAGAAACATAAGGCCATGGATATTGATGATGACCGACCTTGCCTCCCAGTCGGGTTCGAGTACGAGTACCGCTTTGCTGAGTACGAGTACGATATT
>JAJRWS010000387.1 GCA_024276705.1 Planctomycetota bacterium | reverse complement strand
GCCGACCTTTCACGGCGACTCTCCATTCCCCGGAGCGTCGATTTTCTGGCCGTTTCGACCTATGGCGACAACACGACGACCAGCGGCGTGGTCCGCACGATTCTCGATCTGCGCAGAAACATCATGGGGAAGCATGTGTTGGTGGTGGAGGATATCATCGATACGGGCTACACGCTCGCTTATCTCATGGAGTCGCTTGCCGCGCGTAAACCGGCGTCGCTCAAGACGTGCGCCCTGGTGCATAAGCCCTCACGCCGCAAGGTGGCGGCCCAAATCGATTACCTCGGATTCGAAATCCCCGATGCCTGGGTCGTCGGCTATGGGCTCGACTGGGCCGAGAAATTCCGGACGTTGCCTTACATTGGCGTAATCAATCCGGATGAAGGGTGAAGGGGGAACCCGGGTACACGCTTCGGCCCCCTCACCCTAACCCTCTCCCCCACAATTGGGGCGAAAACATCGCACCAGTCTCAGCATCTCCCACGCCCCAATGGCGGGGGAGAGGGGACAGGAGTTGGAGGCCGCCAGTGAGGGGCATGAGGTGGACATAAACGCTTTTGCGGGGCAAACTCGGGCACACCCTCCGCGGCAGTGTCCCCTCAAAAAATGTCCCCTCGCCCCCGGCGGGTTGCCGCCTGTTGGTGTGCCACTCCAACCACACGTGACCGGCAAGCTGCTGGGGGAGAGGGCTAGGGTGAGGGGGGAACCCGGGTACCCACTTCCAGATAAGTTGGCTCAGGGGTAGTTGGGTGTCAGGTGTTGGCCGCCGGATTGCTCCTGCGGGCCGCATATTGCGATTATATGACCTAGAATAGTATGCTGGTCATCGATTATTAGGTGAATTGTTCCAAAACCCGTTCGAATTCAATTTTATGACACAACTTGCAGAAAAAATTGCCGATAAATCGGCTCTGGTGGGCATTGTGGGCCTGGGTTACGTGGGGTTGCCGCTGGCACGGGCCTTTATCGATGCGGGCTACAAGATCTTGGGCTTCGATGTGGACCAGCATAAGGTCGATCAATTGCTGGCCGGCGAGAGCTACATCGGCCATCTTTCCTCGGAGTGGGTCTCCGAGTGCATTGGCCAGAAGACGTTCGAACCGACCGCTGAGATGGCCCGCTTGGGGGAGCCTGACGCGATATTGATTTGTGTTCCCACGCCCCTGTCGGAAAGCCGCGACCCGGACTTGAGCTACGTCGAGGATACGACTCGGGAAATTGCCCGGTGGCTGCGCCCCGGGCAACTGGTTGTGCTGGAGAGCACCACTTACCCGGGCACCACGCGCGATGTGATGTTGCCCCTGCTGGCAGTGAGCGGCCTGACCTGTGGCGACGATTATTACCTGGCTTACAGTCCCGAGCGGGAAGATCCGGGCAACCCGGACTTCAGCGCGGGGAGCATTCCCAAGGTGGTTGGCGGCTACGATTCGACCAGTTTGCAGTTGGCCGATGCACTTTATCGGGCAGCGGTCAGCGAGGTGATTCCTGTCTCGTCGTGTGAGGTGGCCGAGGCGTGCAAGGTGCTGGAGAATACCTATCGGGCGGTGAACATTGCCCTGGTGAACGAGCTGAAGAAATTGTTCGACCGGTTGGGAATCGATGTGTGGGAAGTGATCGATGCGGCCAAAACCAAGCCGTTTGGTTTTCAGGCCTTCTATCCGGGGCCCGGGCTGGGAGGGCATTGCATTCCGATCGATCCGTTTTACTTGAGTTGGGTTGCCCGCAAGCATGATATGCCAACTCGATTTATTGAACTGACCGGGGAGGTGAACGCGAGCATGCCCGATTATGTTGTCGAGCGTGTGTCGCTGGCCCTGAACGACCAAGGCAAACCGGTCAAGGGGAGCAAAATCTGCATTCTGGGGGTGGCTTACAAACGGGATGTGGACGATCCGCGCGAGAGCCCTTCGTTCCGGTTGTTGGAGCTGCTCGCCGCCCGCGGGGCCGAGCTGACGTACAACGACCCGCACATTCCAGTGTTACCTTCCATGCGACACTATCAGGTGCCGGAGCTGACGAGCCAGGAGCTGACCCCCGAGTTTCTGGCCGAACAAGACTGTGTGTTGATTGCCACCGATCATTCGGCCTACGACTACGGCCAGATCGTGGCGCAGAGCCAGTTGGTGGTCGACACACGTAACGCGACCGCCGGCGTGACGGGCGGGGCGACGATCGTGAAGGCCTGATCTGGGAGATGTAGGCATGGCGGTTTGGCGATGCCACCACGCCCATCGCCAGGGATGGGATGCGGGCACACCGTGTAATTTCAAGAATTGGCGGTTATCACTAGCGAGCCGGCTCGTTCGATGGCTCGAAAATGATCGTCGAACGTGAGTACCGTGGCTCCGATGCGTACGGCTGTCGCGGCAATCCAGATTCAGAGTCAAGCAGCCGGCAGCGCTTTATACTGCTATTTTTCCTTGATTATATGCAATAAAAAACCTGCATTTCGTGCCTGTCCTTTCTCTGCCAGACGTATCTTTGTAAGCTGTTTGGACGGTTATGCTATGCTGGAATGAGGACTTTACGGGAGAGAGAAAAGACGCGCATGACGAAATATCTAGTGACCGGCGGGGCCGGGTTTATTGGTTCGCACATTGCCACCGCCCTCGCCGAGCGGGGCGATCAGGTGGCCGTGCTCGACAACCTCAGCACGGGCCGCCGCGAAAATTTGGCTCATCTGGAGGGTCGGGTTTCGTTCCACGAAGGCGATCT
>JAJRWS010000386.1 GCA_024276705.1 Planctomycetota bacterium | reverse complement strand
AGATCCTTAAACAGGTTCGTGGCCGCGATTAGATCGGTCAGGTTGGGCTGGGAACTCATGATTTTTCCTCACTGGCGATTCGTATACGGTAATTTTCATCTACGTGGCCGCTCTGGCAACATAATTGTCAACTCTTGCTTTTCTTGTCCCCCCTTTGCATTCTCCGCTGGCCTCTAGAGCCTATTTGGGCTTGGGTTGGCGTTGATAGCGGGTTTTAGCGAGCGATTTATGAGCACTGGAAAAGCAAGACTATTTTCTGCCCTCAGCCGAACGGATGGTCCACGACGCGACACTTTACGGCGTGAACTGGTGCGGGCAGCTGCCGCCTCAGATGAGCCACTTGCGCGGCCCAAGCTGGTTTTGGCGAGTGGAAGCCCCCGTAGATTGTCGCTTTTGGCACAGGTGGGGCTTAATCCCGATGCCCTCAGGCCGGCTTCAATTGATGAAAAACCCCGTAAAGGGGAAATGCCGCGTGGAATCGTGACGCGGCTATCTCGAAAAAAGGCCGAGGTTGCACGGGATCAAATCGCCAATGACAAGGATATTGCCGATGCTTATATCCTCGCGGCGGATACAATCGTTGCTATGGGGCGGCGGGTGTTTATGAAACCGCAGTATATGGAGGAAGCTGTGGCAACATTGCAGTTTCTTTCTGGGCGTACGCATCGTGTTCTGACGGGCGTTTGTCTCATTACACCTGATGATCGTACCCGCATCAAGATTGTTGATACCAGGGTACGGTTCAAGCGTCTTTCGCGCTCCGAGATTGAAGCCTATATTGCCTCGCGGGAGTGGCGTGGGAAAGCCGGTGGTTATGCAATACAAGGTCTTGCCGGTTGTTTTGTGCAAAAAATCATGGGCTCTTACACGAATGTCGTGGGTCTGCCGCTTACAGAAGTGGTCGGGATGCTATCTGGGGAAGGCTTTCCCATACACTATAATTGGTTGAACGCTATTGATGACTAAGAAGCCCTGGCTATATGAGCCTACGTTGAGGCGTAAATTTAGTGCTTTCAATGGGAATGTTGGGATTGGTTAAACGGGATGAGAAACACAGGTCTGGGATGGACTCTCAAGTGGAATCCGGGGAGGAATCGCGTGCCCTAAAGGCTGGGCTTTCTACTGGAGCTCGCTGTTCCATTTGCAAAAAGCCGATGGTTGCCAAATGGCGGCCCTTTTGCTCCAAGCGCTGCGCGAACCTGGACCTAGGTAAGTGGTTATCTGACGGTTATGTCATTGCAGGCCAAAGCGCTGATGATGAAGAGGATGGGCTGCCTGGCCAGGAGAATCTAAACGTGCGGGAGAGCGAGTGATCAGTCGCTTTTTTCCTATCAATGGCAAGGTGTCTCGCTTTTGAGGGAGAAAGTCATGTTGTCCCACTGTGTGGGGCAATATGCGCTTGCCAGGTTTGGGGCAACTCACTATAAGGTGCCTCTTCCGTTGCTTCGGGGCCCAGGTCGCCTGCGTACGAACGGTTGTATGCCCAGGTAGCTCAGTTGGTAGAGCAGCGGACTGAAAATCCGCGTGTCGGTGGTTCAAATCCGCCCCTGGGCACCATATATTTCAATGACTTGCCTGGTTTTTTTCCAAAACCTCATAAATCCCATAGATGACACATAGTTGACTCTGGAGCGCAAAACAAAGCTCGTTATTGGGTGTTATTGAGGAAATTTTTGCTCAACCTGGTGGTGTGCTCTCGCCAGTGAAAAAGCAGCTGATCAATCTTCAAATTTGATGCGCGAGTGATCCAGGTGGCTTTTGGTGGCCCGCAAAATGAAGACGGTGTTCTGGTTTTCATCGTAGCGATAGAAGATCAGATAGTTGCCATGAACGAGGCGGTGCACATTGGTGCCAAGCCGTGGAATAGCAACATCTCTTTTGGGAAGATCTCCAAGGCTGTTGCCAATTTTCTCCAGCTCACGGGCAAAACTCACAGCACGTTTCGGGTTATCGTTAGCAATATAGAATGCAATGGACTTAAGGTTATGTTCTGCACCAGGTCGCCAAATAATTTTTGGCATTTCTAGCTGGTCTGCTTTCATTCGCTGAGTTGGACTTAGAGCTCAGAAACAAACTTCTTTGTGAGACCTACCTCCACCTTCGGCATCGACTAGCTCAAGTTGGCGCAATAACCAAGCATTGCGAACTGCTTCTTGGGTCTGAGGATCGGAAAGTTTTGTGTGAGTTGCTTTAATGAGATCATCGGCAGTTTGGTGCTGATCCGCATCAACAGAAGCGTTGATCTACGCTTGCAATTCGGGCGGTATTATTTTGGTCATAGCAAAAGCCTGACACAACACTTTTGTTTCATCCAGAAATTCTCTGGCGGAGTGTTTAAGGTTGTCATTCAACTGCGAACGGAACCGATGATCATCTGATACGGTGAGAAAGGGCCACTTTGAGATGTTCGGTGAACATGAAACCCGCGTTAGCCAAATTCGGCATGACTTTACAGATCGGGTAATGAGCGGGTCAGCCTGCAATGGAATGCGCGGCATGATGTTTCGGTGTCTAGTTGCTAGTCGCTGGCTTCAGGCGGCGTAGCCAGTTCAGCCAGATTCAGAAAAAATTGCGGTGGCGACGGCGCCGAAATGAAATCCAGTTCCAACCAGAACGAACAAATGCCAGATCGCATTCTGATGTGGCAAACTCTGCCAGAGATGGAAAATCACACCGATGGAGTAGACAACGCCTCCGATACCCAGCAGTACTAGTGTCGTGAAAGAAATAGATGCGGTCAGGGATTGCCACACAAACAGCCCAGACCAGCCCAGCATCAAATATAGAACGACTGCGAGTCGATCCCAACGGGTGGAGAGCATGAGTTTCGCAGCGACCCCCAAAAGAGCTATAGTCCATACTGAGCTGAACAACGCAAAGCCAGTTACTCCACCCAGCTTGATGAGAGCGAACGGTGTGTATGTGCCGGCAATCTTCAAGAAGATAGCGGACTGGTCTAGACGACGGAGCGTACCCTTCCATCTTGGCACACGTATTAAGTGATACGCGGCGGAAAAACCAAACATGGCAATCATCCCGGCGCCGTAGATGAAGAGGCTTATAATCGACAACGCCGGAAGGGAGGGGATTGCGATCACCAGCATTGTGATCACGGCGATGAGGCCGGTGGAAACGCCAACGACATGCATGATACCATCAGTGATCTGTTCAGATGAAGTGTATGTTCGATCCATTGCCGTCAAGCATACCAGTTCAGAAGCTAATGTCAGTTAAATCGTGAGCGTTCTGCTCCACGCTCAAAGTGAACTTTAGGTCCACATAGGGTTATCAGTGAACTTCAGCTTGCCCCAGCTTCCACGTTAGGTCTATCCTCAACAGCTGACGATCTTGCTAATCAATCCGAAGTTATCGGCTCTTCCACCAGCTGCGGACGCGCTGCGAAAAAATAGATAGGTCTTTTGTGGGCCAATAGTGTGCATGGCGATCTGCTTGGTCCGACGCTTCCGGTTCTGCCGCTTTTTGATAGGATAGCAGAAAGTCAGGGAGGATCGTGTGCGGGTGTGTCTGAACCGCAGCGGAAAGCAATACATGCGGATTAAAGGGATGTATTGCAGCTATCTTTGTTGAAATCGCTCAGAATGATATCAGCTTGCTGTGTTCGAGATTAGTCCCAGGTGGCAAACTCAAAGGACCCTCCATCATCTCTCGTACCGTTGCGCGCCGATGTACTGGGAGGGGGCTCATTACCCACGACCCGGAGTTGAAGTTCGAGCATTTACGGGCTCTCGTTGAGTACTATCTGTTACCGGGCATGAGCGTTTACATTGAAAGCAAAAGTGATCCATAACCAGCGCTCCGTTCAACCGGACCGAGTTTTGATTAAGTGGCAGCGCTTGCACTGGAACTTGGCTACGTTTCCAGCCGAGCCGAAGCCAGCTATGATTTCGACGAGTTTGAAATCATGACATCCCAGCAGGCACAACAGACGACCCAGCATTTTCAGCACTCATAGCGCCAGAGTGGCGGGCTAAATTCAAACCAGCCAGTTATCATTCGATCCACCATATCAAAGTATACAATATTCGAGAAATACTTGGGACATACTTGGATCAGCATATCAGTGAGCCCCCAAAATACATTGGACACGAAAGCCCGGCATAGCACCTCATCGTGCGTCCGCGCGGGCGCAAATAACAATCCTTCGAACGACCTCCACATTCATCACCAAAGCTACGACACCAAGAGTGAACAGGGGCTGGTTCAAGATGGCGCCGAGAAAGATGATGAATACCCGCACATCCCGGCCCAGCCGAAAGTATGAGGCGCCTTGCAGCCTTTGCGCCATCAACCCGTCGTACTTGTCCGCCGTATAGCTGTTCAGGAACGATCCCACGATCGCCGCGAACCCCAGCACGATGGATAGGTTCGTGCCGGTCGCGGCAAATTCATGCCACATCAGGCCGAATAGCAAAATGGCGTCGGCATAGCGGTCGAGGACGGCGTCGAGCCAACCTCCAAACTCGCTCTTCGAATGCTTTAACCTGGCGATTTCGCCATCACAACCATCGACGATCGAGGCCAGTTGCGCCATCACACCTCCGGCAGCGAGCGCTGGATAGCCGCCTAAAGCCATCAATCCCGCGGCAACGCACGACAGCATCCACGAGAGCAGTGAGATTTGGTTGGGTGTTATCGTCGTGCGCACCAGATAGCGGCTGAGCCACCGGGAAACCGGCCGGTTGAGATGGCGCGCTACCGGCCCGTCCCGGGTCTTGCGGCCCAGTTCGCGCATCAACCGCCGTTCGGCCTCACGTAGGGCCTCGGGGGTGTCGACATCAAGCCACGCCATTCCCGTCACATCGACGGTTCTCGCCCGGCCTTCACCGGCCAGTTCCCGCAGCCCATCGGACAGCCCATGCTCGTTGTTTGCTGCTGCGCGCTCGAGTCCATCAAATAGACCGGAGGTGCAAAGCATGACCCCTGTATCGCCGGCGTCCCAATGCCCTAGCGTTTTTTTTATCTCCTTAATGCGGCCCTGCTCGATCTTGACCCGGGTGACATCGTCGAGATCGAAGATGGTATTCTTGTCACGGTCCACGGCGAGGCACATTTCTCCTGGTGCGGGAGGGTCGTCTGTGAGTGCCTGTGCGATCTCAGGGTCAAAAAGATGATCGATCATGACCAGGAAGAAGGGCGCCTCGCCGGTGCGCCCCTTGGCCGCCAGGGTGCTGGCGCCATTGCCTTGTTCCCAGTTCTTCGCTTCAACATAGTCTATCGCGACGCCGCGACGCCGGGCGATATCTGAAAAATGCCGCCGGACCGTCTCGGCCTCAGACCCCAGGGTAATAAGGAACCGTCGGATACCGGCGTCCATCATGGTGCAAACGACCCGTTCCGCGAGGGTCAATCCGAGCACACTGGTCAGGGGCTTGGGTGTGTTTGTGTGCGTTCGAAGCCGCGATCCCAGTCCAGCAGCCAGGATCAGAGCGATCGAAGGTGTCGCGTTGGTCAAGTCAGAGTTGTCCATTGCTTATTAATTCCACGATTTCATCACACAATTCCCGGCTCGATGCTGCAATCAGGCTGACGCGGTCGGTCAAACTTTCTGGCGCTGCCAAAGGTTCACCATTAAGACCGACAACTTTGCCCCCCGCCTCAATCACCAACAGTGCGGCAGCGAGATAGCTTTCCACCGTTAGACGGCCACGCACGTCGACATGGGCGTCGGTAACACCTGCGGCAACCAAGGATAGAGCTCGGGATGCGCAGCCATAACATCGCACTCCTCTGGCGGTAGCCATCACTCGAGCAAGACCCGGCGACGGAGAATGATGATTGAGTTCGACCGAGACCATGGCGTTGGTAATTTTGCTCAACTTCGAGGTTTCAAGCCGGTCGTTGCCGCACCAAGCGCCGGAGCCCTTTAGCGCGATCATAGGTGAGTCCCGCTCAAGCGGTCCTACCAAGGCCGCTTCAACCCAATCGGAATGCAAGGGGGCACCAAACGGCAGTACGGCGCAGGACAACGCCGACAATGGCAGCCCCCGTCCCCAGTTGTCGGACCCGTCCACCGGATCGAGAACGATGCGATGGCGTGGTGCGCCGAGGCCGACCTCCAGCTGCCCGCTCTCTTCGGACTCGATGATAACCGGCAGTTCTAGTTTCCTGAAAACGGCCAAACCCGCATCGTTGGCGGCAACGTCGAATAGTCTGACCTCATCGCCTTTCGCGTTCTTTGCACCGGTTCCCGCGTTGTCCGCTTTCGCGATTGCCCTTCGCACCTCGCGGTGGAGTATGAGCAGTCGCTCCGCCCAGGCCGAATGCGTGGTCCCAGCAGGGTTCTCACCGCCGGGACCATAGTTGGTAGCCTGTCTGTCGGATCTATTCACCGGCGGTTGTTTGAGTGACCTCTATGTTGGTATCGACGCGCGCATCAATCCCTTGGATAAATGTATCGGTCCGCTCATAGGCCAACGAATCGCGCATCTGTATCGGCGGGCTTTTCATGTAGTAGGCCGATGCAGCTTCCAGCGGGCCGCCGATGTTACGCTCCAAACCTAACTTGGCGCAACGGATGGCATCGATCACCACGCCGGCGCTATTTGGCGAGTCCTGGACAGATAGCCTGAGTTCAAGCTCCAAAGGTACATCCCCGAAGCCCCGGCCTTCCATGCGGATGAAGGCGACCTTGTTGTCGTCCTGCCACGGCACATAATCGGATGGCCCGATATGGATGTTTCCTGAGGCCAGCCGTTCGTCCAACTGCGACTGCACAGATTCCGTCTTGGAGATCTTCTTGGACTTCAGGCGTTCGAGAGCCTTCATGTTGAGAAAGTCGGTGTTGCCACCCGTATTCAACTGATAAGTACGGTCAAGCCGCACCCCCCTGTCCCCGAATAGGCGGGTGAGGGTCCGATGAACAATGGTTGCGCCAACCTGGCTTTTGATGTCGTCGCCGACAATCGGAAGTCCGGCATCGCGAAACTTTTTCGCCCATTCGTCATCGGAAGCGATGAATACCGGAACACAGTTGACCAAAGCCACTCCTGCCTCAAGACAAGCCTGAGCATAGTGACGAACTGCCTTCTCTGAGCCAACTGGCATGTAGCAGACCAGAACCTCGGCCTCTGTTTCTCTGAGGACTTGAACGACATCGACTGGGTCCTCGTCGCATGGGCGGAAAGATTCGTCATCCGGGTAGTCCGCCATATGGGGCGCTACACCATCGAGAACCGGTCCCATCTGAACCACGACCCCGGAAACGGGAAGGGCGCTTTGAAAAACCTTGGTGCAGTTAGGTTTGGCGAAAATTGCTTCTTCCAGCTGCTTGCCGACCTTGCGGCGGTCGATATCAAAGGCAGCTACGACCTTGATGTCGCTCGGTCCCCAATCACCGATCCGGGCGTGCATGAGGCCGGCAAACGCTCCCTCGTTGCGTCCCTTGTAATATTCTAGTCCCTGGACAAGGGAACTCGCGCAGTTGCCGACCCCGGCGATGGCCACTCTGATTTTTTTCATACAAAATACCTCTACAAAATGTTGAGTCTTGGACAACAAGCTTCTGCTGTGTAGGTCGCGATGCGGATACGCCTCAGCTACCTACCGCACGCGCGTATGCGCCCGAGCGACTGCAGCACTCTGGAAAACACAACAGGGATTTCTCAATTTCGGTGGCGCGGGCGAGAGAGTATTCATCTGGAAAGTCACGTTGCCAGACGCTGTTTTTTGGCGATCGAAGCGTTTCCACGCCGTTTGGCGCCTAGTCACGCGGATCGCAGAGTCTTAAGGCGTTTGAGAATCGTTGCGGTAAGGGAAGCTTGGGTACCCTTACGAACGGATACTACTCTTTCTGCCGCAGAGTCGCAAGATGTCAAGGAATCCTGAGCAATTGAGAAAAAACGCGATACTCGTGTGCGGAGCTTCTACCTCAGCTGTTAGACAGGACCAACGCAGTACGACTCACTTTTTCGAATGGTCCGAACCGGCCCATCATGACAACCGGCTATCCATAAGCCAAGGCAGTACTTTCCTGAAGTGGACGAACTCCCACAACGATCGTCTGATGACGCCCTGTTCTGCAGCGGGTTAAAAGTGAGCTTCGATCGAGGAACGAGTCCTATGTCCACCTGGAAGCGTGAGTGCCTGACGCGCAGCCTCACTCACACTCCCGGCCAACAAGAGACATTTCGCGTGCTTAAAAATAGCCGTGTCAGCGCTCTGCCAAGGCCAGCTTGACGCCTAAGAATCCGAATGCTGCAGCGAACGGTCGCTTCAACCACGTCATGATGGTCGGGCTTGATATCACATAGTCACGTGCCAGTGCAGCGCACCCTCCATACCCGACAAAGACAATAAAAGTGAGGAGCATGAAGAACGCCGCAAGCAAGACCATTGTCAACGTTGCGTATGGATCGGCTGCAGCAACGAATTGAGGTAGAAAGGCCAAAAAGAAGAGTGAGAGTTTCGGGTTAAGGATATTGAGGAGTGTGCCATTCAAGGCCGTTCGAAATGTCGAAATTGGTTTTCGGTCTTCTTCGACATCAAGTGCTCCGCCATCACGGAGAATACTCCATGCCATGTAGAGCAAGTAGGCAACGCCAAGATACTTCACGATCTGAAACGCAAGGGCACTCGTGTGAAAGATCGCGGCCAGGCCGACAATGCTCGCAGCAGCAGCTGGAACGATTCCTAAGGTGCATCCCAAGGCAGCCGCGATACTTGCCCGGAACCCACGGCCAAGTCCGATGGCTAATGTATAGATCACGCCCGTCCCGGGGAGCAGAATCACAATCAACGAAGTTATAAAGAATTCTACGCTCATGTGCTCTATTCCCTTAGTCCCGATGTGGAGTATGTCACGAGATATGGCGCTACGTTTGTTCGGGGTCACAACTCCCCGGTCTTGGTCTAACAATCTGACGGTGGATATAGCCCGACATGCGGATAATTTTTAACGCGTTTGAGTGCTTCGGCAAGTCTTGCTTAAAGTGCGGATAGTGACGTTTGCGTCAGGTCGGTTCAGGCTCGGGCCACAAACAGCCTTCGCGCTTCCATCGTAATGTTAAAGGGGCGTGCAAACGGAGTAAATTTCTCTGCGGATTTTCTTCTTGAGAATCTCATGGGCTTTTGGACCAAACAGAAAAGTGCTGGTGGGTTCTAAAAGGAAATATCCTCTATTGTGCGCGTGGCACGGGAAATAAGGTAGGGCGACTTCGACAACGGGGGGTGTGTTGAATGTCGCACCGCAGCGAGACCAACAGTCATAAACGTGCCAAGTCCAAAGCGGCTGGCCAAAATGGAGCGACCGAAGTTCCAATCTCCCGTGATCGTAGACTAGACGCGTTGTCGGCGGATGGAAAAAGAGCAACGGAGGTTGAGCGCAGTGGATCAGCAGAAGGATTGCAAAAGGCTGCTCGCCGCTTGAGAGATTCCGGTGCATCCCAAAGAATTCTTCAGGTTCCGCAACAAGATATGCAGGTTGCGGCAGAAGCAATGCAAAAAGTCGGAGTGGGTGGGACGATAAAAAACTTGGCAGGAACTAAACGGCGTGCGGTTAAGTCCTGATCTCTCCGGCGGGATTAAGTCGATATATCGCCCACCAACCCATCGCGCGGGTTTGGGTTCGAGGTTTCTTCTCTCACCCGTGCCATATATTTCAAAGGCTTAGCTGACTTCTTCTCTAAACACCCTAAAATCCCATAGCTAACACTAGAACGCAAAACAAAGCTTGTTATTGGGGGTGGCCTTATT
>JAJRWS010000385.1 GCA_024276705.1 Planctomycetota bacterium | reverse complement strand
GGAGATACAAGCTAGGAGAGAAATTCAGACTACAGGGGGGCAAGCTCAGCTTCCATCGTAGGGCATCAGTGCCATGAAACGAGCACGCTTGATGGCCCTTGAGACCGCGTGTTGGCTAGACGCAGCACAGCCTGTCTTGCGTCGGCTGACAATGCGTCCGTGTCGGTTGGTCAGCTTGCCTAAGAGATCGAGGTCTTTGTAATCCACATACATAGGGCGTGGCAGCATACCATCGATGCGAACAGGATCTTTTTTGGCAGTTTTCTTTGTTATTTTTCGGTTACTTGGAGGCATTGTTTTGAAGAATCCAGAAACACGACACGAGGGGACACTAGCGATCAAGCCCAGTATTTTAGCAAATTTCTCAGCTCTTACAAGACGCTTTCAGGCTGTTTGCAGCTTGTAAACGGTTAAATTGTTTTTCCCCACTTGGTTCTGGCCGTTAGCAAGCAACTTTCTCAAATGGTAGGCCTATCCAGATGTCGTGAGAATCGCTTGAGGGTGGCAAATTGTGCTCATATTCCACAACCATACGCGTCAACTGAGCGACCGAATCTGCCTGCATCACGTCGAAAACGCGTCGCCGCCGATTCTCCACCGTCCGCAGGCTTACTTCCAATCGCTTGGCAATCGACCGGTTTTTTATTCCTTCTAACATCAGTTGCAGTACCGCCCTATCCTGAGGGGCAAGCTTCTTGAGCCGACTTTCCAAGGATGAGACATGGCGATGCCGCTCACACTCGTTCTTGCTGTGTCTCAGCGCCTCTTGGACGTAACGCCATAGCTCATCGTCACGAAATGGCTTATCCAGCACCGTGAAGGCTCCGTTAAGCAGCGACCGTACGGTGAGCGTGGTGTCTGTGAAGCTAGTCAACGCAATCACTGGCACCGAGATGCCTCGAAGCTTCAGTTGCTCTTGCACATCTGCGCCCTCCAATCCTGGGGGGCGAATGTCTAGGATAACGCACCCGGGACGGTTTTCGTCCACCGCCCCAAGAAACGTAGCGGGCGAATCGTATACCCGGACTTGGTAACCAAAAGTCTGCAGTAGTTCTGCCACTGCCCGGCACGACTGAGGATTGTCGTCGACAACATAAACCACGGATTCTAGGAATGTTTTTTCGTCAGCCATCCTAATTTCTACCTCTCTGAAAAGTGACGTCCGAGATAAATTGCGATGAATTAGCGTTTGAAATATGTCGCTGGAATCTACGGAAACCCACAAGGTTAACTTTTCAATAGTAAACGGTCGTTGAAAAGTTCGGTATCCGCAATACCCGAGAGGCTTTTACGGTGTGCCGCAGATTCCAGGGGATTTCCCCTTGGGAAGGTCACAGGAAAGATTGCCCCAGAAAGCCTGATTCTATTGCTCAGATTTTGCAACGATGCCTACTGATAAGGCCATTCTTACCAATTCGGCTAGTGACTGGGCGGCCATCTTTTGGAAGATTTTGTGTCGATGGTTTTCGATCGTACGAACGCTTACCTCCAGTTTGCGGGCTGCCACCTTGTTTGCATCTCCGGCCACAATGTATTCCAGAACTTCACGCTCTTTGGGGGTAAGGCAGTCGATTCGTCGCAGTATTTCGGTGCGTTGCTGTTCGAGAACCCAGTTTTTCTGATCGTAGGTTAATCCGGTACGAACTGCTTCCCAGAGTTCATCGTCGCCACAGGGTTTTTCCATGAGTGTTAATGCGCCGTTGCGCATGGCTCTCACGGTCGTTGGTGTGTTGGCGAATGCAGTCAGGACCACGACAGGGATCGTGATGCCCATTTTGTTGAGCTGCTCCTGAAGCTCAAGCCCACTCATGCCTAGCATTCGTATATCGGTTACCAAACATGCTGGACGACGACCATCGTATGCTTCGAGGAAATCTTCCGCCGAGGCGAAACTTTCAGCAGCCACTCCCATCGCCTGGATCAAAGCGAGTACTGCTTTTCGAGATTGTTGATCGTCGTCGACGACAAAAATCGTAGCACTTTCGTTTTGAACTGTGTTGGTCATGATGTTGTGCTTCATGGCGTTAGATTTTCTTTGGGAGTTACCGATCGAGGCAATGCTAAGACAAATGTGGTCCCCGGCCCTGCTGTGTTCGATTCCGCCCACACCTGCCCGGCATGAAACTCGGCAATACTCTTGCAGAGTGACAGCCCCATCCCCATCCCCTGTGGTTTCGTTGTGTAGAACGCATCGAACAACCGGTCTTTATTGCTAGTATCAATTCCACAGCCGGTATCGCTGAAAGAAATCTCCACCTGGCTTTCAGTGCCGCAAGTACGTATCAGTATCAGTCGATCCCCCGGGGGCGTATTAGCCATTGCTTCGTAGGCGTTCATAAAAAAATTAATACAGGCTTGCTCTAGCTGGACGCGGTCTCCTTGGACTGGGCCAAGACCTTCTGCCAATTCGAAACGGATTTCGACCTGAGCGCGACGTGTTTCAAAAGCGATAATCCCTGCTGCCTCTTGGACGATGCGATTGATGTCGAGCATTTTAAGCTCAACCGGTCTCGACGTTGCAATCGCTCGAACATTACGAATAATTTTTGCGGTGCGTGAAATCGCTTCCGAGATTTCTTTGGTGCAATCGATTGCCGTAGCGATGCCGCTGGGCAACCCTGCTTCGAGGTTTCGTCGGGCCGCTTCGGCAAAAGTCTTGGCTGCATGTAGTGGCTGGTGGACCTCGTGAGCAATGCCGGCGACCAGTTCGCCCATGGTAGCTAAACGCAAAACATGGGCCAAGTGAACTTCTTTTTCTCGAATGGTATCCGCGGCGATCTTTAGTTCGGTGGTATCTCGACCGACCGACTGATATCCTTCGACTTGGCCATCATTGTCAAGCAATGCTCGAATTGTCCAGTGGGTCCATCCGATCGATTGATCAGGGCGGTAGACTCGATGCTCAATCGAACCGATCGGATGTTCAGGGGTTAGCGAAGCGACAACTTGTTCGAGACTCGGGCGATCTTCGGCAAACACTCTTGGCATAAACGATTTGCTTAGCAATGCTTCACTGGTCGTTTCGAAATAACGGCAGTACGCACCGTTGACAAAGGTATATTCCCAGTTTGGTAGCCAGCGAATGACGAATTCGGTTTGATCTTCGACAACATCTCGATAACGTGTTTCACTTTCATGTAGTAGCGCATTTTTCAACTCTAGCTCTTCGGTGCGCTCGGCGACGCGTTTTTCAAGTTCCTCCTTCAATCGTTGTAATTATTGTGAAGTACGCGTACTTTGGGTGATGTCTTTGGCAATCCCCTCCATCGACACATAGGTACCTTGGTCGTTAAAAATCGGATGCTGCTGTACTTCAAATAATCGAGTGCCTCCCTTAGCGTGAGATATTTCGATGATTATTTTGTGGTGGTCCAAACCTTGGGCAATTCGGGCGTTGCTCAATTCGGCCTCTGCTCGTCCGATGAAATAATCGCGTGTAAAATCACGCCAATTCATTCCTAATACTTCCTCGGAGGCATATCCCAAGACGTTTTTGACTGACGGGCTGAGGTACGTAATCTCGCCACTAGCCGTTCGAGTAAAAATAATGTTGTCGCCGCCCAGGCCCTCAACCAGTCGTCGGTATTTCTGTTCACTCTCGTGTAGCAAAAGCTCGGCAGCCACATGTTCGGTCATGTCGTAAGCCATGCCGCTTCGGCCAACGACCACATCCTCGGCATCGTGTACGGTTTTTTCACGTATTCCTAAGTAGGCCGTTTCCCCAGAAGTTCGCGTTGCTGTGCAAATACGAGGTTGTAAGCCAGCTGAGGTAGCACGCTGATCAGCCAAGTCTTTCAAGAGGTTTTGTAGTGGATGATTTGAATAAAAAAACTCGCTCGCATTTCGACCAACCATGTCCTCCGGTTCTAACCCCAGTACCTCCTTCACCGAATTGCTAACGAACGTAAAGATTCCCTCGGTATCAAGGTGATAGAACACGAACTCCTCGCTCCAGACCTCTACCCAATTTGTGAGGCTAGGTTGAGTGGTATTTTCGCTGGGAGCCGGTGGTTGATTTTTATTTAGCGACATGGCCTACGAAAACAGAAAGCGGAAAGCGGATGTTTTTGACCGGTATATTGTTGGTTGGGTGACGATAGTGGACAAAATTGTGTTGGTTGGTGCTTCTATTGTAGTGTTTGGTGGGTTAGTTTTGGC
>JAJRWS010000384.1 GCA_024276705.1 Planctomycetota bacterium | reverse complement strand
TGACGACGGCTCGATATTAGAATTGCGGGTCTATTTAATTTTTTGGCTGGACTTGCCATATTCCATTGCCATCCCGAGTGTTGTCGCCACTCGCTGCGGGCGTGAAGAAGGAGTCGTGTTGATGTACTGTAACCAATGTGAACAGACCGCCCATGGGACCGCCTGTATCGATACCGGAGTCTGCGGCAAGGATCCTGACATGCAGTCATTGCAGGAGACGCTCCTGTACGGGGTTAAAGGAATGGCATCCTACGCCCATCATGCCCGTCGACTCGGGAAAACAGATGAAGAAATCAATGCGTTCATCGAGGAGGCTCTTTTTGCAACGGTGACCAATGTCAATTTCGACATGGAAAGCCTGTTGGAGCTTGTACTCGAGTGCGGACGGATCAATCTCAAGACAATGGAGCTATTGGACCAGGCGCATTCGGAGCGACTAGGCACGCCGACACCCACCACGGTTTACGAAGGGACCAAGGCGGGGCCTGGGATCCTGGTGACGGGGCACGACATGGCCGATTTGCTCGATTTGCTCGAACAGTCGGCTGGCCAGGGAGTGAATATTTATACGCATGGCGAAATGTTGCCGGCACACAGCTATCCGAAACTGCGCGGGTTTCCTCATCTGGCCGGTCATTATGGCGGCGCCTGGCAGAAGCAGAAGACCGAGTTTTCAGCATTTTCGGGGCCCGTCGTGGCCACGACCAATTGCGTGCTCATCCCGTGGGAGGCCTACCAGGATCGACTCTTCACGACTCGCGTTACGGCCGTCCCGGGCGGTAAACGGCTCAAGACGAATGATTTCTCCGCAGTGATCGAAATGGCTAAAAAGTGCGAACCGCTGCCGGAGCAGAAGGTCGGAGAGTCGACCATCGGTTTCCACCACAGTGTGATCACCGGCATGGCCGACAAGATTGTGGAGGCGGTCAAAAGCGGCAAGATCAAGCAGTTCTTCCTCATCGGCGGCTGCGATGGGGCCGAACCGGGGCGGAACTACTTTTCCGATTTTGCCCACGCGACTCCCGAGGAATCGGTCATCATGACGCTTGGCTGCGGCAAGTACCGGATCCGCGATTACGACTACGGAACCGTCGCGGGCCTGCCTCGCCTGCTCGACATGGGACAGTGCAACGACGCCTACGGAGCCATTCAGGTGGCCTTGGCGCTGGCAGGTGCCTTCGACTGCGGAGTGAATGACTTGCCCCTGACGATTGTCCTCTCCTGGTTTGAGCAGAAAGCCGTTGCCGTCCTGCTCACGCTCCTCTATCTGGATGTCAAAGGAATCCGGATAGGGCCGGCGCCTCCGGCCTTCCTTAGCCCCAACGTCCTGAAGATCCTGCAGGAAAAATACGACCTGCAGGCAATCGGCACGGAGCCGGAAGCCGATTTGGTTGCGCTGACACAGTAAGAGCGGAGAGCGGAGGGCGGAGAGCGGAAAAACAATCGACGAAATTTCGCTTTTGCCTGTCCGGGCCGACAACACAACAAGGCTAGAAGGCGGAAGGGACCGGGCCGGCCAGGATTTTGAATTCGTCGATCGGGGCGGAGTCGCCCGAAAGGACCTGCTCGCAGCCCATCTTCAGGATGGGCATCTGGGAGGTGATGAACCGATTGGCGACCCGTTTCTTGCGCTCATTGTTGACCGCCTGGCCGAGAAACAGGTGTCCCACGATCAGCGTGATCGCTCCGTCAACCAGGCGTCGGGCGGAAAGGTCTTGGAAACGTGACGACTGTTCCTTGGAGAATTGGATCGCCTCGCTGAGCCGCTGCTTGGCCTCGGCGAGCTGTCCTTTCAGTTGGGCCAGGAGTGGATCGTCGTAGGTGGTCTCTTCGTACCGGGCGAGGCATGAATCGAGCATGCCCCGGGTGATGCCATGGATGGCCGCGACGATTTGCAGTTGGCTGGTACCCTCGTAGATGGTGGTGATGCGGGCGTCGCGCAGGTGACGCTCGGCAGCGTAATCCATCATGTAGCCCGAACCCCCAAGCACTTGGATTGCCTTGTCGGCAACCATGCAGCACATCTCCGAGGCGTAGTATTTGCTCATTGGAGTGAGCATCGCGTTGAGCCGTTTGTATTCCCGGGCCATTTTTTTGCGCCGTTTTAAATCGTCCTTTTCAAGTTGATCCTTATTCCACTCCAAGATTCGTTGATTGTTGTTGTCGCGGTCGCAGAGATAGCTGGTTTCGTAGGTCAACGCACGGGCGGCCTCGATGGCAATTTCCATGTCGGAAATCATCTCGGCCACGGCCGGCATCCATTCGATCGGCATGCCGAACTGGTGCCGGGTGTGGGCGTAGGTTCGGGCCAGGCGGTAGGCGCTTTCGGCAATTCCCAGCGACTGCGCGGCAATTCCCAGGCGGGCACCATTCATCAAGGCCATGACGTAGGTGATCAGGCCACGTTGCCGTTCGCCCACGAGCCGGGCCGGTGCGTCTTCGTAGACCAGTTCGCAGGTTGGGGATCCGTGAATGCCGAGCTTGTGCTCCAGACGGCGGACTTTGATACGCTCGGAGCGCTTCGAAATAAAGAGGCTGAGACCGCGGCCATCGGCAATCTCCGGCTCGCTCCGGGCCAAGGTCAACAGAATTTCACCACAGCCGTTGGTGATAAACCTTTTGACTCCGTTCAGCCGCCAGTCGCCATGGTCGTCCTGATGGGCACGCAGGCGGACGGCCTGCAAGTCGCTGCCGGCGTCGGGCTCGGTCAGCACCATGGCGCCGGTTGCATTACCCTCGGCGAAAAGGGGCAGAATCTCATCTTTGATTTCCTGACTGGCGAAGGCATTGATCGTTTCGGCGATGCCTTGCAGGCCAAAGAAATTCATGAACGATGCGTCCGCCCGGGAAACGATCTCGATCGCCATGGTATAGAGAAGGTTCGGACAGTTGATACCGCCATATCTTCGCGGCAGCGTAAAGCCCACCAGGTCGGCTTGCTTCAAACGGAGGAGGTTTTCCTGGACTTTGGGATGCAGCGTGACCGTGCCGTCCTCGTTCAACTGATTGCCGCCACGGTCCACCGCTTCGGCGTTGGGGGCAATCGTACCGGCCGCCACATCGCCCACGATACGCAGAATCCTCCGATACCCATCGACCGTCTCCGCCTCGTCGGCCGGGACGAAGTCGGCGTCGCCATTTTCGGCGTACAGCTCTTGGATCTGGGCCAGCTCCCGCAGGTCCAGATGCTCAAAAAGAAACTGAATGTCTTGATTGTCAAGAAAGAAATTTGCCACCTTGGACTCCCAGTGCTTGTTGTCTCTTACCTGCGATCCCTGAGCGCCTTGACCAGCATCGGAATCAACTGATGCAGATCTCCAACCATGCCGTAATGGGCCACGGAGAAAATCGGTGCATCGGGGTCGTTATTGATTGCGATGATCTTGGCCGATTCTTCCATGCCAGCCCGATGTTGGACCGCGCCGCTAATGCCGGCGGCGATGTAAAGGGCCGGCCGGACGGTGGTGCCTGTTTGGCCGACCTGGTGCCCCTTGTCGATGTACTCGTTGTCGACCGCGGCCCGGCTGGCACCCACGGCTCCTCCGAGCGCGCCGGCCAGTTCATGGATCCGGTTGAAACCATCCTTGCTCCCTACGCCGCCACCGCCGGAGACGATCACGCGAGCTCCCTTGAGGTTGACCGTTCGTGGCTCGACATGGCGCTGCAGGATCTTGAGTGGAAAGAATTCAGGGCCGAGTGCGACTTCTTCCTCGACGATTTGGCCTGGCCGTGAAGGATCGGGGTCCAACATCGGCATCACCCCTTCACGAACCGTGGCCATTTGGGGCCAGCGGTCGTAGTTGACGATCGTCGCAATGATATTGCCGCCGAAAGCGGGGCGGATTTGCAAAAGGAGCTTTTCATGGACGGTCTTGGTTTTCCGATCGGTGACGTCCTTGATTTCCAGGTCGGTGCAATCGGCCGTAAGCCCTGCCTGCATCGCCGAGGCGACCCGTGGTGCCAGGTCACGCCCCGTCGCGGTTGCCCCATAAAGGACGATTTGCGGCGCATGTTTTTCGATCAACACCGACAAGATACGCGCATAGGAGGCCGTTTGATAATGTTCCAGCCGTGGGTCGTTGACCACGTAGACATGGTCGACGCCATGGGCAATCAGTTGCTCCGGTAGCTCCTCCCGCGCCGTTCCCGGCAGCACGGCACCCACCGTGACTCCCAACCGGTCCGCCAGCTCTCGCGCCTTGCCGCACAACTCCAAAACCACCTCTTGCAGGGTGCCATCTTGTTGTTCGGCGAACACCCAAACTTCACCTTGTCGATTGACTTCAATCATCTATTTATTTACCCCAGGGTATGGTCGACGACCAATTCATGGATGAGTTGGCGAGCTCCGTCCTCGGTGGCTGGAATTTCGGTGTAGCCTTCCTTGGTCAGCACGATCGACTGCACCCTGTAGACCACCGTGGGCGAACCTGACAGTCCGCAACGCGCCAGATCGGCACCGATAGTGTCCAGATCCCATTGTTCGATCCGCAGGCCAGCCTCTCCGAGAGTGGTGAGTCGCCGCTGGACTTCCTCGTTGCGCTGCTCGGCGGACGCATCCCGCAGTTCCGCTTTGACTTCGGCGGCCAGTTCGGTCTCGCCCCGAGCCTTCTTGAAACGGAGCATCTTCCTTACCGCCTCGGGCCGCGGTCGGTTGGCGGTGCTGGTCACGGTCGCCAGGATCGGCAATTCCGCCTCGACGATTTCCCAGCCATTTCCCGTATCCCGGCGGATCCGCACGGTGCGGTCGACCAGACTGACCAGTTCCTCCAGGTAAGTGATTTGCGTAACCCCGAGTTTTTCAGCGCACTGAGGTCCAACTTGTGCCGTGTCGCCATCAATGGCCTGGCGGCCGGCAAACACCAGATCGAAATGCCCGATGGTCTTGATGGCCTGGGCGAGAATATAGCTGGTGGCCAGCGTATCGCTGGCCGCCGCCCGCCGGTCGGTCAGGAGAATGGCCCGATCGACTCCCCGGTAAAGGCACGCGCGGAGGATGTCCGCCGCTTTGGGAGGCCCCATGGTCAGCACGGTGATCGATCCGCCATAGCGATCCCGAGCTTCCAAAGCCGTTTCGAGGGCGTTGAGATCTTCCGGGTTGAAAATCGCTGGCAGGGCGCCGCGATTGACCGTTCCATCGTCCCGCATCGCCTCCGCGGTGACGTTGGCCGTGTCCGGGACCTGTTTGACCAATAATAGGATGTCGTAAGGCAAAATAATCACTCCCGCGGGTGGGTGTGGAGCTTAACGCTAGAATCCGCAAGCAACGGGTGAAGTTCAAACATGCGGTGGGAATGCGTTTCCGGGCAGGGTAGGTTTTTACGGTTTTCCCCCCCGGAAGGTAATGCCATGCTAGGGGTCGGTCAAGGCCGTATGGCCGTGTGGGGAACGAGAAATCTTGTGTTTCTTGCATGACCTGTTAGAATCCACCCCTCGGCAGCAGGTATTTTTCATGAGAGGGGCAATCCCAGGAGAACGGCAGCATGGATAGTCAAGTCCTTCCGGCTCAAGTCGAGCATTGGATTCGCGAAATGCATCACCATGCATCGGGCCAGCCCGGTACGGGGGCTTGTGCCGTTGCCACGGCGATGGAACTGTGGCTCTGGACATTCCAGCATGTTCTGAATACGACCCACCAGGACGATCCATCGAGTGAGCCAGGCGATCTGCAATTACTCACCGACGCGTTCTGCCGGCTCCTCTCGGCCCGTTCGATGGTCCTGGGCTCATGGGATAAGGTTTCCGTCGAAGAAGGGGCTGAAGGGGCTGCGAGCCCGTTTGGGGCGCAAGAAGGGCTCGACGATGTATATGTCGATTTGTGTCATGCCCAGACGGCGCGGGCGGCCGGTGAAGTCGGCCGGATTTGTGCGGAGCTCGTCTTTGGGCGTCGGCGCCACCCGACTTGGGACCATTCGTGCAACGCCTGCATTCAGGCCGAAGAGATCGACACCCTGGAAGGGATCATGCCCGGCATTTCTTACGGCGCCCGTCTCACCGGAAACGTCATGGAAGCAGACGGTTCCCATGCCGAAAAGGCTGGACCCTGCGTAAGCCTCGAAGGCCTGCAGGGTTTTATCCGCCTGCGCACCAAACTGGACGGCTGCCTGAGCGGCGCCCAGTTGGCAAGAAACCGGGCGGCCGGGTGGCTGGGCGGGCTGGGATTGGCGAACTAAAAGGCGAAGGGAAGAACTAGGACTAAAAGGGGGGGGGGACTAAAAGGGGACGCAGCCAATACTGTTCGGCACGGGATTTGCGACACACAAGACAGGCAAACGGCGTAAAATAGATGGCCTTGCGCGCTATGCCAATAGCGCACATAATTTGGAGCATGGCATCCCAGTCGCGAAAACAGAAGCGAAAGATCGAAGAGTCCGACATCACGGGGCTGAAATTCTTCGACAAGCTTGCGCCCCTGCTCAATCGCCTTCACAACGATGGCTGTCAACGCGACCGAGCCGGCAATCGCATGCTGCACTACGACCAATACTGCATGCTGACGTTGCTCTACCTTTTCAACCCAATCGTCACTTCGCTGCGAGGCATCCAGGCAACCGTTCACAGGTCGGTGAGAGATTATTTTGA
>JAJRWS010000383.1 GCA_024276705.1 Planctomycetota bacterium | reverse complement strand
CCGCCATGCGATTCGAGTACGAGTACCGCCGCAAGCGGCTGAGTACGAGTACGATGGTTGCATTACCAGAACACCACGATTTACCGAAGTTTTTTCTTGAACGTTCCCTACAGAAAACCGGATAGTTATTTATCGGCTAACTCTAACCTGCCCGGGGATCCCCCAGCGCGACATCTCTAGAATCGAGCAAAGTACCATGGCCACCCGTGAACCTGAAGCGACAACCTTTCCACCAGATCGGCGGCGGCGGAAATTGAGCTGGCGGGCGTACCCGATCGGTTGTCTGTCGCTGTTGCTGCTACTGGCTTTGGCGACATGCGGCCATGCCGCGGAGGATGCGCCTTGTCGTTGGCAACGCTGGGAGAAGGCGATCGCGAAGTTTGTGGCCCAGGACAAAATGCAGCCACCTCCTCAAAGCGGGGTGCTGTTTGTAGGCAGTTCGAGCATTCGCAAGTGGGACTTGCCCAAATACTTTCCCGAGCTGACGACCCTCAACCGCGGTTTCGGTGGTTCGGAGATTTGCGATTCGACCCATTTCCTCGAACCGTTGGTGCTGCGCCATCACCCGCGCGTGGTGGTCCTTTATGCGGGCGACAACGACATCGCCGCGGGCAAGCGGGCCGAACGGGTAGCCGACGATTTTCGTGCGTTTGTGGCGGCCACTCAGGCGGCCTTGCCGGATACTAAAATTGTGTTTATTGCCATCAAGCCAAGCATTGCCCGCTGGAAGCTGGCCCCGGTCATGCGGCGGGCCAACACCCTGATTGCCGCCGAATGTGCGAAACGGAGACAGCTTGAATTTGTCGACATCTGGCAACCGATGCTAGGGACCGACGACCGGCCGCGGCAGAAACTCTTTCAGGCGGATGGCTTGCATTTGTCCCACGCGGGTTACATGCTTTGGACCCGATTGTTGCGCCCTCACCTGTCCAGGCCATGATCAGCGCATCAATTTTTTGGTAAGCCGGGATATATGCGGTTCACTACTTGTAGATGTCTCGGCGATCGCCAATAGCCACGACAAGAACTAGAAGTCGATCGTCGTGGATTTCGTAAACCACCCGATACGAACCAATGCGAATACGCCAAGCAGGACGTCCCATAAGTTTCTTGCAACCTGAAGGGCGAGGATTTTCCGCAAGTCTTTCAATGGCTACAATGATGCGCCCTTGGTCTTGGCCTTTGATCTTTGCGAGTTGCTTCTGAGCACGGCGCAAAATTTCAATCGTATACATCAGGAGTCCATCAGGAGTCGCACCCCTCCCGAATCTCCCGCACGGCCAGACCGAACGGTATAGCGTCCTGAGTACCGCTCTTGGCCTCGTCGTAGGCCCTGATATCGTCGAGTTCCTCTAACTCCTCGACAATACGTTCCCACTCAACAAGAGGCAGGATGATGGACTTCCGATTTTGCTTCTCATCGACAATGTATTCTGGATGGACGGGAATCATGATCATCCTTTTTCGCCAGTTGATTTGTCGGTCTTCATTGGATGGGAAGCTAACTTGCGGGCTTCTCCGGAATCGGCAGGTGTGGATTTTTGAGAACTTTGCCTACACCACTTAATTGCCAAAAAGGCTATCAGACCTGTGTATTCATGTCAAATTGGGGAGGGGCTGTCAGTCAGATTTCACCCTACCCTCTCCTCGCAGGAGAGGGTAGGGTGAAGGCAGGCCCACCACTTTCCTTCCCGGGGAACGCGCGAAGTCTCACGCGGCTACCATGCTTTGGACCCGACTGTTACGCCCCCATCTGGCCCTGCCATGACCGCCGCACAAGACCAGTACCAGCTTCTCGATTTTGGCGCTGGCCGCAAATTGGAGCGATTTGGCCCCTGGCTGCTCGATCGTCCCTGCTCGACCGCGACCGGGATGTCGAAATCGAATGCTCCGAAGTGGCGCCAGGCAACCGCCCGCTTCACGGGCGATCGGGCTGGGGCCGGAACCTGGTTGCGGCATGGCAAGCCGTGGCAACCGAGTGAGGAAGCGATCGTCACATTGCCAGGAGCATCACAGGTGCCGCTGGCATTTCATCTCGCCCCGCTTCCTTCGGGACAGGTGGGGCTCTTTCCCGAGCAACGAACCAATTGGCAATGGCTTGCCAGGCAGGTTGGTCGGGCCAAGGAGCAGGAGGCAGTAGAAGGTTCTCCCGAGCGGACGCTGAAAGTGCTGAATCTGTTTGCATATACGGGTGGGAGCACGATGGCGGCGGCCCTGGCTGGGGCGGAAGTCACCCATGTCGACGCGGCTAAAAGCGTGGTTGCCCGGGCCCGCGAAAATGTCGCGGCGCTGGCGGGACATGAGTTGAAGATTCGCTGGATCGTCGAAGACGCGGTCAAATTCTGTCAGCGGGAAGTCCGCCGCGGCAATGGCTACGACGCGGTGATTCTCGACCCGCCCACTTACGGTCATGGCCCCAAGAGTGAGCGGTGGTCGATCCAGCGTGACCTGCTGCCGCTTCTTTCGCTCTGCGGCCAGTTGACGGAAGGGCGTCGTCTCTGCCTGCTCGTTACCTGCCACACCCCCGGCATCGGGCCAGCCGAATTGAGTGCGTACCTGGCCGATGGTATCTTCGGACACTGCGGCAGGCCTGCCCGGACCGGCGCGCTGCGACTGGAGTCGGCCGATGGCCGCCAACTACCCAGCGGTATCTACGCCCGCTGGCCCGGGTAACACCGGCCGTTGTATCAGGTTGCGCTGGATTACCCACGAAACGGACGCATATATCCTTAAAGACCCCAAGTGTTTGCCTTCACGCGAGTTGTGAACGAGATAAGTTTTCGCATCGTGAATAAGTAAATAACGGAAATCGATCTTTCTGGACTTTTTAGGGTTTTTACTTAAAAAAAGATATTCACTTTGAGGGTTGTTTGAATTACCCTAGGCCAGAATAGTTATTAATCCAGCCATAGGAGGAGGTGCTACTGAAGGCATGAGCTATCCGATTTGTCTCATTGCCATCTCATCGGTGTCTGAATGCCCAGGTGGGCGGCTAGTCTTATCACTTGATCTGAATTGTGCCAACCCGCTTGCATCTGGGTTCTATCCATGTTCAGCACTTTGATTTCTAAAGGTGTACCTCCCATGACCCATGCTGGAAATAATCCCGTTGTAGTTTTCTATGTTCTCGTTATTTGTCTAAGTCTTAGGATGGCCAGTCCCTCGCAGGCCGATCCTGTTTTCGTTGACCCGATCAACGATACGTTTGGGGACCCGATCTTTTCACAGGATATTGCCGAACTCGATTCGCGGGTGACCCGTGAAACCGTCACGTTTTCGGTATTATTCCACAACTCGATATCCGCGCCTTCGGCGGTTGCGAACAACAGTGTTGTTGGGTTCATCGATCTGGATATCGACATGGATCCGTCAACCGGTGTAGTTTCGAATCAGAGCCGTTTTAGCCCTGAGGGCTCAAGTGATTTGGGTATCGAGTACTTCGTCGACCTTTTTACCGAGTTGCTTAATGTGGGCCAGGTCGAACTCGTGGATACAAGCACCAATCTTGCCACGGCGACGGTTCCCATCGAATTTACGGAAAATTCATTTTCCGTCACCATTCCACTCGCACTTTTAGGAAATGATGATGGCCGCATGAATTATGGGGCGATCTTCGGAGACGTTCGTGATTACAGCGACCAGGCGACGAATCCTGGTGGGCCGGTTGCGACCACGATACCCGAACCAGCGACCTGTTCACTTTGTGCGTTCAACCTTTTTGTCTTGCTGGGACGGCGTTGGCGTCGCACGGAGTTCGCGGCAGCGCAGTTGCGGTATCCGAAAAAATGTAGTTCGGCCACGGATGGGCCATCCCTGGTTCGCTGCCGTGTCGATTTGGAAGTACTGAACCCCTACCGTACCCTGTAAATTCAGACTAACGCAAATTGGAATAATATTATGCGCGCGAGACGGTACCGGAAGAAACGAAACAAGAATCGACGAGCATGCAACCAGCCGGTTGGATCGCGCAAATTAAGAACCGAGAAACTGGAGACAAGAAGCGCGCCAGGCGCGTTACTCGGAGGGTTGCCCGCTTTGCTGGGAGCCGGTCTTCAACGTCCTGCGGAATCGGCCGATTCCTCGAACTTCCAGCAAGGGAATGAAGGACTTTCGGCGAGTAAACACATTGCTCAGACCCAATCCGGCCAGACGAGTCAGCCGACGGTTGATCAGGTTCTATTGCAGCCTGCATTTATCCAGCAGCGTGCCTCGGCCTATCAGCCGGCACACCGACCTGAAGTAACATCCGCCATTCGCAGCACTTCCGACAGACCAACTTCCAGCTTGCCCAATGTGGATCTTGCACTCTTAAGTCAACAAATTACCGTTGACCTCGCAGAGTCTTCCAGCCATGGAGAACGAGAAGGTCAAGCCGAAGGGCAGCCATTGAATTCTGTTCCCTATTCGCCGCGCATCGGTGGCAATAGTGGCCGGATTAGTGGGCGGATCGATAGTTCCAATGGTGGTGGAAACGGTGGATCATCCGCCGCGGCCAATATGCAAGCCTCTCGATCATCCGCCAGCAAAGCCGGACTTCCGACAGTTCCCGCTAGCTCCAATGCAGACGTTAACGATCAACTTGCCTCAGCCACTCCCGACGAGGCTGCAGCCGCTACAGCGACCGCCAGCGCGACAAGTGACCTTGACGATCCCGCGGACATTAGTCCCAACGCATCCGGTGTGGCTTTGCCAGGAGATTTTCAGCAGGATGGGGTCGTCAGTGGGGCCGACTTTCTCGCCTGGCAACGCGGCTACAACACGGAATACGACGCAAATGATCTTGGCGATTGGAATTCAGCTTTTGGCACCGATGCCTCGGCCAGCGCGTCCGTAGCGGCCTTGCCCGGAGATTACGACTCCAGCGGCGTCGTCAGTGGCACAGATTATCTGGCCTGGCAACGCGGTTTTGGCTCGAAATACGGCACGAATGAACTTTTCGATTGGGAAAATAATTTCGGCGTCACGAATTCACCCGCCGAAGTGGCTTTAGCCGTTCAGGTTGATATCACTCAAAACCTGGACCACTGGTCGGTAAACCAATCGGGCGGTCAAGCCGATCCTGGCAGCGTGACGGTGCAAGCCGGTTCCGCGACGATCACCGAGGGCGATTCGTATTGGGCGACGCTGTCACATACGTTTGTCGTCCCCGAAGATCCCGACACGGTGAGCTTTGTCTACCAAGCGAACCTGGACACCACCGATCCCGATTTTGTCAACGATGCGTTTGAAGTTGCCCTGGTCGGGGCGGAACCGGCCGCAGGCAATTCGGTGGTCGTGACACTCGGCCCGGGGCGCGATGCCTGGTTCAACGTGACCGAGGGGGAACCACCGGTGACGGTAGACGGCGCGACGATCGAGGGTGATAAGGTCACCCTCGACGCCAGCGGTTTGATTCCCGGCACGGCCGCAACCCTCGTCTTCCGCCTGGTCAACAACGACGCCGACACCGGCTCGCAGGTCACAATCAGCCAGGTGATGGTTCCTGGCCGCCAGTTGGATCCGGTCGCAGGCAAAGAGGATGGCGACTGGGGGTATCGTGAACGGGCTATTTGGCACGATAGCGAGAGTGGCGAGAGCCGCGTTTTGCCGGCCGGATCCGCCGGCGGCAGCGCTAGTTGGGTCACCGGTGCCGAGGGGGGCGACTATGAAATCTATGTCAACTGGGAGGCGCTCCCCACCACTGCGCCCGACGCCACCTACGAGATCTACGATGGGGCCAATTTTCTTGGCGCCGTCTCTCGCAATCAGCAATTCGCACCGATGGGAGGCGAGTACGAAGGCAAGACCTGGTCGAACCTGGGAACGTTTGCGATTTCCACTGGCGTGCCCACGGTGGTGCTGCAAGGAAGCGAGCAAGGAGACGTGATTGCGGACGGTATCCTCCTGGTGGTGCCTGCCGTGGCCACCACGATTCCGGCGCCCAGCAGCTTGCGTGCGGGCCGGCCCCAGCGCGAGCGGACAGAGATCGACTTGACTCAACTGACAAATGTCAGCGGCAGCATTCAGGTCGATTACCGTACCACCTCGCTGAGCGAAGTCGATTCGGTCCTGTTTACCGACATGAGCCTGACTAACCTGGGCAACGCGGCGATGACCGGCCCGTTGATCGCAGTGATCGAGAATCTTTCGGACGTGGACATCGGCCCCATGTTTCCTGACGGCCAGTTGCCCGATGGCCGCATGTACTTTGATTTCACTCCAGAAATGGATGGCGGTACGCTCGACCGCGACGACTCCACCCGCACTCGCGAAATCCGGTTCCTGAATCCGGCCGATGAGCAATTTACCTTTGAGTTTGTGATTCTCGGCGGTATCAACCGGGCGCCGGAATTTCTCAGTTCTCCGCTGTTGGAAATCGAGGCGGGCAGTCGCTATCGCGACTTTGCTGAGGCAGCCGACCCCGATGGCCAGCCGATCACCTACTCGATCGCGGTCGGCCCCGAGGGGTTGTCGATCGACCCCGAGACGGGCGAAGTTCTGTGGCAGACGGTCACGGACGACACGGGTGACTACTCGGTGACTCTCCACGCAACCGATCCCTTCGGTCTTGCCGCCGAACAAATTTACACGCTCCGCGTGCTCGACACACTGCAAAATCGCCCACCCATTTTCGTGACCGATCCAGTCACCGACGCGATCGCGTCTGCCGGCTTTGAGATCACCACCGTGGCCACTGGCGATACGCCGGCTGGCGTGGCGGTGATCAGCGGATTCCAGGGTCCGCGCCTCGTTTCCATCGATGCCGGCGACCAGACCATCACCGTACTCGCCGGCGAAAACAATGACCGGTTTGATGATGTGACGACGATCTCGACGGGGGAACCGCAGCCCACCGATTCGCTGTTCAACGTCGGCTACTCGATTGACATTGGCCTGCCGGCCTTTGAATCGACAAGCGACAGCAACGATGTCCTGGGAATGGATCAAGGAGACCTGAATGGAGACGGCATTCTCGATTTGGTCGCTTTGGCTTTTGTCAATCCTGGTTCCTTGGGGCCAGATTACTTTCAGATCACACGCATGCTGGGCGACGGCGATGGGAATTTTAGCGACCCGGTTGAGATTGGAAAAATCACAACCACCAATACGTTCAAGAATCTCGTCATTAGCGACATCAACGGCGATGGCAACCTCGACGTCATGGCGCTCGAACGCAGGACATCCAACGTCGTTTCGATGCTGGGCAGCGGCGATGGAACCTTCACGCCTATGGTCATGACCACGCTCGATGTCAATCTGGATGATTTTAGAATCGTGGATCTGGATGGCGACGGCAAGGTCGACTTGGTAGGGCGACGTGGCCAGGTAGGTTTTGGGATCATCTATGACCTCGTTTGGAAGCCCGGTTTGGGTGACGGAACCTTCGCAGCAGTTGAGGAAATCGCACCAGCCGGCAGCACCAACAACCCGGTGAATGCGAATGCACGGCCGTATCGTATCGTCGATATCGATGGTGATCTGGACAACGATATTGTCTTCGCCACTTCCGTGTCAGGAAACATCGACATCTTGCTTAATGACGGCAACCAGCAGTTTACGCTGGGCGTTACTCTCGATCCGCCCGCTGGATCGACCCCCTTTGTCGTTCAGGTGGCAGATTTTACCGGCGATGGAAAGTTGGATGTCTTTTCGATTAATCGCTGGAATAGCAACGTCGACATGTTTGTGGGTGACGGAAGTGGCACTAATTTTACGTATAGAGCTGGCGCATCGATTCACAAGTTTTCAGGCAATATCGCCGGCAGCGACAACCCGGTCGACATCGATGGCGATGGGGATCTCGATCTGATTTTTGGCTCGATCTTGGCTTCCGATCCGATCTCACCTCAAATTCTCCGTAATGATGGGACCGGCAAATTCACGCGAACCGATTATCCGATCGTGGATTTCGTGGGTCAAGTATCAGAGAACCACCAGGTCAACAAGGATATGGTCAATGGTGGGATGTTCAGTGACTACAACCGGGATGGAGTGATGGACTTCGTCTATTCCACTTACCAAGGCGATTTCAATGGAGTCGGAATTCGACTGGGAACGCGACCGGGTGAATTTGGTGCGACACGAACCATTCCGTTTGCGGAAGACACGGGCAATTTCCAAGCACTCGCAGCCGATTTCAATGGCGATGGGATTAACGATCTGCTGGCGCTGCGAGCCGATCAAATGTTCCTGGGGGTTGGTGACGGCACCTACCAGGATCCATTTCCCGCCATCGGTGTTGCTCGTGCCAGCGCCGGCGGTTCCGTGGCGGACTTCAACCTGGATGGCCTGCCGGATATCGTGGCGCCGCGTGCCAATACTAAAGGGTCCCGAGTCTACGTCGCATTGGCCAACGGTGACGGGACGTTTACGGTCAGCGATGATCAAGCGATTCCGTCGAGCTTCTACGGATACGACAATACTCAAATCGCCGATTTCAATGGGGATGGTTATCCCGATTTCATCGCCAAGGCATCGATCGAGCGACATATCGACGTTTACCTCAATGATCCGGACGCGCCCGGGACGTTTGAACGCACTTTTAGAACGACTGTCACCGTCCAAGGGCAGCTTGTCAGTAACTACGATGAAGCCTACGGCACAGGTGATTTCGACGGCGATGGCAATGTTGACGTAATCGCGGTCGACCGACTCAGCGGCGAGTCGCTGAAACTGGTTGTTTTTCGAGGCGATGGACAAGGTAATTTCTCAGAAACCATCGAGACATTCGCCTATGACAGTTTGAAATCAAATGTCGACGCGGGTGACCTGAGTGTGGGCGACTTGAACGAAGACGGAGTGTTGGATGTTGTTTCGTTTACGACCCAAGGTCCGCTGATCCATCTGGGAAACGGCGACGGAACGTTCATGACAACAGACCGATATCCTGTGGACCCGGTTTCACAACGTGGACGTGAATCGTATGTGATCGACTTTGATGAAGACGGCCATCTCGACCTGGTCCAGGTGACAGGCAACTTGAACTCTTCTGGAACGATTCTGGTGCGACGTGGGCTTGGAGATGGTACGTTTGCCGAGGCCCAGCGAGTCGGCCTGCTGGGCGGCGTCAATACACTGACGTTTGCCGACCTGGATAACGACGGGTATCTTGACCTGGCCTATTCTGTTGGAGCGGCATTCAACTACAGAGTGACCGACGCCGCGCTCTATTTTGGCAAGCGTGATGGTCTGGTTGATGTGCTGGCCGTCGACCTCAACGGTGATGGCAATGAAGAAGTCCTTGCAATCAACGAGGCCAATGACCGACTGAAGCTATTTGTTGGCGATAACCTTGGCGGACTCACCCGTCAATCCGATTTGCTGACCGGACGGGCGCCCAAGGCTGTGACAGTCGCCGACCTCGACGGCGACGGCACGCTCGAGTTGATTATCGCCAACCGGGCGGGACGGTCGTTGTCGGTATTCAGCGGAAGTGTGGACGCAGGTTTCACCGCAGTCGATTACCCCGTTGGTGATGGAGCGATCGATGTGGCCGCAGCGGACCTCAACGACGACGGAAAAATCGACCTGGTGGCGCTGGACGACAGCAACAATGCGCTGTGGGTATTTACCGGCAACGGCACGCCGATCCTGGCTGATCCGGTCGCCGTTGCCCTGGGCGACAGGCCCGGACGATTGACGCTTGCCGATACCACCGGGGACGGTGTCGTGGATGCCGTGGTGACGCTGCCCGATTCAAATCGGTTGATGATCCTGCCTGGTGATGGTGCAGCTGGATTTGGCGCGCCGATCTATGTTTCGATCCTGGATTCTCCCAGCGATGTGGCCGTGGTCGACTTGAACGACGATGGTAATCCCGACCTGGCGGCGACTCTGCCTGGCGAAAATGTGCTCAGCATCCTCTACGGTCGCGGTGGCAATCAATTTGCCAAGGCCCAGCAGATCCGCGTTGGCGAGACACCAACGCGGATCACTTTGGCCGACGCCGATGAGGATGGACGGACCGATTTGATCGTTGCCAATTCAGGCGATGCGACCGCCAGCGTGATCTACAACCGTTTCGATCCGAACGAAGTCTACCGCTACGATGCCGATGCGATCGACCCGGACGATGACATGTTGACGTATGCCATCGAGAACGGCCCCGGTGGACTGATCATCAACAGCACAACAGGCGAATTGTTGTGGGCCGCTTCGCCTGACCAAGTCGGAATTCATGATGTTACGATCAGCGCCGATGACGGACGAGGAGGGGTCGCGACACAGACGTTCAAGATTGAGGTCGTTCCGGCACGGGATAACGCGGATCCTCTGATCGCTACTGAACCGAGCACAACGATCGGCGCCGGTGAGACGTTTGAATATCAAGCGGCCGCCGTCGATGGCGACCAGGACGCCCTGCGGTACCGGATCGTCGACGGCCCCGACGGAGCGACCATCGATCCAACCACCGGCCTGGTCGAGTGGGATGGCCGCACCGACCAGGCGATGATTTTCGCGCCCAACGGACAATCAGGTAGCATAACCGTCCCAGCCGATCCCTCTTTGAAACCGGAGAGCATCACGGTTGAAGGCTGGTATCAGCTCCATGACCTGCCACGGTTCCAGTTATTAATGCTGGATTCGGGCCGCGGCGGATCGGCCTACGAAGTGATAGTGATCGAAAAAAATCAAAACATCAGAGTGCGGCTCCATTTCGATGACAGTGCCGATCGAATTGAGTTTACGGCCAACATTTCGCCCGAGACAGACCGTTGGTATCACATCGTGTTGACCTACGACGCCACGTCAGGCGTGGCCACGTTGTATGTCGATGGGGTTGCCGTCGGTTCAGGAGCAACCCCCAATCCACAGCCGCTGGCCTTTTTGCCGGATGCCGACACCCTGGTTGGAAAGAACGGTGCCACTGCGACTTACGCCATCATCGATAACTACCGTATTTGGAATGTGGCCCGCACACCCGAGGAAATCAAGGAAGGGCTGGGACGACAATACGAGGACGATCCCCGATTAGTCCTCGACTATCGCTTCGATACGCCCAACACGCAGAACGTCCGGGACTTTTCGCCGGCTGGCAATGATGGCGTGCTGGTTCGCAATGGCCTGGAGCCGCAACTAGTCCCCGGATTGGCCAATCCGGGTGTCCACTCCTTTACCATCGGCGTCGAGGATGGCCGAGGTGGATTCGACACGCAGTCGTTCGAGGTTGAGATCTTGCCCGAGCTACGCGGCAGCATCGTGGGCCATCTATTTGATGATCTCGACGGCGATGGCGTGCAGGATGACGGCAGCGAGGATCTGGCTGAACCATCGCTCGAAGGCTGGCAACTGTTTTTTGATTCCAACAACAATGGTTTCGCCGATCCGAGTGAACGACAAACGATCACGGGCGCCGACGGCAATTACCGTTTCGATAGCTTGCTACCGGGCGACTACCCAGTGCGCATTTCGCCGGTGGCTGGCTACGACACACCGGCCGGTGCGGATGTGTCGGTTGCGGCAAATACGGAAACAGTCTTCGATCTGGCCATTGAACAACTCGCGCTCAGCCATATCCGCGGTCAACTGGCAAAAGAAGATGCTGACACCATCGCCTACTGGAAAGTCTTTGCCGACCTGAATGGCGACGGCGCACGCAGCGACGACGAGCCGATGGCCAGAACCGACCGCGATGGCAACTACGCGCTAACCGGTCTGGACGCTGGAACCTACACCATTCGGCCGATGCTGCCCGCAGGGTGGACCGACACGGCAGGGAATGAGGGACTGAGTGTACCCCTGGCCGCAGATCAAATTTCTACGGGCAATGATTTTGTGCTTGCGCCCACCAACACGTCGGTCACCGGCGGTGTCCACTTTGTCACCACCCCCCCCACCACCATCGAAGCGCGACAAACATTCCAGTACGCGTCGGTCGCCATGGGCGTTGTTGACGAAGCGATCACCTACGACCTATCCCTGGCCCCCGACGGCATGACCGTCGATCCGAGTACGGGCCTGGTCGCCTGGCGGCCGACGATCGATCAAGTCGGCGAGCAGTTGGTAATCCTCCGCGCCACCAACGTCAGCGGTTCGATCTCGCTGCATGACTTTTACCTCAACGTTTCCGCGCCCAATACGCCTCCCATCGTCGTTCATCCTGCAACCAATCAGCCGCTGGGCGTTAGCCCCCGGTTCTTTACTGCCTACGCGGGATTCGCCTATCGCTACGACGTCATCGCTCAGGACGCCGAATCCACCGCACTCACCTACACGCTCGACCAGGCTCCAGTCGGGGCAACCATCGACCCGAATTCAGGCCGCTTGTCCTGGGCACCCACGGCAGCCGACGCGGGCGCGGCCGCATTCACGGTCGTCGTCACCGACCAGGCAGGAGCCTCCACCACCGCCAGTTGGTCCGTCGAAGTGCAAACGACCAGGCCCAACACCTTGCCGCTCGACATCACACTGCCACGCTCGACCGCTGCGGTTACCACCGATTACTTCAGCCGCATTGCAGGCACCGACGCCCTTGGCCGGTCACTCACCTGGTCACTCGCCACCGGTCCCTCCAGCATGACGGTCGACGCGAACGGAACGATCCAATGGACGCCCAGATCGAGTGACCTGGGCACCCAAGCAATTGAGCTAACCGCCGCGACCGCGGACGGCATCGAAGAAACCGTTTTCTTTTCGATCGAAGTCACCGGTCGTTTGCTCAACACGCCGCCAGTCATCGAGTCGATTCCGGTCACATCCGTATCGCTGGGCAAACCGTTTGAATACGACCTGCTTGTCTCCGACGCAGACCATGACATCTTTTCCTTTGAACTGCTCGAAGGGCCCGCTGGCATGAGCATCCATCCCGCCCGGGGCAGCCTGCGCTGGACACCCGCCGCGGATCAACTCGGCGAAGCCGATGTCGTCGTCCAAGTCGCAGACCCCAGCGGCGCCACCGCGACTCAGGAATTCAAACTGACGGTCAGCCGTTTTGGCGGACCGCCGGCGATACGCTCCATTCCCCCCACCGAAGCGGTCATCGGCCGGGCCTATCTTTACACCGTGGACGCGAGTGACGCCGAGGGCGATCCGCTCGTTTACACTTTGCTGGCGGCTCCCGCCGGCATGAGCATTGTCGAAACGACGGGCGAAATTTCCTGGACCCCTGCCGTGGGCCAACTGGGCCAGCAAGAAGTGGTGATCCAGGTGGCCGATGGAGTGGGCGGCGCGTCGACCCAGGCCTACGCGATTCGCGTTCGTGCGGGTGCCCTCAATTTGCCACCTCGGATTACTTCCACCTCACCCAGGTTCGGCGCGGTGGGCTCACTTTACGATTACGCATTCACTGCGACCGATCCCGAATCGACGGCCATTGCCTACCGTCTCGGCCAGGGCCCTGAGGGAATGACGGTCGATGCGTCGACAGGGCAAGTCACCTGGACTCCCACCGCAGGCCAAGTCGGCAAGACCGTTGTGACGCTCATTGCCACCGACGCCGGGGGTGCGAGCTCCATCGAGTCGTTTGAGTTCGACGTGCTGGCACGGAACAACGCACCCACCATCGACAGCATGGCCCCCGCCGAGGTGGCCGCCGGGGCGGAGTTCCGCTACGACGTGCTGGCCAGCGACGCCGATAACGATCAGCTCCAGTTCACCCTCACCAGCGCACCGGCCGGTGCCACCATCGACCCCTTCGGCCGCATCACCTGGCCGACCTCGCTGCCATTGCTCGGCGCGCATGATTTCCAAGTAAAAGTCGCCGATCCCCGTGGAGGTGAAGCGATGCAAGCGTTCTCAGTCGACGTGATCGAGGACACCGAAGCACCGAAGCTGAGCCTGATTGAAAACCTCGGCGACGGCAACCGCAACATCCTGCCATGGCAAGGCCCTTTCAAAGTCTTTGTCCGCGCAATCGACAACGTCGAAGTCGCCTCCCTGACCCTTTCCGCCAACGGTCAGGACATTCCGCTCGACGCCGCAGGAACCGCCACTTTTACTTTTGATGACTGGCAGTTCGCCCACATCACCGCCACCGCCACTGCCATCGACACCAATGGCAATACCACCACCAAAACGATCGGCTTCGACTACGACTTCCCCTTTGGTTGGAGTGGAGCTGGCGCCGAAGATATCCCGACCGCCATCATCGCCAGTCCCACGGAGGCCGAGTCGGTCGTCGGCATGGTCTCCATTACCGGCACCGCTGCCCACGAAGATTTTGGCAGCTACCAACTCTCCTACCGTCACGTCAGCGAGACCAGCTTCACGGAATTTTTGCAGAGCGACACGCCGGTGGAGGGTGGCGAACTGGGCATCTGGGACACCAGCCTGCTGCTCAACGATGAATACGTGATTCGGCTCGAAGTTACCACCAACAGTGGCGTCGTCAATGTCGTCGAGCAGAATGTTGGCCTGGCCGGCGAACTCAAGCTGGGCAATTTCCGTTTGAGTTTCACCGACATGGTCATCCCCGTTGCCGGCATCCCGATTGAGATCACCCGCATCTACGACACGTTGCAAGCCGACCGTGAAGGCGATTTTGGCTACGGCTGGTGGCTGGAATATCGCAATACCGACCTGCGCGTCGGCCTGCCCAAGAGCGGCCTGGAAGACATCGGCATTTACAGCGCCTTGCGGCCTGGAGTCAAAGTCTACTTGAACGTTCCCGGCGTGGGCCGCCAAGGCTTCACCTTCAATCCCGACATCCGCGTCCTCCCCGGCTTCGGCGGCAACAATCTGGTAGTGGCACGCCCCCGCTTCACTCCCGACCCGGGCGTCACCAGCACCCTTTCCACCGGCACCAGCAGTTACCTCCAGGTCAACGAACTGGGCGAACTCTACGCCCCCGGCGGCGTGCCCTACAATCCGGCAAGTCCCAGTTTTGGCGGAGCTTATGTGCTGACGACGCGCGAGGGGATTACCTATCGTATCGATGGAGCGAATGGCAAGTTGAATTCGGCCACGGATCGAAATGGCAATCAGTTGACCTTTACCGACGGCGGAATTGAAAATGATCGAGCCAGAGTCGTCGCCATTGAACGTGACTCCCAAGGGAGGATTCGATCCATCGCCGATCCGCTCGGGAATTCAACGAACTACAGATACGATTCTTCGGGGAATTTGGAGCATTATGAGGACCGCGAAGCGAATGTGACTCGGTTTGAGTATGCAACCGACAGGGAGCATTATCTAGAAAACGTTGTCGACCCACTCAACAGACAATTACAGAAAACTCGATACGACAACGATGGGAGAGTGGTTGAAATCCTTGGAGGTGGCAACGCAACTTACGAAGTGACTTACGACCTCTCAAGCGAGTCTGCCGAAATCACCGATGCGATTGGAAACACACGCCGATATATTTACGACAATGCCGGAAATCTGATCATCGATATTAACGAGAATGGGGCGCCGACCACATTTCGATACGACACTTTTGGGAATATCACAGAAATCAATTCTCCACTTGGGGCGGCAACCACGAATCGATATGACAGGTCGGGGCGCCTATTGGAAACAACGGACGCTGATGGAAACGCGAGCCAGTTTTCATACGATTCGAACGGCAATCTCGTCTCTGCGACCAATGCACTTGGAGTGACGACAACATGGCAATACGACGAGAATGGAAACCTCATTCGGGAACGCTTGCCTTCGGGGCAGGTCACCGACCGCGACTACGACGAACGCGGGCAGCTGATCGAAATATCCGATGCCTCGGGTGATGTAGTATCGTTTGAGTATGGCGACACTGGGCCCACTCGGGTGACATCGCCAGAGGGTGTTTCCATTGAATTCGAGAACGACTCCGCGGGAAATCCTGTCAGCGAAATTGCGACGACCGTAATCAATGGCACCGAGCTTGTCTCCTCGATCCAATACGGTTCAAATCGAAACGGAAACCTGACATCGGTTGCGACCGACGGCATCGTCTCGACTCGAAGCTACCTCGCGAACGTAATCGTCAACGAAGTTATCAACGGCCAAGGAGATCGCCAGACGATCACAACCAACGAATCCAACGAACTGATCGGCCTTGATCTTGGCGGTAGAACCTACAGCATCGCAAGGGATCCGCTTGGGCGCAGAGGAGCGGTTTCAGCGGCAGGGAAAGAACTGGTGTCAACCGAATATGATGCCGTGGGACGCAAGTCTCGCGAGTCCTACGCGGACGGCACCTCGATCGTCTTTGACTACGATGCGGATAACAGATTGATTCGTCAAACGTTCAACGATCGTCAGAGCAATACTTACCGATACACTGCTAGTGGCAAACTCATGGAGTCCACCGCCAGAGACGAGAATTCTAATCAGTTGGCAAGCGTGGCGATCGAATATGATTCGGTTGGCAGGATTACGAATATTTTTAATGACGGAGCGCTTGTCGAAAGTCGACAGTACGATGCGTCCGGCAACCTATTGGCCATTGAATCGGAAACCGAAGTTCTCCAACGGTATGAATATGACCTCGACGGAAATCTTATCAGCCGCGAGGACAGCGATAACAATCGTTGGCAGTTCACCTATAACGCAGCTGCCACTTTGACTTCTGTCGTGGATCCGCTAGGCAACCAAACAACGTATGAAACCGATCAGTACGGAGACGTGGCCGCGATTGTTGACGCCGCGGGTCGGCGAACGAGCGCCGTAATCGATGGTCTTGGACGACGCATCAGCAAGGAAAACGCCGCCGGTCAAAGGGAACTTATCGTATACAACGATCAAGGCCGAGTCCAAGCAGTAACCCGGTTTGACGGCAGCATACTCGAGTATGAATACGATGACAAAGGGCGAGTCCTGTCGGAGAAGGTCGATGGGCTGACGATCGTTGATTATCGATACGACCAGGGGGAAAGCGAACTTGAATCATGGGCAATACGAAACGGTGAGATCACGATCAACCGGTTCAATGAGCAAGGAAGTTCTGTGAGATGGCAGGACCCCTTTGGCAACACTGTTGAACAACAATTTTTCCAGGATTTTTCATCCACCATCGAGACGGACCAGACCGTGATCCGGCGAATTGTCGAAGAGGGTCAGGTTTCCCGGTTTATCGACGAATCCGGAGATGCGTCACTTGAATTCGAGATGCTAACAGAAGATCGAACTGGCGTCGACGGAATCCGTTTTGGCGAAGGAGTGACCGCACGCATCATGCGTGACGCCAAAGGTTTGGTCACGCAGATTGCCGTGGAGAAAAGCGATGGTACATTTCCTCTGACGATTGACTTCGAGAGGAACCCTGATGGCCGAATAGTCTCCAAATCCTATTCGACGGGCGATTCGGTCGACTTTCTTTTCGATGCTCGCGACCAGCTGATCAGCGAAAACTGGACTCGTAATGATGGTTCCTCAAACGTCATTCGCTACGAGTACGATCAGGTTGGGAACCGAATCCGCAGAGTTTTTGACTCGAACGACCAGCGAATCGCCACCGACGAACTCGATCGAATTTCATCGGTCAACGGTACTCCAGCTGCGCATGACGAGCTTGGACGGCTTACAGAACTTACCATCGATGGGGTCACGAAATCTTACGGTTACAATGATGCTGGGCTTCTCGAATCGGTCACCATCGACAACGGGGCGACCACAACCACCGTTGAATATGAGTTTGATGTGGACGGGATTCTCATTCGCCGTTCGGTCGACGGTTCGGTCACCGAAAAATTTGTCTGGGATCGCTTCTCAGGCGTTTTACCGATGCTCGCTGAAATTCGCAACGCCGACAATGAATTGGTTTACCGTATTCTTTCTGATGGATCGAGATACCTTGGACACGTTGCATTCAACGAGCCGCAAGACTCGGAATTTCGCGAAATTGCCTACGTGACCGGAAATCTCGGCGAAGTTGTCGCGATGATCGACCTGCAAGGCAACGTTGTCGATGTCAATCTGGCGACAGGTTTTGGAGAGCAATTGGATGAGTGGTCTGGGCTGTTCGGTACAGCTGCTGGTTGGCGAGACCCGATCACAGGCCTAACCTACTTACGTTCTCGATGGTTGAGTAACGAGCTGGGCCGTTTTGTAACCCCGGATCCGGCGGACGGGACCTACGAAAACCCGATAGGCCTAAATCGTTACACTTACGCAGGCAACGATCCCGTGGGTCGAGCCGACCCGGACGGCTATTCAATGTTATCCGAAATCATGATCACGATCACGCTTCGCACCCGACTTGCGGTTGCAGGTGGGATTGGGCTACTTGCGGCGGCCTTGGCAAGAAAGGACACGGTCAACTACCTCTCTGGAGGAAAGACCAATTTCGCCCGGGAAAATATCACAGGGACAACCCAACCGTTTCTCGAACTCACCATTCCAACCCCCTTGATTGTATTAGCCGGAACCAGCGGGTACGAAGCGGTGGACCTCGAAAAACCAGGTTTGTTTGCTTACATCGGAGGCAACCTTGGACTAAATGCAAAATTTGGGGCCTTCGGGAAGAAGCTGACGGATGGGGCGGTCGCGTTTCGGACTGCCAGAGGAGACGTTTTTGATACTCCAGAACTCGAAGACTACGAAGGCCTATTTGTTGGGATATCCTCTGGTGCCCGGTTGGCAATTGGTCTGCTCTCGAAGAAAACCATAGGGCGAATCCACTCCTATTCCTGGTCGCCGAGTTCGGTCGACGGACAGTTTGAGAAATACTCCCATACCTACACAGTCTTTAAGGGGGGAACGGTTGTTGGAGGCGCGGCAACCGCTGATTTTGCGATCAGCTTCGGGTTCTCCATGTCGTTTTACTTCAACCTCACGCATTTGGTGGAAGCCGCAGGATCGGTTGAAAACTTCCTTCGTGGTCGTGGAAGAGGCGGTCAGTAGGTGGCAGGAAGAATGGGCAGAGCCGGGTCAGGCCTCATTGCCAAAGGTTATGCAATACTGAAGGATGACTCGATGTGACTGTTGAGGAGTCATGAAATTCCCTTAGCCGAGCGGATCGTCCAGCAACTCTTGCAGGCGTTGGCCTAGTACTGGGTCAAATCGTTTGACCCAAGAGGAATCGATAAGTCCGACCTCAATCATATCGAGAACGTGCACTTGATCCTTACGTCGATAAGAAGTGAGTTTCATACGTACAAGCGATTCTAGATCGACAACGACCTTGTCCTTCATTCGGTTCGACTGTTCGACATCTGGTGTCGCAATCGTGTCTCCTTGACGAACGATTTCTTTGGCATACAGAAGATGGACCGCATCGCGAGGTCTGCCATCAGAACCGTCCAGGAACATATCGACATCCATCACGTTGGTAAAATGGAATCCGGCAGCCTCCATCGCTTTCTTTGCCGTTTCTAAATCACTTCGTCTTAAGAGGATGTCAACGTCAACCGTATTGCGTATGGCACCTGAATCGATTGTCGAAACCCAAGCGGCGACGGCATGACCACCCACAATTGCGTAAGGAACCGATGCCAATTCAAACGCTTTAACCGTTCGTTCCAACCGTTCTTGGACACGCATCACCGCTTGCTCCGCTCGTTCAAACGCAAATGGACCGTTCACACGCAGCGCTTCTTCAAGCTGCGCGGCGGTAATAGGATTACTGCGAGAATAGTAGGCTTCGCTCATGGACAACCCATTGTAGGGCAAGCGTGCAATCGGGAATACCCGACAAGGACATGTACAAGGAAGCTAAAAGTCTTCCAGCCAGCAGTTAAATATTGGCTGTCCCCAATCTTCCCTCACTTGAGAAGCATCTCAAACGGACGATTCCGGCCCCAACGATAGATTTGAAAATCGTTGTCGAGTGTCAGGATGTCGCCTGTATGCAATTCAGTTGCCATGTCTACCAGGCACGCATCCGCAAAATCCATCGGCACATCGGTGTACTTCGTGATTAACCGAGACACCCTGGAAGCTCGCCCCGTCACGCGATAAGGAACTAGAAAGATGCCCCGTTCGACGTTTTCAAGGACTGCGTCCGGGGCCCCGTGGATCTTCCGCAACAAATAACAGGCTTCGGTGATGACCGCCTCGCAAGTGACCAGTGGCGCTTCCAGTGAGGAAATCAAATTGGCACATCGGCAATGATTCTGTTCCGAAAGGTCCAGCAGGGCCACAATCGGACCGGTATCTAGCAGCACGGGACTCACTGGCCGAATCCCTCCAGGTGGCGTTCATTCGAGCCTAAGTCCTTCACCCCAGACTCAAATTTGCCAAGCCCTACAATCTTCCGTTTTCGGCCACCTGCAACCAGATAAGAAAGGGCTTTGATCCCTTCCCTGACGATTTGCGAGTCGTTCCAACCATACTGCTGTTGCAATTGATCTCGGACCGTGCAGGTTTGTTCATCGAGACGCGCATGAATGGTATCGGACAAATCAGAGATCCTCTTAGGATATCGTGGGTCATGTGTCTACATAGTTGTAATTGTAGCACGTTTAGCTCGAAAAGGCAATATTGTACAGCCCAGAAGGTAACAAAGGTGATGACTTATGCATCTTTGCATCATGCCTGGACATCCAGATGCGAATAAGGTAGTATGGTT